>CAMVDC010000028.1 GCA_947166155.1 uncultured Prevotellaceae bacterium | reverse complement strand
GTACTTGCGAGTTTGCGAGTGCGCACTCGCGGGGCCGAGAGTGCGCAGTCGCAGGCCCGAGAGTGCGCACTCACAGGGCCGAGAGTGCGCACTCATTTTTCACCCCCTCCACAGGGTACTACAAACGGGGTTGGCACCGCGATGGTGTCAACCCCGTTTTGTGGTTTAATGTCGGCTGGTTTTATTGATTATTTTACCAATACTTTATGACCGCCTATGATGTTGAGTCCGCGCTCAGGAGTATTGATGCGCTGACCACTGATGGTGTAGATGGCTGAATGGCTCTTGCTGTCAACAACCGAACTGATGGCCAAAGGCTCATAGTTGTCGGGATCGGGGGTTACGACGATATCAAACTGATAGCGCTTGCCGTCGTACTCGAGGTAGATGGTGGTGGTGTAGGTCGAGTTGGCAGCTGCATCGTCGATTACGTATGTCACGAACGACGAGTTGACGAGGTCGATGTTGAGGGTATATACAATATCTTCCTCGCTTTCCGAGATGATGGTGCCATCGGCAGTGAGTTTCACGCCGTCGAGTTCATCGTAGTAGTAGTCGCCGTCGGCTGCTGCCACATAGCGGTTGCTTTGGTTCTTGACATAGATAGTGGCCAGTTGGCTGAGTTCCTCGACTGTGGTGCCGAGCTTCTCGGCCACACCGCTGAAGTCGAAGTCGAGCACGTACTCGTTGTCGCCTTCACCGCGGGTACCAAGTATGATTTCCTCGCTTGCCACTACTTCGGCTGTGCTGATGCTGTTGACCCATGTGATGTGGAAGGTTGCCTTGACTATCTTGCCTGTCTGGATATTTACGAGATAGAAGCTTACGGTATTTTGCTCGCCCTCGGTGAATGCACCAGGAGAATTCTTCCACCACTCTATCTGGTTGCCAAGGTGTGAGAATCCTATTGGGTAGCCATCGCCCCATGCACCGTCGTAACTGCCTTCCTTCGAGAGCCATGCACCGCCGTTGTTGCCCGAAAGCGATGCCGACGAGAATGAGGTCACGGCCTGATGGTAGTAGATGGAGTCGGCGCCTGCGGCATCGGTTCCCTTCACTGCAACGTAATAGTCGGGGGTGGCGGTGCCGAGGGTTGTGGTGAGGTAGTCGGCATCGAAGGTAGTGACCACGTTGCGCGAGTCGCTCACCTGTTCCCCGTTCTCGATGCGATAGCGCGAAAGGGTACGTGTGCTTTCGCAAAGCACGAGGTCGATGTCGAAGGTAATTTCGTCGACTTCCTCGCAAGTGTCGAATGTGTATTCGGGTTTAGGCTCTATATAGTCTTCTTGCAATACATAATACTGCACGCCCTCCTCGACGGCAGAGGCTGCTGTGTAGGTGTCGGTCGCCTCGTCGTGTGTATATATGGTCTTGCCGGCATCGAGATGTTCCTGCGGATTGGTGACTGCCACATATACAGGACCTGTAGGTGTGTTGTGCAGCGTGATGTCGAAGTTGAATACGTAGGCATACTTGTAGTCGTAGACAAGGTAGACGGTCTTGACAAGGCGGCTGCCGTCCTCGGGAGTGGCAGGCACGTAGGCGAAGTCGAACGAAGCGCCACTGTTGTAGCCTATCTTGGCAGCATCCTCCGGATCGCCATAGGTGCACAGTGTGCCATCCCACTTCATGTAGGCACCATTGGATGAATGGAAGCCCAAGGAGACGATGGCGTCGTGGTCGAGGAGTTCACGGTTGTCACTGCTTTGGGTAGTCATAAACACGAGGTCCTCGGCTGTGGCTCCCTCGGGGAATGCGGCAAGAATGGCGGGCATGTCGATGGTGTAACGAATCTTTGACATCGCAGCAAGATAGTTCTCGGCCTCGGTGTTGTCGGTAACGTATTCATACTGGAATGTCTGCTCGCCTACGGTGGTCAGCACATCGGGGGTGAGAACCACATGGTCGGTGATATGCAGGTTGACACGTATGGCGTATGCCTTGCCATCCTTCAGGATGTAGAGCATGGCATATACCTCATCACCACTCTTCAAGACTCCGGGCTGCTGGTAGATTGAGAAGCGGAGCTTGCCTTCGGCGTAGCTGATAGAGCTGATGTGGAACTTGGTATAGGTCGATGTGGTACCATGCACACAGTGGGGGTCTTCCACACCGGTCTCGTCGTTCATAAACGAAACAAGCTGGAACGAGGGGTTGGCATAGTCGGCCGGCATGGCAAGGGTGTCGCCCATCACTTCGCGCTCGGAATCGTAGGAATTGGTGTGTATGGCAAATCCTATGACATTCTGCAGTTCGGCATCGGTGTATCCAAGCAATGTGGCTGCATCGCTGACATCGACCTCGACTTCGTCGGCCTGGGTGTTGTTGCGTGCGTCCTGACTTACGGTAGTCTCGACGGTCTTCAGCACTTCGATCTCAGAAACGAGACGTGTGGAAACTACTGGCTTGGCAATTACTTGCAGGTTGATGTAGAAGTGAGCAGTTTTCTCGCCAAGGGTCAGGATGAGGTGGCAGGTGTAGTCGTCGCCAGCCTGCATCACTCCGCTGTACTGACCCACAAGGAATGTGAGTTGGTCGGCCGATGCATCCCATGCAAAGTTGACATACCAGTTTGGCTCTCCGGCCACAGCATGTTGGGGAGCGGTTTTCCAAGAGCAGACAACGCCATCGCAGTCCATATAGAAACCGCCCTCGCTCGTGGTCTTTTGGGTTGAAGTCTCCTCCATGCCCTCAGCATTGGTATATGCAATCGACCACTCGGCTGTTGAGCCTGTAAGGGCCTTTGCAAGCGAGTCGGCTTCGACCCCGAGTGTGGCTGCAACCTCCGACAGGCTGAAGTTTACCGACTCGGTACTGTAGTTGTTTTTCGGATACTGTTGGGTCTGACCCTTAAAGTCGTCGGCCCATGCGCCAGCACTTAACATCATAAATGCGGCTGCAATTAAAAGTGTAATCATTTTCCTCATAAGATTAGTGTATTTAGTAGTTAATAAAAAGGACTCTTAAAAAAGAATACCAAAAAACAGGATGCTGACTATATGCTTATAGCCTGCCGACTTCATTCTGCTGGCGCTTCACCTCCTCGAGTTCGCGCAGCTGACCGATGATGTACTTGCGCAACATCTGGATTGCTTGCTCGTTGCCTCCGCCGTTGGGGATGATGATGTCGGCATACTGCTTGGTGGGTTCGATAAACTCGTCGTGCATGGGCTTGAGCACATTGCGGTATTTGTTGACAAGCATTTCGAGTGGGTGCCCACGCTCGGCCATGTCGCGCACAATGACTCGCAGCAGGCGCTCGTCGGCTCCGGTATCGACAAAAATCTTGAGGTCCATCTGGTCACGCAGATTCTTGTCGTAGAGCGACATGATGCCCTCGACAATGATGATGTCCTTGGGCTCCACATGTATGGTTTCGCTCAGGCGCGTACACGTGATATAAGAATAGGTGGGTTGCTCGATGGCGCGTCCGGCCTTCAGCTCTTCAATCTGATGCGACAGTAAAGTCCAGTCGAAGGCATTGGGATGGTCGAAGTTGGTCTGCTTGCGCACCTCGAGCGGCAGGTCGCTCTGGTCGTTGTAATACGAGTCCTGGGGAATGACAGCCACACTACCCTCGGGCAGTGCCTCTATGATTTTGTTTACCACGGTGGTCTTTCCGCTGCCTGTACCACCTGCTATTCCTATTATAAGCATATTGATTGGGGTATTTATTGGGGTTATCTGAATATTCAGGAATGCAATCCAAAGGTTTCAAAGCCCGAGCATCTGCTTGGCAAGCGGCACCACCGCCTGACGCAATGCCTTCTCGTTGAGATGATGTTCGCCGTCAAATCGCTGAGCGTTCTTATAGTGCTTCTTGAAGAGGTCGTAGGTATTCACCGTCGTGTCGTGGATGCCAAACAGTCCGTAGGTATTCTCACGGTCGAAGTCGGTGATACCCTTAAACTGCTGGCGCTCCATCTGGTTGTGGTGCTGTATGATGTCTTTCGTTATCTTGAATGTCTTCTGTCCGTCCTTGCGACCGTTGAGGAACTTATGTTCGCCCGTCTTCAGCACCTTCGACATGGTCGACATGTTGAA
This sequence comes from uncultured Prevotellaceae bacterium, assembly GCA_947166155.1. Lineage (GTDB taxonomy): Bacteria > Bacteroidota > Bacteroidia > Bacteroidales > Bacteroidaceae > Colivivens. The sequence goes on along the minus strand of CAMVDC010000028.1, from coordinate 19,141 downwards.
CGCCGGGTTGACAAGAATCTTCTTGTAGCCGTACATCTGCTGTGCATACATGGCTCCCATCGATGTGCCGATGATGAGGTCGGGCTTTTCCTGTTCGCACAATTGCTTGAGATAAGGCAGGGCCTCAACCGGGTCAACCGGTATGTCGGGCGATACAACCTCGACTTCGGGCATGAGTTTGCGCAGGAACTCGGCTGTACCTGTGGCGCCCGACGAGGCAAATCCGTGGAAATAGAGAATCTTCATTTTAATGAATAATTAATAATGAATAATGAAGAGCAGATGTTCATTTTAATGAATAATGAAGAGCGGGTGTTGCGGCTCGGTTCATTTGCTTAAATCTGCTTTGATGACATCGTTGCCTGGATAGCCTATGTAGTGGTTGACGATGTTTCCATTGCTATCGACAGTGACGTATGTCGGAATACTTTGGCTTTCAAACTGGTTGAGCAGTGTGGAGTACTGCTCGTCGGTCACGTAGTAGTGGTCGCCGTGGATATCGGGGATGGTGAGTTCCCATGCACGCTTCGGGCTCGACGGACTGGTGATATAGATGAAATTGGCCTTACCGTTCAGTTCGGCTTTCACCGGCTTGATGGTCTCCATGGCAGCGCGGCACGGTCCGCACCATGTGGCCCAGAAATCGACAAGCAGCGGTTTGCCCTTGTAGGGAGCAATAAGTGCCTTGAATACATCCTCGCCTTTTAGTTCGGCATCGATGCTGCAAATCTTATATCCGGTACTTTGCTTGGCAGCTTCGATGCGTGCCTTCAAATCGTCGTTGTATCGCAGGATGATTGGAGCCAGTTCGGGACATTCGCTGTTCATCGATGCTATCTCGTCGTCGGTAAGCAGGTTGAGCTCGCTGACCGACGATGCATACTTCAGCGCCTTGCGTATCGGTTCGGCCGACGATGGCATCTGCAACTCCTGACCCGCGTAGTTGCCGAACAGGTTGGCGGTTGCCACTGCTTGTGCCAGATGCATCGTATATAAGTATGCCGTTGAGGCGAAAGGCTGGAACGTAGCAAGATAGCCATAGTAGCCTTCGGGCTGCTTATAGGGGGTATCGGTGTCGTTTGCCACCATCAGCGTCGTGTTGTAGAGCAAGGTCTTTATCACAATCTGATACTTGTATGTGGCCTTCACATATTCCTTGAATGCTCCACAGATTCGTTTGTCGGCATCGATGCGACGTGCAGCCTCGTCGTAGAGGCTTACTACCTTGTCGCGATACTCCATCACGGTCAGTCCTTTCAGGCTCTTCATGCCTTCCTCGCCTTGTATCGACTTTATCACCTCGATGGCTTCATACTGCGATGCATAGCGCACGAGGTCGGTGTTGAAGTCGCCTATGCTGCCAGTGAACTCGAAGGCAGGGCGCTTGGCAGCAGCCACTCCCACGAGGTCGGGGTTGATGGTGAGGGTCATTTCCTCGGCTGGCACCACCACGAAGGTGATGACGGTGTCGGCCCAGTGCATATCGACGCGGTCGGTGTAGTAGGTCTGCAGTTCGGCACGGAAACGTCCGTCACTGCCAATAGGAGCCTCTACGGTTTTGCGTTCGCTGTCGGTAAACACGGTGAAGGAGAATGTCACCGACTTGATGCCGCTCTCAGCCTTATATCCTTTCACTTGACCATTCACCACTGCTGGCGAGGTCGAATACTTTATTTGCGGCAACTCCCCCAGCCTGTCCTTGGCGTCGAGGCCAAGGCAGGCTAAGAGAGCGATAACAAGAAATATGTGTCTCATCGAAATATTTACGATTTACTATTGATTTACGATTTAATTATTTGGAATGGAAAGGAATGGAAAAGAAGTTATCGCTTCGCTATGAAGTTAAAAGGACGGATGTTGCCTCGGAGTAGGTATCGTCCCTTTAACTTCCCTTTTTACTTCCTTTTAACTTCTCTTTAACTTCTGTTTTATTTACGATTTATGTACTATTTAATTATTTGGTTATTTCCATCCGGATGGCACTCCCTCCCCATAAAGGGGGAGGGCTGGGGAGAGGGTCTGTTCCCCTCCTTGGGAGGGGTTAGGGGAGGTTCCTTGGGAGGGGCTAGGGGAGGTCTCTATTTGGTGAGTTCTTCCTTAATGACGTCGTTGCCAGGATAGCCTATGTGCTTGTTCACTATGTTGCCATCCTTGTCAACCACCACGTATGTAGGTATGCCTTGGCTTTCAAACTGTTTGAGCAGTGCTGAGTATTGCTCGGCAGTGACGTAGTAGTGGTCGCCGTGGATGTCGGGTATCTGTGCTTCCCATGCGTCCTTCGGGCTCGTTGGACCTGTGAGGTAGATGAAGTTCACCTTGCCTTTCAGCTCTTCCTTCACTGGCAGTATGGTCTTCATTGCAGCCTTGCAGGGTCCGCACCATGTGGCCCAGAAGTCGACCAAGAGCGGTTTGCCCTTGTAGGGAGCGATGAGTGCCTTGAAGATGGCCTCGCCTTCGAGCGACGGGTCGAAGTCCTTGACGAAGAATTGCGGGTTGCGGCGGTTTTCCTCGATATGAGCCAGCAGTGCTTCGTTGGCTTTCAGTATGTCATCCTTCAGTACAGGGCAGTTGGCATTGAGGTCGGCCTTCAGCTGGTCGGTGAGTGGAATGCTGTTCGACAGTTGTGCCTTGCAAGCGTATGCTGTTTGCAGTTGCCGGCTACACTTTGGTATGGCAAACGATTCGCCGATGGTGGCTTTGCCCAGGGCTTGTGACAGCGTCAGCACTTGTGTTGGGGTGGAAAACGCGTAAAGCATAGCGTTGTTCTCGAATGGTTGCCACTCTTTCAGGTTGGCAAAGTAGTTGTCGGGCAGTGTTGCGGCCTCGTTGCTGCCGCTGGCTGCCTGCTTACGGCGCGGGAATGAATATAGATTCACCACCATGTGATACTGATAAGTGGCGTTAACATACTGCTTGAATGCTCCACACAGGCGCTTGTCGGCATTGAGTTTCTTGGTTGCTGCCATGTATGCATCCATCATCTGGCTTTTATACTGGTCGGGGGTCAGTCCGGTGACTGCATCGCCGGTGAGCGCCTCGAATGGTGCCGATGCTTCATATTCGCCTGCATACTGCACAAAGTCGTCGTTGAAGTCGGCCAATGAGCCAGTGAATGTCAGTGCGGGCTTTTTGGCTTTTTCGGCATAGAGTTGCTTCATGTCGATGGTGATGCCGGTCTCTTCGCCTGGCACGAGGAGTATGACGTACGACTTGTCGCGGAACGAGATTGTCACTCGGTTGGTGAACATTACGGGCACTTCACACTCGAATGTAGCGTCGGATGCCTTGGTTGGCGACATGGTCGATATCGTGGCATTCACCGTCTGCATCGTCGATGTGGCGAAGTCGACATATTGTACGAGCACGGCTTCCTTGTGGGTGGTGGTATATCCCTTGATGGTGCCTTTCACGGTGGCTGGTGTGTTGCTATACACCATGTCGGGCATCTCGAGGAGCCTTACTTTGGCATTTATGCCGAGTGTGCACATCATGGCACACAATAGAAGTATCTGTTTCATCGGTATATTTACTATTTAATTATTTGGAATGGAAAGGAATGGAAAAGAAGTTATCGCTTCGCTATGAAGTTAAAAGGACGGATGTTGCCTCGGAGGAGGTATCGTCCCTTTAACTTCCCTTTAACTTCCCTTTAACTTCTCAACACCATCCCTATTTGCTAAGTTCTTCTCTCACTACGTCGTTGCCTGGGTATCCGATATGTTTGGTAACGACATTGCCGGCCTTGTCGACCACCACGTATGCAGGAATGCCCTGCACACCGAACTGCTTGAGCAGGGTGTCCCATTGTGCGGCTGTCACATAGTAGTGTTCGCCGTGGATGTCGGGAGCCATCTTGTTCCATGCAGCCTGCGGACTGGTCTCGCCCGTGACGTACACAAACTCAACCTTGCCCCACAGTTCTTCCTTCACCGGCTTGATGGTCTCCATGGCAGCGCGGCAGGGGCCGCACCATGTGGCCCAGAAATCCACGAGCACCATCTTGCCACGGAACGGAGCCACGATGGCCTTGAAGATGTCTTCGCCCTTCACGCCGGCATCGATCTTGTGAACATTAAACAGGTTGTTCTTGGCATTTTCTTCCACACGGTCTTGTGTTGCCACATTCTGTGCCAGCAGAATCTTCTCAAACTGTGGGCACTCAGTCTTGATGGCAGCGAGGTCGGCATCCGACAGCGGAGTGAGTGTCTCGAGTTTGGCGGTGTATTTCTTGGCAGCGGTCAGTGGAGCGATGCTGGCCGGCACCGTATACTGTGCTCCCGTTGCAGCTGTCACCTGTGCTGCCACTTCGGCTGCGGTGCCACCGGTTGAGTAGAGGAATCCAGTCTTCGATGTGAAGTTCCAGTCTTTCACGTCGTCGTAGTATCCGTCGGGCTTGGTATAGTCGCCTTGTCCCTGGTTGGCATAGCGCAGGATTTTGTCGTATCCGGTCATCAGGGCATAGGTTATGAACTGATAGTGTGGCATCATAAACTCGCGGAACTCGGGAGTGAGTCGTTTGTCGTCGTTCAGGCGTTTCACTCCGTCGTTGTAGAGTTGCAGGAGCTTGGCCTTATACTGTGCCACGCTCATTCCGCGCAACTTCGCGATGCCTTGTCCGTTGATTTCGGCATTCAGGTTGCGCTCGTTAAATTCGTCGTAGTAGTTGGCCATCGAACTGTTGAGGGCAGCCAGTGCGCCTTCACATTTCACTTCCTTGGTCGTCATGTCGATGGTCAGCTTCACTTCCTGACCCGGCACCACATAGAATTCGCGGCGCATCTGTCCGCCTATGTTGATCGATGTGGCTGTATTCACCCCCACTTCCATCTGAGCCTGGAATGTTCCGTCGGGCTTCACGTCGGCTGTCGTTGATATCTGGTCGGTCGACCACGATGGGCGCGACACGAATGTCACGGCCTCCACTTGCTGGCCAGCTGCCATACCAGTTATCTTGCCGCTCACAGTGGCGGGCTTGCTACTGATGGTGATTGGTGGCAATGTGTTTTGGGCATAAACGCCGAGCGCAAATGCCATTGTCAAAATAGTGTAAACGATTTTTGTCATAGTCTTTTTTTATTTAAGGATTTATATATTTCGTTACTTGTTACGCTCCAGTTCCATGCGGTGGTCGATGCATTGTGGGAACTCTTCTTCATAGTGCGACACCATGATGAGTGTACGGTTCTCGTCGCTCATGTATTGGTCGATGACCTCCTTCACTCGCTGGCGCCATTGGTTGTCGAGGCCGTGCATCGGTTCGTCGAGGATGAGCAGCGACGGACTTTTCACGAAGGCTCGCGCCAGCAACACCCGTCGTTGTTCGCCGCTCGAGAGGTTGAGCATCGATGTGTCGCGGTAGCGGTCGACTCCGAACACCCGCATCCACTCCATGCATGGCTCCAGGTCTTCGGCCTTGGGTTTGCGATATAGGCCTATGGTGTCGTACAACCCGCTTGCCACGATATCGACGACAGGATAGTTGCGAAGGAAGGCCTGGTGCATCTCGGGCGACACATAACCTATGTGACGTTTTATGTCCCAGATGCTTTCGCCGCTGCCACGACGCCGTCCAAACAGGCTTATGTCGTTGGCATAGGCCTGGGGGTTGTCGGCGCATATCAGGCTTAGCAGTGTGCTCTTGCCCGACCCGTTGGGACCCGTCAGCGCCCAGTGTTCGCCACGATTTATCGTCCAGTCGAGGTCTTTCAGTATGTAGCGCTCGTCGTAGTGGATGGAGACGTGGCGGAAGGCGACGATAGGGTCGCACGATACTCCGGACTCCCTCTTTTCGTCCGACAACTCTTCCCTTATGGGCCGAGGGTCGGGCGGGCAGACGGATGGGGTCACCACCCTTCTTGTCACACATCGTGGCACATCCTCCTCCCTCGACACCACCACGATCAGTTGCATGTCGGTGGTCGATGTGAGTCTGGACAGTGTGTCGTCGAGCATGTGGCGGGCTGCGGTGTCGAGTCCGATGAACGGATTGTCGAGTATCAGCACACGGGGATTGCCCTCGAGGGCACGGCGCAGCTGATAACGGCGCAATTCGCCACTCGACAACTTATAGAGGTTCTGCTCGTCGGTCAGTTCGCCTTGGTTGTAGCGCAACTGATAGTAGTAATACCCCTCGGTGGTGCTGTAGGCATCCTGGAAGGTGATGACATGCAGGTTTTCATACACTTTGTCCGAACGTCCCGGACCAAAATCATAGCGGGCATACGAGTCGTTGCCATCGCCACTGAGTATGGGATGAGCACCAGTTATGATGTCCACCATGAGCGACTTCCCGCTGCCGTTTGGCCCCACTATTGCCACCTGTTCGCCTTCCATCAGGCGAAAGTCCACCGGCTGGCTTGTGCGCCACTTAGGATTGCGGGCTATGCCGCGATGTATGTCTATAATTGCGCGTGACATGGCTGCAAATTTACGAAATGTTTGCGAATCTTATCACAAAACACCTTATTTATTTATAAAAAAAGTAATCTGCACAGCCGTACGACACAAAATACACCCACTCGGGAGTGCAACCGCGCGGCAATGCTACAGCCGGGGCGATGTATCGTTTCCAGATGCTCGCTCGGTAAAGGGGTGCGACACGGCCGTCAGAGAGTGCGCACTCGCGACCCCGAGAGTGCGCACTCATTTTTCACCCCCTCCACAGGTATCTGTAGCGGGGTATGAAGTCGGCCCATCCGACAGGTCAAAAAAAGAGGGTGCCGACACCACGGCCGGCACCTCACGAAAGGGTTTATTAACTATAAGGCTATCTACTGCTCACAATTTATCTTCTGGATAATATCACAACTACAACCAGATATATCGGGGAGGGGGGGGTGAAAGTGCTATTTCACTATCACTTTCTTGCCTCCAACGATGTTGATTCCGGGCTGCAAACCGTTCGTTTTATGCCCCAGCAGGTTATAAATCTGTTTTCCCTTCGATGTCTTGTTATCTGCTATTCCATCCACAGCCGCAGGCAAGGTGTATGTACCGTCGGCCACACTTTCGGGAGTGATGTCGGGATAGAAGGGCATCTCCTTGAAACGAGTTGAGCCTTCATATTCCTCATCATTCTCCAAGCCTTCGCGCGGCGCTATATATACCACCTTCCCATTCTGTATGAAGCAGTTGAGGTTCCACCAGTGATAGCACACTCTTTTATTTAAAAGAGTATTTTTTAAATCACGGCTGTCGTTATATAAAAGTCCGAATGGAGCTTCTACGGCATTGATAAATCCTATGCCTTCAATCGAGTAGAGTTCTTTATTAAAACTTGGATGTTGTTCGCAAAGGCTATAAGTAGTCATATATCTTGAGCTTCCATCTGCCATTTTCCATAACTGTTTGTCAATCACAGGGAACAAATATACAGCCGAATCCCGTTCTGGTTCTCCACCCATATACAGTGTATCACCAACATTCAATCCGTAGTCAAAAAGTAGAGTATTATCATAAAAATCGGATTCTGTGTATGTTCGTTTTGAATGGTTGGTAAAACGATAATCTACAAATCTCAAACCTCCAAGAACCTTGTCTCCGCTTATACGGCAAAAAGCCAACAATATAGGATTATCCACTCCTATATTTTTTTTACTCAATTTGTTACCGTAAATATCAAGAACCTCACAATATAGAGGGGTTAGATTAGGTAAAAGGTCGATAGGGGTGTCGAAATAAATCCGAACGAAGCAATCATGTGAATAACTTATTTGCATACTCGCTACTTTAATGTAAAGAAACGGATCATTACAACCCTTGTTCGCCTGTAGATAATACACCCATTGTGGATTCCCATCGTTTACATTATTAACATCCTGTGAACTGAGTGACAGAGATAGCGTCCACATCGCCAACATTGTCACCATATTTATCATGCATTTCATTTTCAATTATTTAATAAGTTGTTAATTTCAAGGGGATAATAGTCATAGTAGCTCCTAATGGGCATGTGAAACTATCGGTGATGGTGAAATTATTACCTACTTCAAATATCACGTCACCACCAACAGCGACATCATTTGCCCCTGAATCGTTTGAAGCATCCACATTTTTTCCAAGTAAAAAAGTACTACTACGAAGATGCTCCTTTTTTAGTGTCTGATTTTGTATCCTCACGATATTGTAATAGTCCTTATCACTACGCCATGGAGCATAACCGTCTTTAGTCACACCTATTTCAAATGATTCGTCATAGTTTAGACCTGGATGAAACAAATTTTTCAAAGGAAAGAGATGGGAGTAATCTGCATTATGTGTTAACCTACTGACATCACAACCATTCAACATGACATTATAGTGTGCCAAACTATCAAATGATTCAATAACAAAATTATCGTCACTTATAATAATATCCAATGGCTGTATATGGTTTGGAGCATTATCATATACAGAGAACTCTGCATCACCAAGCAAGGTTTGAGTCAAGACAAGGAATCGTTCAAAGCTATATATAGTGTCAGGAAAATTAAAATCACGTTTTGATTTAAAAATTATGTTTCCCAAACGTTTATTAGGCTCAATTGATAAATGCCTATAGAAGTGTCCAATCAGCTCACGTGAAAGGCCTGCACTTATATCAAACTCGCCATCCAAAGGTCCCAAACCAAGATTAGTAGCTCCCCAAAAAGCAATTGTATTATTGTTGGCGTTGAGAATCATTGCCTCACCGAGACACCCTATCGATGAAAAATCTGCCACATCGCAAGCTGGAGTAGTAACTAATGATGCTGCATTACCACTCTGAAGTATAGCCGCATCTACACCATACCATGATATGCTATCTTGCATTCGCCACCCTGTTTCGATGCCATGAGTGTCTATATTTATCAAATTATAACCAATAGTATTTGCGAAATAGGATTGGAGATTCGCTTTTGTAAATGACGCATCATACAGCGTAGTGACACTGCGTCCTGTGAGAAAATGATTAATAATGGAATCATTCCAATATTTTGTATCACTCATTCCATCCTTGTCACAGAAAGCTTTGCAACCTGCAAATAACGCACGATTGTAGGCAGATGAATATTTCAGATTACCTCGTTCATACCGAAACAGCTTGGTAGTATAATTACACACATCATCGGATGTATGAACAGGCAACCTTGATATATTTATATATTGACGAGCAACTGCATGATCATCTGCAATATCTATATTTGGGGGAGGAATCATACTAATATGCTCTTGTGTTTCTGCATATTTTCCATTGTTGCCATCGTCCCATCCAAATGAATCATAAAAGGAAACAAAATATAAATCTGACGCAATATATTTCAAAGAATTCTCTATATAATATTGATAAAACTCGTAATCCATTGTGTTGAAAGAATTTGTTTTCCTTGGTGCAGCATACCTTGTCGGCACAATATTTACATCTCCACCAAGTAAAACAAATTGAAGATGCTTATTATAATATATATATTCATTGGCAATATACCATTTTATCCGTTCCACAGAATCGACTATGTTTGAATAAGTTTGATATATATCCTCTACGGCCGCAATCTTTACTTCATACCCCTTCAGTGCCTTGCTCATGGCAAAGTCACGGAAGGCAGGACGCAGTGAATCGGCTGTGATGATGAGGTAGTTCAGATTGCCGTAATCATAGCTGATGGTGTCATAATAGCTGATATATCCTGCTGGGAAAGGCGACATTTGAGCGCTGAGACTTACAGGCTGCCACATCACAACTATTGCCGATGCTATTCGCCAAAAAGCTGTTATCTTTTTTAATATAGTATTCATATCCCCTCCTTATTTTGTTCCATACTGTCGTTTCAATTCGTCTATTTCAGCTTTCAATTCCTTTATAGACTGAAGCAGAAGTGGTATCATCTCGGTGTAGTTGATGCTTACATTACCTTCTTTGTCTTCATATACAAGTTCGGGAAATACTTTCTGCAATGTTTCAGTTTCTATACTATAGCCAACGGGATGCTTCTTTGTCTGAACTGGCATAACTTCTGTTGGCAAGTCATACCCCAACTCCTTGGTTAACTTTATATCAGTCTTTGATACTTGGTCTGGAATGCCATCACTGTTGTCATGTGTCTGTAAAGGTACAAGTGACATTAGAAGTTCTGTTACTCTTTCTCCATTCTTTACATCTGTCAGTGGCACAAACGTCATTGTATTATTTCTGTTTACTGGAGTTATATTGTATAAGTATGATATTCCATCAACACACACATCTCCATGGAAATAGCCTGCATAGTTTCCACCACGTTCGTATTCTACAGATTCGTTTGAAGAACCAAAAATGCCCGCCGAAAAATATGTCGAATCTTCTCCTTGTACAACAAGATTACCAATTCCGCCATACACTCCAATATTCTTAGTGGAAGAGCCACGGCCGATGCTTTTGATTCCAAACACCCCTTGATTTGTTTGGGCACCACCCGTGTCGGTGTCGATATTAATACCACGAATGGGATTGTGGGCGTTTGTATGGCTTAGTATATAAATGCCTATTCCCTCATTATTTGCCCATGACACATTGCTTATATACAGCCCCTTTTTATTGCTTATTGACCTGAAGGTAGAAGTATAAACAGTACTTCCGCTTCCGCCAACATTTAATAGTGAAGGAAGTGTAGCTGCCGGATTAGTTCCTATTCCGACATGTCCCAAACTGTCAACCCGGATTTGCCCGAACGATGATTGTGATGCAAAGCACATTATTGCTATACAGAGATTTTTTGTTGTTTTCATCTTACGAATTTTTTTTAGGTTAATGTTGCTTGATTATGTAGGCTCCATCATAAGCGATGACGGAGCCTGCCTTCAATATGATTATTTAATATACACTTTCTTTCCATCAACAATGTTCAATCCGCGCTGCGGAGCATTGAGTCGCTGGCCGCTGAGGTTGTAGTAATAATTGCCAGTTGTCAATCCTACATTGTCAATTAATAAGATGCCTGTTGCGTCTCTGCTGTCGGACATTCCGTATGGCAGGCGACGTACGACATGAAGTGGGACATTGCCCGACAACTTATCTTTGTATGTGACAGTGACGAGGATTTTTGCGGTTAACATATTGTCAGGATTTACAAGATAGAGATTGAATTTGCATGTGTCGCCTGCCTTTGGGCGGCGTGGTATCTCGTACCACCGCAGTTCTCCGTCGGCAAAATATACGCCTACACTTGCGTCGTTTGTGAAGTCGCATATATAAGCATAACCGTCATCCGACTGTTTCATCCAGAATCCTTGTGCAGGGATGGCTGTGTAGTTGTTGCTAAATACCAAACCACCTCCATCTGTTTTCTGTTCAGCATATAGTACAGGCTTATCTGTGCCTATAAAACTTTCTACCAGCGACATGTCGATTTTTGTACTTACAAGCGAATATTGCTTAGTATTGCTGTCGTAGTGTGTATAGTAGCTGTCGGTGGTCATAAGTTCGACGTTTACGGCCTGTGTCACCTTTGATGACAAAAAGCCTATAGTGCTATAACCGCTGCCAAAAGCAACGTCCAGTATCAGTTCGTAGTACTCATCTTCTGCCACAAGATATACAGAGCCTGATATGTGTTGTATGCCATTGCTTTCATACCGGGGAAAGATGGCCATCTCGTCTTGATAGGGTGAATAAAAGACCTCAAATCGTTCAACCCTTGCAGTATCGTTCCTGTTGACACCTTCCATGTCTAATATGGCATGTGGAATCACCTCGTGTGAATAACGGTCAGACAGGAGTTGCTGGTAGGCATCATCCATGACATACAGTTTCATACTTTTTCCCTTGACAGGAATTGAGAACGACTTCGCTTTTTCGTCGAGGTCAAGCAGGATAGTCATTCTCGACTTGTATTGTCCTGAAAGGATTTGTTCACCTACTTTCTTCATGTCTTCAAGTGCAAACAGTTCTCCTTCATCCTGGTCACCGACGGTGAATGTAAGGTTTAGTTTCACGAGTTCTCCTTTATAATACAGACCAAGCAGCACATTATACTCTTCGCCTTTGGCCAGGATGCCACCCATCGTGACTTGGAGTTCATCTGTTATGCTATTTACTTGAATCCGTATGCCTAAAGGTCCTCCGATTGTACCATCTTGGTTCACACGGAATCCTCCACGTCCACCTGAATATGCGGTTGATGCATTGTCGGAAAGATTATATATCATAGGTGTATCATATTCATCGGCGCGTTCGGCTGAGAGCCACGATACCATGGCTGTTTTCAGTTCGTCGGTATCGACTTCCATTGCTGATGCCAGTGTGGAAAGACGGAACGTTGGTGAAGCTTCTATATGTTCGTTCACTATACCATTGTTGAGAACCGCTTTGGTTATCTTCTTGCTGAATTCGCCTGCTACATGAGCTGCTGCTATCGTTGCCATGTTTTGTGCTTCTTCGTCATCCTGTCCAAACTGTATGTTGAGTGTCAGTTCGTAGTATTTGTCATCGGCAACAAGGAATACAGGTCCCGAAAGACATGTACCACTTTCAAATAATTCGTTTCCTGGGATTACCCTTAGGGTACTGAGACTTGGATCAAGCAATAAGTACATACTCGTCGAGCCGGAATTAGGATCTAACGAAGCGACAAAGTTTCTGTCAACAGTTGCTCTGTAAATATAATCGTAAACAAAGTAGTCGGTAAGTTGCTGTTTCTCCTTGTCGGAATAGACATACAAACTGAGGTTACCACCATGGATGTTGCCACCAAAGCATTGGGATATAGTCTCCAGGTCTATCGGAAATTCGTTCTTCGCTCCGGCAGCCCACTTCAGGTTCATGCTGCCCTCGCCTACTTTTTGGAAAGAAGCGAGTGGTATCTGATGCATAGATGAATTTCCCAATACATCAATATTCAAATCATAAGAGGTTGTTTTGCCTTTATATTCAAACACTAATTTCAGATTGTATGAGCTACCGGCTTTTACGATGTTGTCACCCCATTCCGAATCGTTGGAGGCAAGGGTGACGAGTATCTTGTTTTTAGTTGGGATTACGTCGAACGTATACCTCCAATGACGTCTGCCATCGGTCTGAGGATTGTTTTCCACCGATATATTAGTCCACGATTCCCATTCCTGGCTTCTGTCGTGGTTGGGTTTCACCCATTGGGCGATTACGCTACCGTATTCATCTGAGGCTACTTCCAGTGCATCTGCTATAGTAGCAAGATTTAATGACACAGGGAATTCGCTTATAGCCTGGCTTTCGGTCACAACGATGTGTTTCGACATCTGTGCATTTGCAACAAAGACAACCGTCATCATTACACATAAAAGAGTTATTCGTTTCATATTATTTCTGTTTTTATTGTTTTTACTTATTTCACTAATATCTTTTTGCCGTTCACAATATTCAATCCGCGCTGCGGAGCATTGAGTCGCTGACCGCTGAGGTTGTAGATTGATTTACCATTTACTGATTTACTATTTACCAGGTTACTGATTACTGATGCATCATCTCCTGCGGTCATGCCGACAGGCAGTCGGCGGACAGCATGTGAGGCAACATTGCCCGAGAACTTATCGCAATAGGTGATGGTCACAACATACTTCACGGCTTTGCTGCTTTGAGGATTAGTGAGGTAGAGATTGAGTGTGTATGTGTCGCCTGGCTGCGGACGGCGCGGTATTTCGTACCATCGCAACTGGCCGTCGATGAAGTACATGCCTACGCAGCATGTGTTGTCGAACTGGTTGACATACGATACACCATCATCCCCTGCCTTAAACCAGAATCCCTGAGCTGGGGCTGCGGTATAGTCGCAGGTGAGCATGGAGGGTCCGTCGGTTTTCTGCTCGGCATAGAGCATTGGGTTGCTGGTGCCAAGTGTTTCGGTCACGAGGTCGAGGTCGATATCGGAAACTACGAGCGAGTAGAATTTCTTGCTGGCATCATAGTGTGTGTAGTAGCTGTTGGTAGTCATCAACTCGACGTTGAGCTTTATTGTCTTCACCACATCAAACGATGCGAGCAAGGTCTGCTTCTGTGCAAACTGCACGTCGAGCACCAACTCGTAATATCGCTGACTGCTTTCATCGACAAGGAAGAGCGAACCGGCTGAACGCACTCCCGGATGGCAGGTCTGCTCATCGGCAGAGATGCTGAGAGTACCATCTGTAACGGCGTAATCCACGGCAAAGATGTCGGTGTTGACGGTATGGCGGTTGTTGACCACACATTCCATATCGAGCGTGAAGTCGTGGGATGCATCATCAGCATTCCGGCTCAGGAGTGTAGAGGTGGAAGTCGACGACATGGCATATAGTTTGAGGCTCTCCGTGTCGAAATCGTTGCCAAACAAATGGCCTATGCGTTGCATGTCGAGTTTCACCTGCATGCCGTCGGTATAGTCACACAGGCCTGATATCACTTCCTCGCCCACCTGGGTCATGTCGGTAAGCGATGCATAATCGACATCGATGGGTGTGGATATTATCTCGACATTAGCTATACGCAACGAGCGGCTGTAGGTTTTTGTCTGAGCCTTTGATACATAACTCTGTATTTGTACCATAATGTCGGTCATATAGTTCACATCGATTGGGATGTCGAAGACAGTTACCTCGGTGGCTGACGAAACGAAATTCGACGCATTATTCACAGGGCTGCGGAGCGTCATATTGCGGTTTATAGGCCATGTGCCATTCTTGACGGTAAAGAAGATATTGACACGGAACTGGTTGGGTTGCGGTGTCACGTCGTCGTGTGTCTCGGGTGCCATCGTGATACGCAGTGTGTGATTATATCCTGTGAGCAATGTGTTCGGCATGTTGAATGCGATATATGGTTGAGCCGATGTGTTTATTGGCGTTGCATAGAGATACGTGTTGTCTGGCAATCCAAGCGAGTCGGCACACGACTCCATTGTCCACTCACATTGTTTCGTATAGAGTGGGTTCCCTTTGTAGTCTATATCGACATTAACAAGGTCGCTGATGGTGTAGGGGTCAGCGTCTTCACGGATGAAATCAATGAAGCCGTCGTCGATGTGGTCGATGAAGTAGATAATCTTATTATCTGAACCAAGATATGCCTTACATGCATATTGGGCAAAGAACTCAATGCCTTTTCTTTCAACATACCGATTGAAGTTACTGAACATCAGTTGTTGCATACGGCCTTGGTCGTCGCTGCTGCGTACAAGTAGTTGAGAATACTTAGTAAACAACTCCTCCCATGCTTCGGCGGTGGGATTAACTACGCCACCATTGCCCCATATCTTGTACTCATCGTTGTAATGCAAATATTCTTCGGTGCTGAGCCACTTTTTACCCAAGGTGTTTTCCACAGCACGTATTTGACCACCCCTTTCATACCCATATATAGACAGAAATGTATATTTTGATTGAGATTCTTTATAATAACCGTCATTATATAATCTTACATATTTGTCATCAACCATATAATATGCATCGTTTGCTCCATCGTGAAACAACTTACCACTCAATACGTCTCTAATAAATCCGCAACCAGGCAAAAACAATGTGTTTCCATTCGGACCAGTAACAATCCATCCCACTGTTCCGTTAATACTTGTCTGGAACATATCACAATTGTCTAACAACTCTTTTACTTCTTCAGCAGTAGGCAACCTCAACGACGAATCGTGGTGATACGCTGCATCATACTTTGTTCGTGATATGCCGCTAACGAGATTATCCTTATAATTGTAGTATTCGCTGCTATATTCCTCCACATTGTTTATGTCTATTCCTACCGTATCGCCCCAGAAATAATACAAACCCTTATCTGTTGGCGACGAGGCACCTAGGTTGCATGTGGCCCATTTCACGCTCAGCCCCAAGTCAACGAGGCCATTTTCGCCAGAACTTATTTCAATGTTCATGTAATCGCCAAGGAACATCAGGCTTTTGATATTATCAGGATTATATGCAATGGTGTTGTTCTTGATAAACATAATCAGTTTTGATTGGTCGGTATCTATAACATGGAGCATTACTCCTTTCCTTTGGCTAAGGTGTTTCGTTGGGCTGTCCGAATACCTAGGGTATGTGGGCGTATCTGGTAACTCCAGGGAATCGGGTAACAGAAATGCGTCATTAGCAAAGGGGGCAAACCATGATACCGAACCGTTGGTTATGCCTATACCCTCGATGATGGTGCTACTGTTGCCATCTGTATCGGTGGCGGTGTACGACTGCGATGTGCTGCCATCTTCCATTGTCACATCACCAGCTGAAGCGACCTGCCATGCTTCAGATATTCCATCTCTCACCACAGGCATAGAACTCTGTGTTGCCAAAGCATTGAAGTCATAAAGAATCACTTCGTCGGTTGTATGGTCAAAGGCCTCATAATACCACTCCATGTCGCCCCACATCTTTGTGTACATGCTGCGAGGTGACAGTAGTCGGCCACCTTCTTCCCTCACGGCAGCAATCATTTCACCTTTAATATAACAGCCTACATAGATGTCATCATTGAAACGATCGTAATACATCTTGTGATATAGTTTGCCATCTATCAGTGTATCGCCGTAAAGATAATACACATGATATATATAATCACCTAATGTATATCTTCCATATTCTACCCCTATATATTGCTCATACATCCACACTGGATTACCATCAAGCATCGATTGTCCCTGAGCGTTTGCTGCAAATACCTGCAACGACGCCAACAAAGCTAAGGTGTGTTTCATTATTCGTTTCATATCTTTTCTGTTTTTATTGTTTATACTACTTAACCAATATCTTTTGTCCACCGACAATGTTTAAGCCACGTTGCGGGGCACTGAGGCGCTGGCCGTTGAGGTTGTAGACAACTCCCTCGCCTTCGGAGAGGGTTGGGGTGAGGTTCCCAATTGCTGATGCATCATCTCCTGCGGTCATCCTCACTGGCAGGCGGCGTATGGCATGAGTCGTGGCTTCGTCTATTTGTTCCACATACTCAACTTGCACTTCGTATTTCACGGCAAGGCCTTTCTTGGGGTTGGCAAGGTAGAGGTTCAGGGAACATACATCGCCAACCCGTGGCACATCTGGCACCTCATACCACTTTAGGACCCCATCGCTATAGTAAACACCCACACAGCAATCTGTCGCGAGTGGCGAGACGTAGGCCTTGCCCTCGCTCGCCTTGAACCAGAAGCCCTGACCTGGGTCGGCTGTGTAGTTGCGGGTGAGTGTTTCGGCTCCGTTATTCATCTGCTCGGCATAGAGCATCGGTGTCTCGGTACCGATGAGTTCGGCTATGCGCAGCATGTCGAGCGGAGTGGTGACAAGCGAGTAGAGGGTTGGGTCGCCTTGTTGTGTCATGGCTGTATAATACGTAGATGTAGTCATGAGTTGCACGTTGAGCGGTTGCACGTCAACGATATCATAGTCGGTGCGGCTGTCGGTTGCATCGCCGAAGTGGAGGTCGAGCACAAGCTCGCAGTATTGATTACCCCTCACAAGGAGTACAGAGCCGCTGCCGCATTCGCCACCAGCAAAGGCACGCGAGTCAAAGCTGACCGACATCCGCCGCAGCCATGGGTCGTAGGTCAGGATATACCAGAGGCCCGCACTATAGTCGGAGGTTTCAAGTCCCTCGATATCGAGCGAAACGATGGAGCTGTGGTAGGTGTAGTAGTCGCTGACGAGCATCTGGCCGTAGTCGGTCATCACATATAGTTGGGGTGCACTGCCTTCGTTGCCGCCATCGAACATAGCCGATATAGCATCGTAATCGATGTTGAGCACGTTGTCGGCCGCAGGTTGGGCGAGGTTGAAAGTGGCAGACACTACTTGTTCGCCAACTTTCTCCATGCCAGCGAGCGGTATGGACGGGCCGCGGGTCTCGGACGACATGGTTATGGTGATTTCAAACGTGACGATACGGCCTTTCAAGTTGAAAGCAAATTCGGCAAAACATATATCACCCTCTTTCAGTGCGCCTGGTCGCTGACTGACGTCGAGTGTGAGATACTGTGTGACGGTATCGACACTAAATGCATAGAGCAGGTCGCCGTCAGCCTCAGTCTTCACCTGTCCGTCGCTCGAAAGCCAATAGCTGCCGCGACGCCCACCGCTGTAGTTGATGGAACCGTAGTCGCTGAGACACAGTATCTGTTCGTCTTCATACATGACTGGCACCGCGCAGTCAATATCGGCCCACTTGTAAAACGACTGGCACAACACAGAACGGTCGGCATCGAGTGCGGTGGCCACAATGCCAAGACTGAAGGGAAGGTGGATTGTCTCGTCGGGCTCCGAGGGGCTCAACACGGCAGTACGCACAAATCGTGCCTCCGCCTCATCCGACTGCGAACTGGGATGAGTACCGCCACGAATCACTACGGGAATGGACGGTGAGGTGATTCCACCCTTCACACTGGGCTTCGTGAGCGGAGGAATCATGCTTTGACTCATTGTGCTTGCTGCAAAAACAAGCAACATCAACAAAATCGCATTTCGTTTCATAAATTCTATGTTTATAGTGGCAAAGATAAAAAAGTTATCTCAAACCACCGCGTTTTACATCATTTATTTCTATATCTGCTTATTTTTAATTTATCTCTATGCCATATTTCAGTTTCAACAACTACATTCATCCTACAACATTCCTGCATTCCTGATGTCGTCACAACCACATAAATTTGGTTTCCATACGTGGGTTTAGCGACACAAAAAACCATCAAAAATCGCGATGTCGACAGGTTTCGACTGCCCCAAGAAACGCAATAATACGTAACTTTGTTGCTTTTCGGCGGCCCAAAAAACGCAATAATACGTAACTTTGAAGCTTTTCGGCGGCCCAAAAAACGTAATAATACGTAACTTTGTTGCTATTCGGCGGCAAAGTTACGAGGTTTTTTCTGTACTTCCAAACATTTAGGGGGTGAAAATAACAATCCGAACTTTTACAGAATTATTTTAGGTTATCGACTGATGTATAATCTGTTACGACTATCACAAAGCATGATGACACAAAGACATAGGGGGTGAAAATAATGTCTGCGACTGGTTTCACGGGTAAAAACTTGTGTTTTCGCGATAAAGTACGAGTGCGGAAGTGTAGTATTGTGTGTGGTTGCGCATTTATGCACCAACGTCGGCAAGCATCTGCGAGTGCGGTGTGTCTTATTTTAAATAAGGTTGACACCTAAAGTTCAAGAATCATGGTGAAACAACCCAATGAAAGTAATTATGTGAAGTCCTC
>CAMVDC010000027.1 GCA_947166155.1 uncultured Prevotellaceae bacterium | reverse complement strand
ATGGCTTCTTGCCCTTGAAGGTCTTCTCGACCTCGATATATCCGGCTGCCGACAGTTTGTCGAGTTGCACACTCAGGTTGCCTGCCGTGGCTCCCGTCTGCTCCTTGATGTATGGGAACTCGGCTTCCTCGGTGCTGATGAGCAACGACATCACTGCCAGCCGCAACTCGGAGTGTAGCAGGGGGTCTAACGTTGGAAACATTGTCACTTCTTTTGTTTAAGCATCAAGCCTGGGAGCATCAGGCCGATGAGGGCGATGAGAAATACCGAGATGCATGGCGAGACGTATTGCATCATTACTACCGACTTGGCTGTTCCCAGGTGGGCTATAATCCCTTCGCCTATGCCCGTGTACAATCCTGTGGAAAACAGCAATCCTGCTATGATGCCAAACCATACGAGCCAGCCAGACTTCAGTATCCAGCCTGTGATGGATACGGCCATACACATGAGCAGGATGACGATTGGGCCCATCATGATGCGGTTTGCCATGAAAACATCGGGTGTAGAGCTGCGGACGAGTATGGAGTTCCATATCGTTGAGACGATGAAGATGCCGAGAGCAAAGATGGCGAACGTGAGCCATGTCTTGCCCACCAGCTTGCCAATGATGCTCACGGGCGCCGGCTCATGGTCTTTGTTGCTTTGGCGCGATGCCAGCCAGATGACGGCAGGGAGCAACAGCCACAGCAGGTGGCCCAATCCTCCGTATCCGTTTTCAAACAAGATGAGGTTGACTGCTGCCACCACGATGGCCATGCCCATGGTACACAATCCTGCCACGAAGAGCGATTGGCCGGTGCATCTTGACACGTCGCGTCGGCTTTGTTCGATTTGCTGAGTGATGATTTCAAGACTGCGTTCAGCTGTCAGCTCTGCAGTCGCATGTTTGTTTTCTTCCATTGTTTCGTTTCTTTTTGGGCGGGGTGGGGGTGCCTGTGTGCGCGGTCGGTACATGCTCGTTCACATCTCTCTTCCGTGCTACACCTTATTATATATATAAGGCGCAGCCCGCTCCGCTGATTGGTTTACTTTGTTTTTGTCTCTCATTTGCCGCCTCGCTCCCTCCTGCAGAAAGGGCACGGGGCGACGTGTGTGTTCGAACGACGCTGCAAAGTTAAACAAGTTTATGTTATAAACCAAATTTTTAGCGAATATTTTGATGTTGAGGTGTATATTTAACATTTCGTGAGCGGAAAAGTGGTATTTCGTGAGCGGAATTACGGCATTTCGTGAGCGGAAAAGTAACAGCTCGTGAATGGAATTGTAGCAGCTCGTGAATGGAATTGTAGCATTTCGTGAATGGAAATATGGCAGTAAGTGGGTGTTTTTATGTGATGAAAATCGTCTGCTGCGTGTAGCGGTCGGGAGTGAGTAGGGTGTGTGTGCTATTGCTTGCGTTTTATGTATTGGCTTGGCGAAATACCGAAGTATTTCTTGAACTTTGGGTGTCAACCTTATTTTAAATAAGACAATGTTTTTTGCGCGTACATTATGTCAATATATATATAAAGTAAAAGTTTTTTTGGGGTTTGTTACGTCATTCTTATTTTTTATTCGTACCTTTGCAACTACGGTTTTCTACTATGTAAGTGGAATAAACAATATTAATTATGACTAAAGAGCAAAAGCAAGAAATCATTGATAGTGGAAAGGATTTCTTCCGTGAGATTATCATGCCAGCCCATTTGAAGAACCTGAATGGTTTGAAGTTGAAGGATTTCAATGTAAATCCCTTCCTGATAAACTATCTGGCAGCTTTTCTTTGTGGAAATACAGAGCCTGAATCCTTAGCCAAGGCTTTGGTTTACCCCAGGGTGCTTGGCACCAGTATCAACACAACCTTTGGTGCGAGCCTTCAATCGTTCATTACAGAGATACAGGCTATCGTAAGTAGCGGTTCAGCTATCCCTGGCATTGATATTGAGTTTGAGGATGCATTTGACGGCAGGAAGAAGTATTGTCAATGTAAGGCAGGACCGCAGACGATAAATCATGACGATGTTGACACGATACTTACTCATTTCAAACATTTTAAGGGGATAGCACGCACCAATAAGCTTCATGTATCGGATGATGACTTGGTAGTAGGAGTCCTTTATGGCTCACCCGATAAATTGTCGGCCAACTACAAGACGATTGGCACGACTTATCCCGTTTATTGCGGTTCGGAATTCTGGGAGCATCTGACTGGAGATAAGATGTTCTACCACAGACTTGCCAAGGCTTTTGGTGAGGTTGTGGAAGAAGACAAAATAGATGGCAGCCGGCTTATCATGAAAAAGGTGAGCGAAATAGCTAAGGAAATAAGAGAAAAGGGAGGTCTATAGACGATGTCGACATTTTTATCAGTAACAAATCTCGCCGACCTCACGGGAACCTCGCTTGCCACTGTTCAGAAGTGGGGAGAAAGCGGTGTTTACCCCCTTCGCCATAATGAAAAAGGCAAGGAAGGGTTCTATATGGAGGAACTTACCGACGTTGAGCCGGTAAGAATGATGCTTGACACCCACTGGGATGAAGAGTTTCATGTTGCTCCCTTACGCGACTATACTTCGGTCGAATTGTTTGCTGGAGCCGGAGGCCTGGCTCTTGGTATGCACCTGGCAGGCTTTCGCCATGTGCTACTGAACGAAGTTGATGCAATGGCGTGCAATACCCTAAGGCGCAACCACCCCGAATGGAATGTCCTCGAGGGCGACATACATAATGTTGATTTCACACCACTTCGCGGCAAGGTTGATTTCCTCTCCGGGGGATTTCCCTGCCAGGCTTTTTCCTATGCCGGGAAAAAGGGTGGATTGAACGATACCCGTGGCACCCTGTTTTTTGAGTTGGCACGAGCAGTGCGTGAGATTCAACCCAAGGTATTTATGGGTGAGAATGTGAAGGGATTGCTTTCGCACGACGACGGCCGCACCCTTGAAGTCATTCGCAATGCCATTAAGGAACTCGGATATACGCTCGTAGAGCCTCAAGTGCTTAAAGCCATTATGTATCAAGTGCCGCAGAAGCGCGAGCGTCTGATTCTTGTTGCCATACGTAATGACATATACGAGCAAGGCTTTCGTTTCAAGTGGCCCGAGCCCTACCATCGTGTCATGACCCTGCGTGATGCCTTCTTCAGCGGCGAACTGTTCCGCGACAACGTGCCCTGGTCGGAAGGTCAGCTATATCCAGCCAAGAAAGCACGTGTGATGGCCATGGTGCCCGAGGGTGGCGACTGGCGCGACCTGCCTGTAGAAGAGCAAAAACAATACATGGGAGGCAGCTTTTACCTTGGTGGTGGCAAGACAGGCATGGCTCGCCGACTTTCGATGGATGAACCATCATTGACTCTTACATGTGCTCCTGCCCAGAAACAGACAGAACGCTGTCATCCAACAGAAACCCGCCCGTTGACAGTGCGTGAATATGCACGAATACAGACATTCCCCGATTATTGGGAGTTTGCAGGAAGCATGTCCGACCAATACAAGCAGATTGGCAATGCAGTGCCGGTAAACCTCGCGTTTGCCATCGGGCGCTCACTGATACGACTGTTTAACGAGATTGAAGCCCAGCATCCGGAAGAGAGCCAGTATAAGGAAGCTTATAGAGATGGGCGCGACATGTTGCCACCACAACTTTTCGAGATTGACATGGCAGACATGCACAATCAATATCCGAAGAGTGTAAATATCGTAAACAACCCATATACCCGAGTACGAAGTTTTGCCAACCTCGACGATTCAAAGAACGTGCTCATTTGCCTTGTGCCCGACAAATACATCGAGCCATACACCAACCACAGGGCAAAGGCATATTTCACGGGAAAGAAATTTCCATCGACCGTAAAGCTGAACAAGCTCTACTACTTCATGCCCTACACCAAGGGCAAAGGAATCCGTGACCTGTATCAGATAGAGGTGGCACGTGTGGGTACAAAGCACGAATTTATAGAGGAGGCTGATGATAACGACTTCCGCCTCGTGTTCGAAATAAAATTTGTCAAGCAACTGTTCGATGACTACAAGCCCGTCAAACTAATGATTTGGCGCACATTCACCGACACCAACCTCAGGGCTGTGATGGCCTTGGAGCTTTGAAAATTGACAATTGAGACTTACAATACTTTGATATACCAAACAATCACACTCAACATGAAGTGGTTGCAGAGCAAACTTATGATTAACAATAAATAAACAAATGACAATGAAAAGATTTATGTTATTTATGGCCGTCATTGCATGTACGATGACCGTATGTTCACAAACTGAACACCTAAAATTTATGGGATTCCCTCTTGATGGGACAATCGATTCATTTCAAAGCAAACTGGCTACAAAAGAAGTGAAGCCAAATACTGAACTAAACAAAGTGATCGGAGTTGGAACCAGAGCCTTTGATGGTAGTTTTGCAGGTTATGAATCTGAGATATATGTGTATTATGAGAAGAGAACTAAGACTGTATATAGAGCCAAAGCATGTATGACAGAAACTGATAAAGGGCTGTCTGAGCAGATATATGACAAACTAAAAACAATGCTCACAGAAAAATATGGCGAACCTGAGCATATAGGAGAAAGTGAAGGTCATGAAAGTGTTTCTTTCTTAAATGATGAAGGATTAATAAGTTTATATGCAAATCAATACAAGGAAACTTATCCCTATAAGCATATAATCCATGTTGATTACTATGACGCAGTAAACTATGCTAAAAACAAAGAATCCGTCATGGATGATTTGTGATTATATTAGGGAATTCTATGCCAAAGAAACCGGAATTTACGATATATAAGCTCGACCCGACCGACGGGAGGTGTATGACAACTATGTGCATTCAGGGGTGCTGACCGACCCGAGCGATGCAGAGGAAAAGCTGATGAGTAAAGCATGCTTGCTATGCCATAGCGAGAATACGTTTGAATTTATTCGAAGCGATAACACCTTCTAACTCCCGATAACTCCTTGACACATTGGAAATAGGTATTCCTTTATCGCCGCTCTTTATTCACATACTGGCTTGGCGAAATACCGAAGTATTTCTTGAACATGCGGGTGAAGTGCTGCGGATATTCAAATCCCAGTTGCTCGGCTGTCTCGGCCACACTGACTCCGCTGATGAGTATCTTCTGTGCCCGTTGCATGAGGAATCGGCGGATGATGTTGCCGGCCGTGTCGTCGGTCATCTGGCGTATGAGGTCGCCAAAGTAGTTGGGCGAGAGGAGGAGCTCTTGCGCGCAGTATTTCACGGTGGGGAGTCCGTGGGTGCGGTATGTGCCTTCCGAGTAATAACGGTTGAGCAGGTTTTCGAACCGTGTGAGCAGGTCGTTTGATGTCGTGGTGGCTACCGAAAGCTGCAGTGCATAGAATCGGGCTATGTGTTCGAGTATGAGTTTGATGTATGCCACGACAATAGGTCTCGTGTGCTCGTCGTCGTTTGCCAGTTCGCGGCGTATGGCTTCCATCAGATCGACGATTACCTGTCGCTGCGCGGGCGACATGAGCAGTGCCTCGTTGGTGTTGTAGGAGAAGAATGTGTAGGCCGACATGCGATGTTCGAGGTCGGTGGCATACAGCAGCTGGGGGTCGAAGAGCAGTGCCCACCCTTTTGTCTGTATCTCTTCGCCCGTATCGGCCTTACCCCCTATCTGTCCGGGCGACACACACATGAGGGCATGGCGGTGGAGGTCGTAGGTAGTAAGTCCGTAGGTGAGTTCCTCAAGCAGTTCGTCGCCGATGAAGATGCCATACACGTCGTAGTTGTTGAGCGAATGGCGGCAGTGCTCCAACTCGTCGTAGTGTATGACCGAAACGAGCGGATGCAACTCGGGTGCACCGATATAGCGTGCGTAGTCGTTTACCTGGTGTACTTTCAGTATCCGTTTCATAATTGTTGCAAATATAGTGCTTTTTCTCCACTTTCTGTGATTTTGGTTGAATAATCAGTGATGCATCTATCTTTTTTGCGCCATTTTCGCCGTAACTTTGCAGCCGGAAATCAAAACATAACTCAATAACAATACATTATATGACAAAGATTGCATTAGGCACCTGGGCTTGGGGCGCAGGCGCATTCGGAGGCGACATGGTGTTTGGAAGCACCACCGACGTAGATAACCTGAAACCGGTATTCGATGCTGCCATGAAGGCAGGGCTCAACTTGTGGGACACCGCCACGGCCTATGGCATGGGAGAGTCGGAGCGGATACTCGGCACATTGGCCAAGGGCTACGACCGCAAGGATGTTGAGATATCGACCAAGTTCACACCACAGATAGCTGAGGTGTACGACAACTCGGTGAGCAAGATGGCCGAGGCATCAATCGAGCGCATGGGTTGCGACTATATCGACATCTACTGGATTCACAACCCCATGGATGTGGAGCGATGGACACCGGGCTTGATACCACTGCTGCAGAGCGGCCGCGTGAAGCGAGTGGGAGTGTCGAACCACAACATCAAGGAGATACAACGTGCCAACGAGATACTGGGCGAGGCAGGCTTCAAGGTGAGTGCCGTTCAGAACCACTTCTCACTGCTCTACCGCTCGTCGGAGCGTGGTGGAGTGCTCGACTACTGCAAGGAGCATGGCATCGAGTTCTGGGCATACATGGTGCTGGAACAAGGAGCCTTGTCGGGCAAGTACAACAAAGAGAACCCGCTGCCAGCCGAGAGCGACCGCGGCAAGAAGTACAACCCAGTGCTGCCACAGCTCGAAGCACTGACCGGCGAGATGACTGCCATCGGACAGAAGTATGGTGCATCGTGCTCGCAGATAGGCATTGCATGGGCCATAGCAAAAGGCACACTGCCAATCATCGGAGCCACCAAGGAGCGTCACGTGGTGGAAGCTGCCGAGGCAGCAAAGATACAACTCACTGCCGACGAGGTAGCCCGACTCGAACGCCTGGCCGATGCTACCGGCATCGATACACGCGGCGGATGGGAACACACGATGGAATGATGATAGACACACCAATATAACATCCCTTCCGCGAGTGCGCACTCGCGACCCTGTGAGTGCGCAGTCGCAAGCCCGAGAGTGCGCACTCTCAAGCCCGAAAGTGCGCACTCGCATCGGCAACCACGCTGTGGTGTGGTGGAGCGGCTAATATAATGCGGCTTTGATGCCAAACAGGGGATTGAAACATACAAACCGACAAAAGCATGTGTTGCATAGCCCTTTTTTGAGTTCCTCGCACTCGTTTCTCGTTTGTTTTTAGTAACTTTGCAAGCGAAAGAAATGAACTCAAGAACTTAAAAACTCAAAAACTCAAAAACTCAAAAACTCACACCCCATGGAAGCAATACAGAGTTTTACAATCGACCACACACAACTGAAACCAGGCATCTACGTGTCGCGCGTAGATAAGGGCTTTACGACATTCGACCTCCGCATCACCGAACCCAACAAAGAACCGGCCGTAGCACCAGCGGCCATACATAGCTTGGAGCACCTCATGGCCACATGGTTCCGCAACAGCGAGGTGAAGGACGACGTGGTATATGTGGGGCCAATGGGATGCCTCACCGGCATGTATATCATCATGACCGGAAACTACACGGTGGAAGACATGCGAAGCCTCACCATCCGGTGCCTCGAATGGATTCTCACTCAGGATCATGTGCCAGCCACCACTCCGCAGACATGCGGCAACTGCCTGCTGCACGACCTGCCGATGTGTAAGTGGGAAAGCAAACGATACCTCGACCGCCTACGTCACAACTTCCACAGCGAATACACCAAGCTGCAAGTCACCCTCGACGACGGTAAAGTATTTGCCGATGCGTAGTAAAAACTATTCTTAGATTGAAGAAAGAAGCTACAAGCAAGGCACCCTCCACATGGTGAAGGACCTGAAACTACCGTCGATGCAACCGCTCGACCCCGATGCGATGAAAATGATATTCACTAAACAACGATGAAGAAAATGAGAAAACGAATGCTTTATGTGCTTCTTGCCCTCGTTGCGGTGGCGTGCTCCCACGACACCATCGAGACAAATGCTCACACCAACAACAACACAGGCCGTACACTCGTGGTGTACTATAGTTTTACAAACAATGTGCGCACCATCGTGGGCGAGCTGACGAAGCAAATCGATGCCGACATCCTCGAGGTGCAACCCGCAGAAGAGGGGCTCGACTATGCTGCCAACAACTACAAGATAGGCAGTGCGCTCATTTCAGCCATACGCAACAACCCCAATTCTCCCGACAGCTATCCTGCCATCAAACCCACAGATGTAGATGTAGCGCAATATGACAACATCATCATTGCCACCCCATTGTGGTGGAGTCAGATGGCTGCACCCATGCAGACATACCTCTTTAACAACGCTACAAAACTGTCGGGCAAACATGTGGCACTCATCGTCTCGAGCGCCAGCAGCAACATCAACAGCGTAGTGGCAGATGCAGAACGACTCGTACCACATGCCACATGGATGGGACAACCGCTGTGGATAAACAACAATAATCGCAGCCGCACCGCCACATTGCTTACACAATGGATTGCAACACTCGATTTCCAGTCATCAACCAACACGTCAAGCATGTATATTACTATCAACAACCAGACGCACAACATCACACTTGTCGACAATCAAGCCACGCAGCAACTCGTGGCTAAACTGCAGGAAGGCCCCATCAACGTCATTCTCAACACCAATGCCGACTTCGAAATATGGGGACCACTTGGCTTCTCGCTACCTATGAGCAACGAGCACATCAATGCCCAACCAGGCGATGTGGTACTCTACAACGGCAGTAATATCTGCATATTCTACGACACCAACTCATGGAACTACACTCGCTTGGGACATATCGATGGCATGACAGAAAGCCAGCTGCGCACGTTCCTCCATGCGGGTGAAAGCAACATACAAGTCACCCTTTCGCTCAGTTCCACCCCTTCGGCAATCAAATCGGTAGCCACCGATGCCGCCAAAAGTGCTTACTACACCCCCGACGGCCGTAAGGTTGCCAATCCATTACATGGTATACATATCATCGACGGCAAGAAAGTTCTGTTGTAACATCTACCTACGATTGTTCACATCCCTCTGCATTGGCATACATTTAATAAAAAGCAGACTTTAGTTGCCCTAAAAAATAGACGGCGCCTATCTACTACTTTTCCTGCATTACAGCAGAATGTTGCTGCGTGAGGGATGTTTTCTTATGCTCAGCAAAGTGTTAAACCCAAATCGGTCATTAGCGCATAACTGTCTAATGACCGATTTGGGTTTAACAAAGTGGCGGCTCGCCATCTTATCTTATTGTGACAAGAACGGAGAGCCGCCTGTTTTTGACGAAAAGTGTGTGTTGGCTTCTGCTGATTAGAAGTTGACACCGAACTCTACGGTGAATGCATGGCCGTGTGCTGTGTCGAGATGGTCTTCGGCGATGTTTGCAATACCGAACTTGTAGGCGAGTTCGAGATACAGGTTGTTGTACTCAGCTCCGCAACCTACCTTGATACCCATATCTGGGTGCTTGTAGGTGTGGAAAGAACTGGTATCGATGTCCAGAGCCTTGTTCTTGATACGTCCGTCGATGGCCATCGAGAAGTAAGGACCAAGGAGTGGCAACACGTGTACGCCGTCGACTACAGGAATGCCATACTTGATGAGGATAGGAATCTCGAGGTAGTTGAGGTTGGTGGTAAATCCATCCTTCTTACCTCCGCGCTGTGTGTAGGCAAGTCCACTTTCGATGAATACAGGTGCGCTGTCTGAAAGGCGCAGACCTACAACTCCACCCAGTGTGAGTCCTGCTTTCGAACCAGCATCGGTTACACCTGATGCAGAGAGTCCTAAACGTGCGCCGTAGTAGATCTTTGTCTCATCGAGAGAGAAACGGCCTGAGCTCGTCTGAGCAAATGATGTGGCGGCGAGGCATACTGCCACCAGAGTCATGAGTGCTTTCTTCATAATGTTTTGGTTTTTATAAGTGTGTTAATACTTTTGTTTTGACATGCAAAGAAACACTATTTTTTTTATTCTTCAAAGAAAAATAGGAGAAAAGTGTGTTCTTTGTGCTGTTTTTTGTTAAATAAAGGTGGTTTTAAGCTCTTGGTGCAATTTGATAACAGACGATGTAATCAAGGTATAGAAGGCTTTGACTTCACTCTTTGATTCCTCGTTTGCCTGCATGTAATCAGAGTTTTTCAATTTCGACTACGATGGCCTCAAGCTCGCTGTTGAGACTTTGCTTAAACTGGGCAAAGAAGGGGCGTGCGTTGTGACGCTCGTAGTTGGAGAGACGTGAGTTGTAGTCTTGATAAACTTTGACGATGCGATTTTGGATTTCTGCTACTTTGTCTGTGTCGGTCGACTTATCGGCCAGGGCCACGAGGGTGGCTGTGAGCATGTCGTTTACGACATACTGCAGGTTTTTCTTGATGTTTCTACGTTTCATAATTTCATTTACAATTTACAGATTTAACTTCGTTCTTTTTTGTTACCCTTCTTTTTTGGGAAAAGTTCGGCGGGGATCATTCCCCCCTGTATGGGTTAGGGTAGGCTTATCATCTCTTCCATGTCCTCGTGGGTGCCGTTGAAGACATTGAGGTCTACGTGCCCTTCGATTCCGTCGACGGTGCCGCGGTCGGTGTGCTGCCATATCACCCACTGGCCTTTGTAGCGCAGACGCTCGACGTAGTAGTGGGCTATCCACAGCGGGTAACGGTCGAACTCGGGCGTGTTGAGGTAGTCGGTACGGAATTTGTAGGATGTGTAGAGTATGGGTGTGGTGCCGTAGTGGGCTTCCACGTAGTTCATCCACGCCAACACATGCTGGCGGAGCTGGGCAGGGGTGAGTTTGTCACGGCGCTCCACATCGAGTATAGGACGTATGTCGCCTGTCTCGAGTTGCACTATCTTGCAGAAGTGACGTGCTTGAGCTACGGGGTCGCTGCTGGTGGTGAGGAAGTGGTAGGCTCCGCGGTGTATGTTGTTCTGCCGTGCCTGATAGAAGTTTTGGTTGAAGTATTCGTCGATGATGCTGGTGCCTTCAGTAGCTTTGATGAGTGCAAAACTCACTGGCACTCCGTCGATATCGGCATTGCGCAGGCGGTCCCAGTCGATTTCGTGCTGATAGTGACTTATGTCGATACCACGAACGGTGCCTGCGGGGTAGGTGATGTGTCCGAAGCGGGCTTTGATGTTGAAGGCGTTGTCGATAATGACGCGTGAGATGAAATAGATGAGTATGGCTGCAAGCAGGGCTAAAAGAGTCCACAGGGTGTAGCGAGTGGCGCGTGAAAAAGTGGAAGGAGCTTGTGGCTTCTTTCGGGTATTGACGGCAGGCTTGCGTTTAGTGGCAGGCTTTCGCGTGGTGGGCTTTTTAGTCGGCTTGGTGGTGGACATGTATTATTATTGCGAGGCCAAACCTCGCTATGCTGACCCCTCGGTGCTTTTTTTGCGAGGCTAAACCTCGTTACGCTGACCCCTCGGTGGGTGATGAAGGGCGTATTGAGGAAAAAAGAGAGGGCGGGGCAGCCTTATAGGGGTGTGCCCCGCCCGGCGATATTATCAATGATGATTATTGATGCTCGAGTTGGAGGGTCTTGGTGGTTTGGTCGCATACCTCGGATGGCCCCCAATACTGGATAGGACCTGGGTAGACGTATGCGGTCTGGCGTGCCCATTCATCGCGCTTCGATGCGAAGTAACGGAAGGGTGCTCCGTCGAGTTCTACGAGTGCTTTGCGGATTACGGGCTTCATCTTGCCATTGCGTTTCTCCATGTTCATCATCATGGTGATTGGCACTCCTCCTGCAATCCACTCAGCAGCCGGAGCTGTGGTGTTGCGGATGACTGACATGTATCCGGTCTTTCCGTTTGCAATGAGGCGTGATGCATTGTAACCGAGTGAGTAGCAGTAGTCGGCATCGTAGTTAGATGGCGCTGCACAACGTCCTTCGTAGCCGAAGAAGTGGTGCTGGGTGCCGAATTTTCCTACATACTTGCCTTCTTTCTTCCATTGGTCGAGCTTTGCTGCTACCATCTGCGAGAGCAGTTTTTCTGTCTCGATGAGGCTTACCTGCACGTTGCCGTGTGGGTCGCGGTCGAGTGCCAACTGGCGTGCAACGCTTGTTGGCAGTGAGTTAAACACTTCGAGGTTATCTTTAGCCAAGTGTGCCTTTACGAAGTCGATTTGCTCGCTGCGACCCAGGTTTTGTGCTTCGGGTGTGGCGAGTATGTCGTTGAGTTCTGCTATGAGTTTCTTGATAGCAGGTATGAACTCGATGAGACCTTCTGGGATAAGCACTGTGCCGAAGTTGTTGCCATCCTTAGCGCGGTTGGCCACTGCTTGTGCGATGTAGGTCACTACGTCGTCGAGCGACATGGCTTTAGCTTCTACTTCCTCCGAGATGAGGCAGATGTTTGGCTGGCACTGCAGTGCGCACTCCAGTGCTATGTGGCTGGCGCTGCGGCCCATGAGCTTGATGAAGTGCCAGTACTTGCGGGCAGAGTTGCAGTCGCGCTGTATGTTACCGATGAGTTCTGAATAGGTCTTGCAAGCGGTATCGAATCCGAACGATGTCTCGATTTGCTCATTCTTCAGGTCGCCGTCGATGGTCTTAGGACAGCCGATAACCTGCACTCCGTATTTCTTGGCTGCATAATACTCAGCAAGAACGCATGCGTTTGTGTTGGAGTCGTCGCCACCGATGATGACGAGAGCCTTGATGCCGAGTTGGCGCAGAATTTGTATTCCTTTCTCAAATTGGTCTTCCTCTTCGAGCTTGGTGCGTCCTGAACCGATGATGTCGAAACCACCGGTATTGCGGTATTCGTCCATCAACTCTGGAGTGATTTCCATGTAGTTGTGGTCAACCAATCCACCAGGACCGAGTATGAATCCGTAGATTTTGTTTTGTGGGTTGAGCGACTTTACGCCGTCAAACAGACCGCTGATGACGTTGTGTCCGCCCGGAGCCTGACCACCCGAGAGGATGATGCCCACATTGAATGGCTCATAGGTTTTCTGCTCACCTGCCTCGAACTCGATGACTGGCATGCCGTAGGTGTTGGGGAACAGTTGCTTGATTTCTTCCTGATTGCCTACCGACTGGGTTGGCTTGCCTTCCTTGGCTACCACTGGACCCAAGAGTGCTTTTGGCAGTTTGGGCTGATAGGCAGCACGTGCAATTTGTAATGCGCTTTTTTCCATGTTTGTTATTGATGAATATATGTTACCTAAATTTGTTCCTTTGGAGTGAGATGTGTGTGATTTCATACGCAAAGGTATGAATATTTTTTGACTTATGGGTGTCGGCCGACGAAAAAAACGTGGTGTGGTATGCTTTTTCCGTGCTTTGATGCCCAATGACATGCAGTGTTGCTTATTCTGCTTTTCATTTGGGTACCTTATGTGGGTCGTAGTTTTTCTGTCTCCAGCTGAGTGAGCGCACTTTGATGTTGTGGGCAAGGCTTTCGCTGTAGAGCCATGGTTCGCAGCCGTGGATGTCGCCCACGTTTACGAAGCCGAGAATGGGCTTGTATTCGTCGGCGCTGTAGTTGTTGACCACCAATACGTGGTATTCAGGGTCGATAGTCACGGTGATGGTGTCATGGAGGGTGGCGGGCGTAGCGTCGGTGCGCCAGTTGACTGGATTGATGCACATGATGCACGAGTCGGCAATGATGGCCGGGGTGTATTTTACGTCCTTCACCGAGTTGTAGCAGATAGTGACTCCAGTGTCAATCGAGTCGCGGGCCGCCTTGATGTGGGTGGTGGCCATAGTGTCGGCGGCTGTCACTTTATATCCCATCACATAGGCAGCGGCAATTTCTGAGTAGCAGTGGTCGTCCATGTGTTTCAGTAGTTCTACCACCGCCATGGCTCCTTGGCTGAATCCGGCGAGGATGATGGGACGTGTGTGGTCGGGACGTGTGTAGATGAAGTGGTTGAATGCTTCCATCACATCGCTCATTGCCAGTTGGGCTCGATGGCGAATGGTGTCGGGGTTCTGTGTTGCCCACGTGTTGAGGGTGATGTGGCGATAGTATGGGGCATATAGGTCGTTGCCTTGAGCCAAACAGGCAGCAATCTTTGCTTGCTCCTTGGCCATGTGGGCACGGTGTCGTTCGTTCCATACATCGGCATAATGGCATGTGTCGCCGCTCTCTGTTGTCCAGTCAAACTCCCATGTCGACACGATGTAGAAGATGTCGGCTCCTAAGTGTTTGGGATCCTGACGCGATACGTACCACATGAGTGAGTCGGAATAGTCGGGTGGGGATGGGACTACTCCGTATTCTGGTGATATGGTGATAGGATGCTTCTGTTGCTGTTGCAGTGTGAACAGATATGCAGCAACTGCGATGATTGTGACGGCTGTTGCCGACGCAGCGATTATGTGTTGTCGTTTCATGCTTAGGCTTTGTTTGTGCTTTCGTCTTCGTTTGTTTCTCCTTCGGTGTAGCAGTGGCGGAAGCCCATCTCCTCTGCCTTGTCGGAATTCATGAGGAAGTAGGTTGCATCGCCCTCAGTACACACTTCGCCTTTCGAGTCGGTCAGCTCGGCATGTATGTAGAGCAGGTTGCGCATTTGTTTCACGATGTGTGCTCGGATGGTGAGCCGTGGCTCGTTGGTTGATACGGCTTTGCGAAACTTGATGTTGAGGCTGACGGTGAATCCGCTGGTTTGCATCTTGCGTGTCACTACCCATCCGCATGTCTCGTCGATGAGTGTCGAGAGTATTCCGCCGTGCATCGTGTCGACCCATCCTTGGTAGTTGCGGTCGGGGTTCCATGTGCTCACAATGTCTTCTCCGTCTTCATAGAACTGCATGTGCAGTCCGTAGGGGTTTGATTGGCAGCAACCGAAGCAGTTGTAGTGTGGGTGGTTGCTCCATGGGTTGATTATCTTGTGCATAGTATCTGATAGTTTTTGTCTTCCCACACCACGCTGTAGTGGTGGCGGGCAATGAAGTCTTGTATGAGTTGTACCTTACGGTTCTTATGGGCGAAGGTGTCGGTCGCGTCGGTCGAGTTCCAGAGCGAATCGGGCTGTGTGAAGTCGATTGTCTCGCCTTTCTCGCGCAGAATCACTGGCCATGGTTCGCCTTTCGCTTCGGTGCGTTGTTCTGCCTGCCTCATGTTGAGTTCCATCATGCTGTTGTCGTACGACCATGGCCAGGGGTTGTGCATGTAAGGCCGTGTGTGGGTCAGGTAGTGGAGCATGGGGCGGTTTTGAAAACAGAAGAGGTAGTCGCCTGGCTCGACGTATTGTCTCAGTCGGCTCAGTATATTGTCGGTGTGTGTCTTGTAGGCCTCTGTGGTGTAGGTGGTGGCCAGTGGATGGTCGATTCTGAAGGTCTTCAAGGTGCGTGGACCTGGGTCGAAATATGCGTTGTGACCGATGTGTATGAAGCAGAATGTGGCATGTATGATGCAAAAGGCGCCGGCAATCGTTGCGATGTAGTAACGTGGAAGCCGGCGGTTGATGGTGCCCACCATTTGCCATGCAATACCCACCGACAGTGGGGTGGCGAGCCATATTGAGTTTTCGCCCATGTTGACTATGAGAAAATCGCTGCCCAGTGGTAGGGTGTAGAGCATGATGAGGCTGGTGGCGAGCAGATACATGATTCTGATGTCGCGCCGGTAGTGCCATAGTGCAGCTATATGTGTGAGTGTGCAGAAGGCATATAGGTAGAGAATGTTGTCGAACGATGGTATTAACAATGGTGGTATTAGTACCTTCACCATGTTTTTTGCCACTTGTGTCAGTTGCATGCCGTAGGTTTGCATCATGGCTCCCAGGTTGTGGCTGCTGTCGGTCGATGTGGCTGCCGACATGCCTGCCGTGAGGTTGTCGACAAAGATTCCGAGGTGACCCACTGCCAGCATGAATAGCATCATCGCTGCGACTCCCGTCACGACTCCTGCTGCGGCCGATAATGCAAGGCGCATGGTGGCGGTGCACTTCCGGTTGTGTATGTAGTAGGGGATGAAGAGCAGGAATAGGGCGAGCTGCGACAAGTTGGGTATGCGCGAGAAGATATTGACTGCCACACACACACCGAATACGAAACTCATGCGGCGGTCGTGGTTGATGAGTGAGCGAACGAGGCATGCAGCTGCCATGAGCGACAGCACTACTGTCACGCTGCTATGGTCGAATACCATGACTCCGTAGTCGTGGGCGAGGCATACGATAAGCACTCCGATGAATATGGCCCATCGGTTGACGTAGTGGTTCAGCATGCGATAGATTATCACCCACGATGCGACTATCGTCAGTATGTTGAGAATCCTGAATCCGTAAATGCCCCATGAGCCGAATAGCGATTCCCACAGGCCACCAATCCACAGTGCGTTGTAGAACAGAAATATGTAGCGTACACTCTCGGGGTCGTGATATATCTGCTGATATCCGCTGAGCGACCACCCCTCGTCGGCCATGCAGAAGCCTTGCAGGGCAAGCAGGCCCTCGACGATGACGATGATGGTGCACGTCAGTATCAGGAATCGGTTATGTGAGGTCTGTGTCTTTTGCACTTTGGGTTTTTATCGGTTGGTCTTGGGTATGAGTTCGTCGGGCGAGTCTTTGGTGAATGTGTTGATTGGTGGAGCCGTCTTGGTGAAGAGGTCGGCTATGAGTTGTGGTTCGATAGTCATCGCTGGACGGAAGCGGTCGGAGTTCATGTAGCGTAGGATGGAGGCACGCATCTGCCTGGCCACGATGCGGCGGTCGAGGTCGTTGGTGATGTCCATCGTGGTCATCACAAGGCGGCCGCCCAGCACATTGGCTTCGAACAGCATACCTATTTTGCGCGAGAGGAACCACGTGTCGATGCTCTGCACGAGTGGTTGGAACTCGTCGGGGAAGGCATCGAACTGCATCACCTGTGCTTTGTTCACCAACTCCCACCATTGCAGGTTGCTGTGATATTCGGTGGGGAAGATGTCGAAGATGGGGTGTTCGTTCTCTACCAGGATGCCGGTGGTGTGGGGTGCACGCATCTTAAACCAGCTGGTGTTCCAGAACACGGGCAGGAAGTGCTGCACTATCTCTTTTCCGTAGCTCACCTTGCCTGCTGCTGTGAGCAGCACGATGCCGCCTTGCTTCAACACGGCATGTGCCTTCTCGTCGAAATCTGTTGTCACCCACACCTTGCCTGTCTCTGCCGTCACTTCGGTGGGATATACCCAGAAGTCCCAGTGGTTTTGTGCTTCGGTGCCGGGGATGTTGACGCTCAGTGTCAGCTTTTGTGCTTCGCTGATGCCGTTCAGTGGCAGGTCGATGCTGCCGAGTGGCAGGTTGTGACCTATGGGTGCATTGGTTGCAGGCATGTCGCCTTCGACCACGATACCATCTGCATTGCTTATCATGTAGTGGGGGTGGATGGCATTGAGCGGGTGGTCGCTGTATTGGTTGAGCAGTATGTCGGCATGGAATGTCTCGTCGGCCTTCCACGTGAACTTCTGTATCTTGGCAAGTGGCACTATGGGCGAGCAGAACTGGCGGAACTCAGTGGCGGTCATGTAGCCTTTG
This sequence comes from uncultured Prevotellaceae bacterium, assembly GCA_947166155.1. Classification (GTDB taxonomy): domain Bacteria; phylum Bacteroidota; class Bacteroidia; order Bacteroidales; family Bacteroidaceae; genus Colivivens. The sequence goes on along the minus strand of CAMVDC010000027.1, from coordinate 6,525 downwards.
TCGTCGAAGAACACGTCGGTCACTCCCACCAGTGCTGTGCCTTGACCCGAGTAGTCGTTGAGCGAGAGGAGTTGGAATCCTGCGTATTCGGGGGTGCGCATCGTGCGTTCTATCTCGTACTTATAGCATAGCGACTGCAGTTTGCCGGCTGCCATGAGGAACTTGCGTCCGCGGCTCTCCATGCCTCGGTCGCGCAGCAGGTCGCGGAATATCTCGAAGTTCTTGGCTTTGTTCACACCCGTGTACTTCGGTATCTCGTCGAAGTTGGGGAATGCACACCATTGTCCCGTCTCGTGGCTCACGTAGGGTTCGGCCACTGAGCCTATAGCCTGCGAGTAGTCGTCGGTGCTGTTGGGACGGGTGCTGGCCCATGTGAGGCCGCGTGCTCCTGCCTTCACGTGATACTGGCTCTTGGGCTGCCATGCCCACGAGCCGCCTACCGATGCTCCGGTATATACGCGGCGGGTGTCGGTTGCCTTCCAGTAGTCGACAAACTTGCCTACCCATTCCACCCATCGGCCGGCAGGCTCGTTGCCGCATGCCAGCATGCAGAACGAGGGATGGTTGCCGTAGTCGCGTGCCATGCGTTTCGTTTCATCCATGAGGTAGGTGTCGATGCTGCGGCCGTTGCCCAGTGCCACTCCATGATTGGGCCAGCTCGGACCCTCGGGTTGCAGGTAGAAGCCTACGCGGTCGGCGGCTTCGAAGGCTGCTTCGGGTGGGCAGTAGGAGTGGAAGCGCATGTGGTTGAGGCCGTATTCGCGACAGCGGGTGAATACTTTCATCCACGACTCTACGTCCATCGGTGCATAGCCGGTGAGTGGGAAGTCGCAGTTCTCAACCGTTCCGCGCAGTTGCACTTCGTGGCCGTTGACGTAGAACATCTTGCCGCGAATCTCAAAACGGCGCATGCCGAAGGTGGTGTGGCGTGTGTCGGTGGTTTTGTTTTTCACCGTGATGGTGGCTGTGAGGTCGTAGAGGTTGGGGTGGAACTCATCCCACAGACGCATGTTGTCGCCCATGGGCAGTGTCAGCTCCGTCCACATCGTGTCGGTCGTGAGGCTGACGGCGGCATCGGCTTTCTCGCCTGTGGTGCATTGCAGTTGCAGGCGTGCCTTGGTCTTGGGTTTGCCGGTGAGTTGCAGGCGCACCAGTGTTGTGTGGTTGTCGATGTCGGGATATACCTGCATGCCGATGATGCGTGTCGAGCCAGTCTGACGTAGTTCCATACGTCCCACTATGCCGTTCCAGTCGCCTTGGGTCTGGTCGGTGATGGAGTGCGAGTCTTTTCCCACATCCACGGTCTCGGGGCGGTTGTCGATGCGCAGGGTGATGATGTTGTCGCCTGCTTGCAGGTAGTTGGTCACATCGTATTGGTGGGCGGCTACGAGGCTGTTGCGCGTACCCAAGCGATGTGCGGACGTTCCAGGTAGAGGGTGTAGGCACTCTGCTTGTCCACCTTATTTATATTTATAATGCGCTGATACCATGCCACACCCACGTAGTGCTTGTCGGGGGTGAGGAAGAAGGAGAGTTTCATGTCTTTGCCCGGCTTGCGGTAGCGTTCCATGTAGGGGTTGAAGAAGTAGGAGCTATCGTAGAGGCTGCCCACCCACTGGGTGTTTACACTTATGTCGTCGCCTTTCAGCCGCTGGGGCATAGAGCCGGGCAGGTCGATCGAGTCGTCGAACTTATGGTTCACATACCATTGTTCGGTCTCTCCGCGGTCGTTGCGGTCAATCTGGAACTTCCATCGCCCGGCCAGGTCGATGGTTTGTGCACTCATGCCGCAGCAAAGGGCTGTGCATGCAAATGTCTGGATAATGGTCAGTCGTTTCACGGTTATGATGTATTTGTTTTATTACCAGTAGCCTTCACTCCACACATCGCGCTCTTTCACACGTTGATCGCTGGTGTTTTGGGTTCTGCTACTTCCTTTAGTCAATCCTGTGTTGCCGTCGAAGTTAGGACTTGCTTGCATCATCGATGTACCAATCATGATGTGCTGCTCTGATGTTTGGGGCTTGAGATATATCTTCATTATCGTTGTTTTTAATGAATAATTAATAATTAATAATGAATAGCGTCCCCCGCAGTCACCCTCCACATAAAGGGGGAGGGCTGGGGTGAGGGTCTTTTACTTAATCAGCACTTTCTTTCCGTTCACGATATTTATTCCCTTCTGCACTCCGTTCAGGCGTTGGCCCTGGAGGTTGTATATTCCTCCCTCTGTGCCCTCTGTCTTCTCTGTGCTCTCTGTGCTCTTGATGCCTGTTGCATCTTCGAAGTTCATGTTGATGTTCTTCACCTCTGCACTTGCGTCGATTTGGAAGTAGGCGCGGAGGGCTTTGAGGCTGGTGCTTTCATCGCTTGGGTTGTAGAGTGTGTTCCCTGCTCCCACGAACCAGATGGTGCTCTTGTCCATTCCGTCGAGGCTTACCTGCGAGTAGGTGCCCTTGAAGCTTATCTTGCCGTCGGTGCTTGTCACATCGGCCGTGACAGGAACGGTGATGTATTCAGGGTCGTCGATGCTGTAGCGGTAGGGGTTAGGGATGTTGCTCACGGCTGCTGTCACCACCACATTGTAGAATACGGGGTTCACGATGTTGGTGCCTGCTGCCCACTTTATGAGGTATGGCACACCGGCCTTGATGCTGGCGGCTGTGTTGAAGTTGAGGGTCAGGGTGTTGCCATCGAGCCCCGACGATGCTGCATCCATCTCCATCAGTGTGGCGCCGGCGAGGGGCGAACCATTGAGTGTCACGTCGAACGGCAGGCACAGCGTGTTCCAGTCGCCGTCGCAGTAGAGGGTGCGGCCGCTCAGCATCACGTTGTGTGGCTGGCCGTCCTTCAGGCTCAGTATCAGGTCGTGGTTTATGGTTCCGTTGTCGTCGTATATCTGATCGATGGCCGATGGCTCTACCGTCGTGCCTTCGTTCACATACTTGATAGTCACGCCTCCATATTCGCCTTCATCGCCACTGGTGGTGAGCACGAAGTGGTAGTTCTGGGTCGGGCTTGTCAGTTTCTTCACGCTGGCTGTCATCACGCCGTTCACTTCGTCATACTCCTGCACCAGTGCCAGGTCTTTCGCTCCGTCGAGGTTGAGGTCGAGGCCCATGGGGTCGCCCTCGTTGTTGAAGTAACCAGTCAGCTGGGTCAGTTGTGCCGACAAGCCCAACGGTATTGCTACCGACTCGCCAACAGCTGCACCGGTGAGGTCGATGATGTAGTCGGTGCCCCATTCGGCATAGAGTGTGGTGCTGCCGGTTGGTATGAAGTCGCTGCCAGCATAGTGGCGTGTGCCGCTGCCGTCGGCCTCGGTGTTCCAGCAGAGGAACGACTTGCCTTCGCTGCCGCTGTAGGTACATGATGGCAGAGTGGTCGTGATGCCCACACGGGTGTTGATGGCGGGCATTGCGTCGCCTGTGCCGCCGTTGGGCAGGAATGTGAGCGTGGCGGCTTCGGGTATGCTGAGGCGTATTGTCACCTTGGCATCGCTGCCGAGGCTGTAGGTATAGGTCTCGACGGGGGCGGCGTTGCTGATGAACAGGGCGTCGTAGTTCAGCTGACCCGTGTAGTTGCCAGCAGCGGCGCTCTGCCATGTGGTTTGCGGTATGTGTATCCACATGGTGCCGCTCTGTCCGGCGGCGGTCAGTGGTTCCGACAGCTGGTTGCCGTCGGTGTGGGTGCCTGCGCCCTTGGTGGCTTTGAGCGTAGTGCCGCCGTCGTAGAATGTGAAGTCGGAGTTGGCACCGCTGCCCACAAATGGTGTCACAGCCACGGCGTCAGCCTCGCGCACGGCCCTGCCGTCGTTCTGGAACCAGCCTAAGGTGAGGCTGTTGAGCGTCACGGGGATGTCGGTCCATTCCGTGACGGCACACGGGTCGGCCCATTTGGCATAGAGTGTCATGTCGCCCGGCACGAGGTCGGAGTCGAAGTGCCACTCGTTGGTGAATCCGGGGTCGGTGTACCAACCCGCGATGGGCAGGGTGGCGGCCGGATTGCCCAACGTCTGATTGCTCCACATATTGGTTATCGCCGGAATAGAATACGACGCGTTGTTCGTCTCGAACGTCACAGTGCAGCGCCAGTGCTCCTTGAAGTCGGGATGAACGTTGTAGTTCCAACTATTCCCCTTCGTCACAGCATCCCACTGTGCCTTTGGGGCGTCGAAGTAAAGGTCCTTCAGGTTTGAACAGCCAACGAAAGCAGCATCATCAATTGATGTCACGCTGTTTGGAATGGTGATGCTGGTTAAAGTTTTGCAGTCATTGAAGGCATAATTTCCGATGCTCGTCACACTATTGGGGATGGTGACGTTTTCTAACTTTTCGCAGCCAGAGAATGTTGAACCCGCAATTGTCGTCACATTGTTTGGAATGGTGATGCTTGTAAGAGCTTTGCATCCGTTAAAGGCACCTTTTCCTATGCTCGTCACACTATTGGGGATGGTGATGTTTTCTAACTTTTCGCAGCCAGAGAATGTAAAATCCGCAATTGTCGTCACATTGTTTGGAATGGTGATGCTGGTAAAAGATTTGCAATTGAGGAAGGCATATCGTCCGATGCTCGTCACACTATTGGGGATAATGACGTTTTCTAACTTTTCGCAGCCATAGAATGTATAATCCGCAATTGCCGTCACACTGCTTGGTATGGTGATATCTTTAAGAGCTATGCAATCATGGAAGGCACTTTCACCGATGCTCGTCACGCTGTTGGGGATGGTAACGCTTTCTAATTTGTCACAATCATAAAACGTATTAGGAGCGATGGTCGTCACGCTGTTTGGAAAGGTGATGCTTGTAAGAGCGTCACAATTATAAAAGGCATCCTCTCCGATGTCTGTCAAGCCGTCAGGAATGATGATGTCTTTTAAGGCAGTGCAATATCTGAAGGCATAGTTTCCGATAACCTTCAATCCATCAGGCAGAGTGAGCTTTTCCATTTGCACGCATTTATCGAAGCATTGATCGGGGATTTTGGTGATGCCTTCCGGGATGGCATCCTCAGCAACTACGGCACCGCTACGATTGACAACATGGATATGCTTTAATGGAGGATTGTTAGCAGACTGGTTAGTAGACAGTTTTCTACTCACCGATGGCATTTCAAAATATTCAAAGTCATCGTACATATACACCGTTTCAAGATTCGGGAAATCCTTGGGCTCCACGCCTAAAGAGATGTTAACCACCGCTGCACCGTCGATGATAGCGGGGTACACGGTTACTTCATTCTTATAAGTACTATTGAAGTCTTTAAGTATGCATCTGGTGCCGTCGGAGGATTTCTGGATTACCCATCCGTCGGCGGTAGATGCCGTCTGCGCCCACGCTGGGGTGCAGGTCATGATGGTCATGAGCAGGAGCACGGTTGCACGCGATAATGATTGGGGTGTGATAAGTCTTTGCATAATCTGTCGCATCGTGTTTTTTGTTAGTACTTGCAAAGTGGGTGCGATTAGCGCACACATTTGTGTGCAAAGATACAAAAACTTGTGAATATAATCCGACAAAAAACTCCTAAAAGTGTATCGTTCCACTCATTTTCGTTAAGAATACACACGAATGTTTTGCTGCGAGTGCGCGAAAGTTTTGCTGCAAGTGCGCGAAAGTTTTGCTGCGAGTGCACGGAAGTTTTGCTGCGAGTGCGGACTAATTCTTTAATTTGCGACGCAAATTTATTGTTTTTCCACCGAAAATTAATAAAACTGCGACGTAAATTTAATAATTTGCGTCGCAAATTAAAGAATTCCTACGCACTCGCGAGGTTTTTCTTATATATGCGCAGGAAAAGTTGGGTATATGTGTGGGTAAAGTTGGGTATATGTGTGGGAGAAGTTGGATATATGTGTAGGAAAAGTTGGATATATGTGTGGGTAAAGTTTAATATGGTTGTAGCTTTTTTTCCTTATGTCCGCAGGCTTTTTCTTATCTCCTATGCTTTTTCCACTACCTCCCAATTCCCCACCACCTCCCCAATAAAGTAAAGCCTCCCCCTTTTGTCATATCGACTCCGACGCAGGAGGAGGAGCATATCTTAAAGCTGCAAGGCAGCTTACTCAAAGTAAAGTGTTACACACTTTTAAGATCCTCTCCTTCACTTCGTTTCGTCGGGATGACAAAAGGGGAAGGCTCTACAATAAATGGAGGTACTGCAATATATGGAGGGTCTAGTCCCGCCGGACATCCACTCCTTATTATATATTATAGATTATCTATTATATCATTGTCTCCTCTCAAGCAAATCCCATGCTGGTGGCTCGACACCGAGGAAGTTCTTGACAAAGAAGTCGTACATCTTGTGGGTACCGTAAGCACCACCCATGGTGTGGCGCTCGCCCGGCAGATAGATGAACTCGAAGTCCTTGTTGTGCTTGATGAGCTGGTTCACCACCTGGAATGTTGACGATGGGTCGACATTATCGTCGAGTTCGCCCACCAGAAGCATGAGCTTACCCTTGAGGTTGGCTATGTTTTCGGTGTTGCTCCTGGCTATATACGACGCGTCGGTGTGGTA
>CAMVDC010000026.1 GCA_947166155.1 uncultured Prevotellaceae bacterium | reverse complement strand
TGCTATCTTCATAAGTGTTTAAGCATCTTTCCATAACAGAACTCATCGTGTATTTTCAATTAATTAAGTTACCTTATCTTTCGATTCTCTCCGTCGCAATAAGCGGACGTACCAGGCGCTGGTTGTCACGCCATACGCCGACAGTCATTTCCTTTCCAAAAAACATTTCCTCTTTCTGTGATGGAATCAAGATATCCGGATTGGTTCGGATAAACACACTGACACGGTTGGTTCCAATGGGTAATGGCGGAAACTCGATAGTTAGGACCACGAAATCGCCGGGTATTGCATCTACTATAAAATTATCTTCCAAAGGATAAGGCGCGGCTGAGATAGGTCTTACAGGATCGTATAGTTCGTAAACATCCGTCGGCCTTGATAACGTAATGCTGTCGCGAGCGTCGCCTGAGACCTTTGGTATTAATAATTCAATACTGCTTTTACGTAATCCAATCACAGTCCTGAAATGTTTTATCTCAACAATCTGTGTTAGATACGTAGCCTGTGGTGTAGTCCATAATGCAGCACTGCCTGATTCCATCTCTGCCAGCGTGAGTGGATATACTTTAGGCAAGTCTGAAAACACCTTGTATGTAGCAGTATCAGATGATACATATCTCCTTTTGTTGGACACAATGCGTGGCTGCTTCAAGAGCGGCTTTGAATCTTCGTAAGACAGCAGGGGCGAATTCTCAAGTTCGGGAAAACGGTTCCAGTCTTTTATTTGCAGGCATCGTATTTCATCCACCCTATACTCCCGGCCTCCATTCAACCCTGCTTCCGGAACGCCATATATCTTCACATAACCGGTGTTTATGTCACCATCAGGATACTCCCTGAGCCTGGGAAACCGTATTTGAAAAAATACCCTTTCGCCTTTATGTCCCGTAACTATGTTATATGCGTTAAGTTTTGCGCCTCTGAGTGCTTCTAAGGCTGCATATCTGGCTCCGGTGCTCATGTCAAGGATGAACGTCTCATCGCCACCAACCCATACCTCCTGATACGAAGAATCAATAGACAGGCAAAATGTCAGAATTGTACAACTGTCGCGCAGGTCGAGCGAGAAATTATCAGTCGATCGCCCCCAATAAGTACGAGGCTGTCCTAAATAGTCGTATGCAGGATTATAGAACGAATCAGGAAGGACATGTTTTTGAGATGAAGTGCTCTGGGCTGAAGTATAAACGCATACCGAAACCAGAAACATCAAAATAGATTGAATAATTCTTTTCATATGAAGGATAATTGTTAGTTATTGGAAATCATTTTTTTACTTTGTTTCATTTCAGTTACTGTTTTATTTATTTCACAATCAATCTCTGGCCGTCAATGTATGGTTTCACATATCTTCTGTTTTCTCTCCACTCGGCAACCGTCTTCTCGTCAATTGGTATATAGTGTATGTTGTTGTAATCGTCATGTTTGTCGTAGCTGTAGAAAAGCGGTGTTATTATCTCCAGATTGTCTGTTCCGAGCTTTAGCGCGGGGAACTTGAATACAAACATCACAAAATCTCCCGGCATTCCCTCAATGAAGAATTTTCTGGGTTTATCTGCATTGCACGGCATGACTTCGTACGGTCTGAGTCCGTGCTCCAACCTGAATCCCTGGTCGTTTAAATCGCCTATATCCACAGAATCTGTGCATAGAATGATACAATCCTGGAAGCCATACTGGAATGGAGTCCTCTTCTCCTTCAATTCCACTATCTGGGTGACATATGTAGTATCCTTAAGACACCATAGTGCAATGCTGTGCCTTTCCATGTCTTCATGACCAAGCGGGTGTACCCTCTGCAAGTCGGCATATACGGCCCATGTTGACGTATCAGACAGTGAAAAGTTGTTGTCGCCCCTTACAACCCTGGGTCTTCTGATTGACGGGGCTTCCCGGTCATACTCGGCAAGTGGTGAATCATAAAGTTCAGGATACATACCGCTTTCCTTTTCTGACACGACCGGTTCCATGTCTTTTACTTCAAAACTATACTCTCCGTTAAGTTCTATGGCAGGAAGGCCATACAGCATCACTCGTGTAACACTCCTTGGCAGTCGTGGAAAAACGAGCTGGAAGTGTGTCCACTTGTCTTTCATCCCCTTAATCACATTGGTTACACCAAGTTTACATCCGTACCTTGCACTCCTTACCTTGTATCGTGTGCCGGTTTCAAGATCCATGATGAAAGTGTCGTCATCACCAAGATAGATGCGGAATTCATCCTCAGGGATTCTGATATTGAATCCCAGATAGCTGCAGCTGTCGTGTATTTCAAGTGAAAACATACCGGCCTTGCTTATGAAATGGCTCAGGCTGTAGTTATAATCCCTGTCTATCTGATGAAGTGAATCATTAGAGATGATGTGGTCGTCAGTCTGGGCATAAAATTCTGTTGAAAAGACGGAAAATAAAAAAGCAAGGAGCAGTGCGTACATGCTGTTGGTGTTTTTGTTTGTTTTCATTTTGTTCTGATTTTATTTGTTAATTATCATTTGTTATCAATTATAAATTATTTAAGCCTTTTCTGCCATTTCACCGATGGAATCGGCCCAATGACGCGACACACCACGATGGTAGTCGGAATAATCGCGCAGGAACTCGGCGGCACGCATCTTCAGCGTGTCGCCCTCGCTGCGGTAGTAATCGACCACACGATCAAAGGCCGTCTCCTCCTGCACCGCTGTGCAGGAAGGAAGGACGGCGAGAAAAACAATTACTATATATGTACTTTTGCAGTACTTCATTTCTTATCGGATTAAAGTTGATTACTTAGTATAAATGGCGGGAACTGACGAACGATGCATGAGCGAAGCGGAATTTACACCTCCTCTGCAGTATGAAGAAGTCAGGGGAAAAACCCCGATGAAATGGCAGGTTTTTGTAAATCTGCCGATAAGCTTTATGGGCAATTTATGCCGATGAAATCGGGGCTTTTTGCTGTTTCCCGCCGATTTTCACGTTCAGAGTTCGAACTCGCCGATGAAGGTCTGGTCGCCACGGTAGATGACGAGCTGGAGGGTGCCGGAGAGTGTGGAGGGCAGGGTGACCTCGCCGTTGAGGTCGACGAACGTGGTATAGACCACCTCGCCGTCCTGAACAATCTCTATCATACATCCCACGCATGAGGCGTCGAACGTGAGGGTGTAGTCCTCAATCGTAACTGAAGGGAGCTGTATGGGAGCTTTGTTGTTGGAACCATGACCATTGCTTCCAGTATTAATTCCTGGTTCGATTGGAATTGGTTTCGATTGTGCGCTTACTACGGAAGTACACATGAAAAGCAGACATGCTGCGAAAAAGTTGGTTAATCTCATGATTTTATGAATTTATAGTTGAACTTTGTTAGTTAATTCGCTGCAAAGTTATGACATACACCTGATATCTGCAAATCTTTTTCATGGTTTGAGTACACCTGTTGTACACTACTTTTTATACATCAAAGTGATAACATATAGAGTATCAGCTGAATAAGTGAAGAAAAACAGGTGTTGTTACACTTCCTTTTTTTGTACACCAGTTGTACACTCATTTATTTGCAAAAATGATACATAAAGCGCCACACAAGTAGCTGTGTGGCGCTTTATCATGTAACATGTCTTGTGGTTTCTGATAATATCTAATTCTTATTTTCGACTCCATCAAACATAACGAGGAGCTGATATAAAGACTCTGCCGAGTCTGTTCCAAACATACGCTTGCATGCACGTGACTTATGGTTGCGCACGTTTTGCTTGTCCTTGCCTGTGATGCGGACGATGTCGCCGTTGCTGAATCCAAGGCGTACGAGCAGGACAACCTGACTTTGTATGTCACTAAGCCCGCTACTGCGCATCTTGGAACAAAGTTTAGGCATTGACGACTCGCACAAATCGAGAAATTGCTGCCAGTCGGCTTGTGTCATGATGGTATTTACAGGGTTGACAGTCATGGCTTTCAGTTTGCCGAATACATTGCTGTTGCGCACATGACTGTCGTCCTCATACATTTTCCATCCGCTTACCAGTTTCTGTCCAGCCTCAAGCTGCTTTATGAGTGTACTTACCTCAGTTTTTTTGCCCTGCAGTTCCGACCGTGTGGATTCGAGCAGGTGTTGAAGCCTCTCTATTTCATTCTGATGGTTTTGCTCGAAGAGTGCCCGGTCTCTATGCAAATCTTCCATCTCTTGTTTCTTGTGTTCAAGCATGGCTTGCACGTTGGCCAGCATCTCATTCAATTGTTTTATTTCGGATTCCTTCCTTTGTTTCCTTGCAATAGTCAACCACGAGAGAATAGCGAGCAGTACAACAGCGAAAATGATTATAATGTATAATGTGTAGCGCGTCTTGGCTGCTTTCAGTTCTGCTGTATGAGCGGCACGTTGGTTGCGGCTGTAGTCATACAATCCCTTCACATTTTGCATGGACTCTATATTAATATCAGACTCAGTGCAAGCGAGGCAGTTCTCATATTTCTGTGCATAGTGTGTCAACGAGTCTCTCATGTATCCGTCAATACTTAGGCCAAGCAGACCCCTGTATCCGTCGAGATTGTATCCGAAGTCAATCAGCTTGCGGTAGAAATATGCTGCATAATCCGGCTTGTTTGTGCCATGATAATACATAGCCTTGGATAAATAGTAGTGTTCCCTACCTTTTTCTATTTCGCCATTACTGTCGAACAGGCCCGACTGATGCTCGAATATATCCATCAGGCGCTTTGCCTTGGCATAGTTGTGATTGAGAAGGTGGACGTATATTGCAGTAGGATATACACTCGCGGCTTCCCTTGGCATATTATTCTGAATGTACAGGCGATATACGCTGTCGGTTATGGTAAACACTCCGGCAGTATCTTTCAGCTGCAAGTATGCACTTACCTGAAGCTCTATGCCGCGGATGTACTCATAGGTGTTGTCGCATTTTGCTGCATACTTGCTGTACTTACGTTGTGACTCTATATTATCCTGTACCATCTGTTGGCGAAGATATACTTCTGCCATCTGCCCGTAGATGCGCATGAGGGTGAGGTAGTCGCAGTCGGACGACAGGGTGTCGGCGCAGTCGGCGGCAGAGAGGTACCACTCGATGGCACGGGGGGAATCGTGCTCGTCACGGCATATGCAGCCAAGGATGTAGCGGGCACGCATCTGATCGTTGCGGCTGCCGTGACGGTCGTAGTAGTCGACAACGGTATGCTGGAACAGGGAGTCAAACGCCATGGGGCGGTTGGTCTTGTTCATCGCTGTGCCGAGGAGCAGGTAGTAGCGGGCACGGAGGGAGGAGGGCACGTCGTCGGACTCGATGCGGAGCGAGTCTATATTATATAATAAGGTGTATGCCGAGTCGGGATAATCCTCCATGAGGGCCTCGGCACGGTCGAGCATGGCTATGGTCTCCTTGTCGCCGCCGGTGCAGGCGGTGATGAGGATGGTTAGGATGACTGATATGATGCTTATAGGTGGTTTCATTGTGGCTGGGCGTCTGTTTGACATTAATGTGTGGTGTTTAGCTGGGTGAGCAGTTGTGTGGTGGTTTGCGTTTCGCCTGGGATGATGAGGTTGGGTGCTATCTGTGTGAGTGGTTGCATGACGAATGTGCGGTGGGTCATGCGTGGATGTGGGATGGTGAGTCGTGGGCTTTTGATGTGTAGGTCGTCGTAGAGCAGGATGTCGATATCGATGGTTCGGTCGTGGTATATGCCATTGGTCGACTTTTGGTTGCGACCTAATTGTCGTTCTATGTCTTGGGTGATGTCGAGGATTTGTGTAGGTGTGAGGTTGGAATGGAGGCTGAGCACCATGTTGAGAAACTGGTTGGGGCTGTCGAACCCTTGTGGGGCTGTTGTGATAAAATCGGATTGGAGCATGATGTGTCCAATCCGATTTTCTATCATGGATAGGGCTGCACACAGGTTGTCGTGCCTGTTGCCGATGTTGGAACCTAATGCAAGATAAACGGTGTGCATGGGAGTAAGGAATAAATAATTAATTAATAATGAATAATTAATAATGAATAATGAATAGCGGCGGGGAGGGGGGTGATGAATAATTAATAATGAATAGCGGGATCTTGGGGTTAATTAGTAATGAATAATGTATAATTAATAATGAATAGCGGATGCTTTGGTTAATGAATAATGAGTAATGAATAGTGAATAGTGGCGGGATGGGGGGATTAATAATGAATGGTGGGAGCTGATTTTCAATTATTGGTGGGGATGTAGCCCCTCATCGTGTGGTTTACACGATGAGGAGTGCATCGCCATATCCGCCGAATTTGTAGCCTTGTGCTATGGCCTGGTTGTAGGCTTCCATCACGTATTCGTAGCCACCAAAGGCGCATTGCATCATCATCATGAGTGATAGTGGCAGTTGGAAGTTGCATAGGAATGCTTCGGCCACTCCGAACTCGTAGGGTGGGAATATGAACTTGTTGGTCCATCCGTCGAATTCCTTGATGATGCCGCCTGGGCCCATGGCTGTCTCGAGTGCTCGCATGGTGGTGCTTCCTACGGCACACACGCGGTGTCCACCGAGTTTCGAGCGGTTGACTATCTCGCATGCTTCGGGTCCTACGTGCATTTCTTCGCCGTCGGTCTTGTGCTTGGTGAGGTCTTCTACATCAATCGAGCGGAAGTTGCCGAGACCGATGTGTAGGGTGATGAATGCTTGGTCGATGCCTTTGATTTCCATGCGTTTCATCAGTTCGCGCGAGAAGTGTAGGCCTGATGCCGGTGCGGTGACTGCTCCTTCGTGGCGTGCATAGATGGTTTGGAAGTTTTCCATATCCTCGGGCACAGCCTTGCGTTGGCGTCGTATCTCGTCGGTGATGGGTGCTTCGCCGAGTGCGAATAGCGACTCTTTGAATTCCTCGTGTGGTCCGTCGTAGAGGAATCGGAGTGTGCGTCCGCGCGATGTGGTGTTGTCGATTACTTCGGCCACCATCGAGTTGTCTTCGCCAAAGTAGAGTTTGTTGCCTATGCGTATTTTGCGTGCCGGGTCGACGAGTACGTCCCAGAGTCGCATGCGTTCGTTGAGTTCGCGCAGTAGGAATACCTCGATGGTTGCTCCTGTCTTTTCTTTATTGCCGTAGAGGCGTGCGGGAAACACTTGTGTGTCGTTGAATACGAATGAGTCGCCGTCGTCGAAGTAGTCGATGATGTCCTTGAATATGCGGTGTTCGATTTCGCCCGTCTGGCGGTGTAGCACCATGAGGCGTGCTTCGTCGCGGTGGTAGGGTGGTTCGAGGCCTATGTTTTCGTCGGGTAGCTTGAATTTGAATTGTGATAGTTTCATATTTGTCTTTGTTGTGGGTTTACGTTGGTTTATGGGTCTTGTGTTTCGAATGTCTGGTTGGCGAGCCATTGGTCGAATGTGTGTATGTCGAGGCAGTCGTCCAGACGGTAGTCGCCGATGCGGGTGCGGCAGAGGTCGGTGAGGTAGGCTCCGCTGCCCAGTGCCTGTCCGATGTCGCGTGCCAGTGCCCGGATGTATGTGCCTTTGCTGCATACTACCCTGATGGTGATGCTTTGGTTGTCGAGGTCGCAGTGTGTGAGTTCTATCTCGTCGATGGTGAGTGGTTTGGCTTTGAGCTGTACGTCGCGTCCCTTGCGTGCGTATTCGTATGCTCGCTTGCCGTCGATTTTTACTGCTGAGTAGATTGGTGGCACTTGCATGATGGTGCCTTGGAATTGCTTGAGTGTCTGCTCGATGAGTTGTGGTGTGAGGTGACTGGTGGGGTATGTGTTGTCTTCCTCGGTCTCGCGGTCGAATGATGGTGTGGTGGCTCCGAGTTTGAGTGTCGCTACGTATTCCTTGGTGTGTGCCTGCAGTTGGTCGATGAGTTTTGTGGCTTTGCCTGTGCAGATGATCATCACTCCGGTGGCGAGTGGGTCGAGTGTTCCTGCGTGTCCCACCTTGAGGCGTGGGGCTCCGATATGGTGTTTCAGTTTGCCTCGCACTTTATACACGAGGTCGAAGGATGTCCATCGGTAGGGTTTGTTGAAGCAGAGTATTTCGCCTTTTTCTGGATTCATGTGGTGGGGGTTGTTATTGTGTGGTGAGGTGCCATACGATGGTTGCTATTCCCACTACGAGGCAGTATATGGCGAAGTAGATGAGTTTGCCTCGGCGCACTATGCCTATCATCCATTTGCATGCGAAGCATCCGGTGATGAACGCGGCGAAGAAGCCTACAGTGAGTGCTAATGGGCTGATGCCTGCCATGGTGGTTTCGATGCCTTGTTCTATCATTTTCTTGCTGTCGAGCAGTGCTTCGCCGAGTATTGGTGGTATGACCATGAGGAATGAGAATTGTGCGAGTTTCTCTTTTTTGTTGCCCAGGATTAGTCCGGTGCCTATGGTGCTGCCCGATCGTGATAGTCCTGGCAGTACGGCGCATGCTTGTGCGATGCCTATGATGAAGGCGTGGAGTGGCGATATGTATTCTTTCTCGCGTGGGTGTGCGAAGTATGAGAATGAGAGCAGTGCGGCTGTCACGACGAGGCATATGCCTACTACGAGCAGGTTGTCGAAGTAGCCTTCGATCTGGTCTTTGAAGAATAGGCCTACGATGCCCACTGGTATCATCGATATGAGGATGTTGAGCAGGTAGTTTTGTTCGTCGTTGAGTTGGCGTATGCCGTGTCGGCTTGGAATGAAGTCTTTGCCGCGTTTGCATGCTCCGATTATTAGCCACACTATTTCGTTCCACAGTATGACGAGTGTGCTCATCACTGTTGCCACGTGTACGAGTATTGTGAATGGCATGATTTGGTCGGGATCTTCCACTCCGAGCAGTTTTCCTGCTATTGCCAGGTGTCCGCTGCTGCTCACCGGCAGGTATTCGGTGAGTCCTTGGAATATTCCCATGAGCAGGGCTTGTATCCAATCCATGATGATGTAGGGTGTTGTGGGGTTGTTTATTCTTTGTTGTTACGCTTGGGTTTGATGAGTATGGCTGCTATCACCACGATGAATCCCAGGAGGGTTGTGATGGGTGCTACCTTGATGCGCATGTCGCTGAAGATGTCGGGGTTGAAGGCTTCCTCGGTGGTGCCGTTGCCGGACATCATGATTAGCCCTATGACTGCGATTGCTATGCCTGCTGCAAGTACGATGTAGTTGAGCGGGCCGAATGCTAATTCTTTGTTGTGCATGGAACTTTTAATTAATAATTAATAATTAATAATGAATAATGAATAGCGGATGCTTTTTGTTAATGAATAATTAATAATGAATAATGAATAGTGGCGGGAGGGGTAATTTAATAATGAATAGAGGTTGCTTGGGTTCGAATCTTTGTTTTCAGATGTGGTAGAGTTCGTTGCTGCTCATCTTGAGGTATTTCGAGAGTGAGAAGTAGGTGCAGAGGAATGTGATGAGGAGTCCGAACAGTAGTACCGAGAGGCCTACGATGGTCATCACTTGCATGTCGACCACGTTGTTGATTTCGGGTTCGTAGGTGCGTGCCCAGTATACTCCGGCCATGATGATGAGGTCGGCCATGATGGCTGAGAGGACTCCGAGCAGCAGGCCCTGGTTGAGGAATGGGCGGCGGATGAATCCCCACGATGCTCCTACGAGTTTCATGGTGTTGATGATGAAGCGTCGTGAGAAGATGGTGAGGCGCACGGTGTTGTTGATGAGTGCGAACGAGATGTAGGTGAACAGGGCTGCTATGATGAGCAGTATGACGCTGAACTTGCGTATGTTTTTGTTCACCGAGTTCATCAGTTCTTTCTGGTAGATGACGTCCATCACTTTGTGGGTCGATTTCAGTTGCTGTGTTATCTTCGACAGGCTCTGGTTGTTGGCGTATTCCGACTTCACTTTTATCTCGAACGAGGCGGTGAAGGGGTTGTAGCCGAGGAACTCGGAGGGGTCGGTGCCCATGCTTACGCATTGCTCGTGTAGGGCTTGCTGTTTTGATATGTATTTGAGCGACTTGACGTATTGCTGTTGCATGAGCGACTGTCGCATCGACTGGGTCTCGCCCTGTGTGATGTCGTCGTTGAGCAGTATGCTTATGTTGATGTTTTCGCGCACGTAGTTCGAGAGGTTGCGTGCGGTGAACACAAAGAGTACGATGGTACCGAGCAGCACGAGGACGAGGGTGGTGCTGATGAGTGCTGTGACAAACTGGGTGCTGAACACTCCGGCGGCTTTGTTGTGTTTCATTGTTTCTGTTATTTTTGTGTATATTGTTTGTTTAGAAGGCCTATGGGATTTACGATTTGACGATTTACTATTTACGATTTATGATTTACTATTTAATTATTTGGAATGGAAAGGAATGGAAAAGAAGTTATCGCTTCGCTATGAAGTTAAAAGGACGGATGTTGCCTCGGAGTAGGTATCGTCCCTTTAACTTCCCTTTAACTTCCCTTTTTACTCCCTTTTAACTTCTTTTTAACTTCTGTTTTATTTACTATTTACTATTTACTATTTACGATTTATGTACTATTTAACTATTTAGTTATTTCCATCCGGATGGACTCTCCCACCTGAAAGGGGGAGTACCCGCAGGGGGAGGGGGTCTTCTTCCCGGATGGCATCCTCTCCCCTTCGGGGAGAAAAGAGAGGGGTTATGGGAGGTTATTCATGTCCCATGAGTGTGGCCGATGTGGAGTCGGTGATGGTCACCATGACT
Source organism: uncultured Prevotellaceae bacterium (assembly GCA_947166155.1). GTDB lineage: Bacteria > Bacteroidota > Bacteroidia > Bacteroidales > Bacteroidaceae > Colivivens. Next base: position 13,396 of record CAMVDC010000026.1, on the reverse strand, counting down.
CGGTCGCCTATGTGGTGTGAGCCGCGGTCGAACACCACGACTTTGTATTGCTCGGTGCGTCCGAACAGTTGTTGGTGTGAGCGTTTGCTCACTCCCTCCACCAGCACTTCCATCGTCTTGCCCACATCGCGTCGGTAGCTTTCGGCCGACAGTTGGTTCTGGAGTTCTATCATCTCGTTCAGGCGGCGTATCTTCACCTCCTCGGGCACGTCGTCGGGCAGGTGGCGCGAGGCGTAGGTGCCGGGGCGTTCGGAGTATTTGAACATGAAGGCGCTGTCGAACTGGCACTGGCGCATGAGGTCGAGGGTTTGTTGATGGTCGGCCTCGGTTTCGGAGTGATAGCCGCAGAAGAGGTCGGTGGTGAGGCCGCAGTCGGGGATGATGTCCCTTATGGCTGCCACGCGGTCGAGATACCACTCGCGGGTGTATTTGCGGTTCATGAGTTGGAGGATGCGGTTGCTGCCGCTCTGCACCGGCAGGTGTATGTGGCGGCATATGTTGGGCGTGTCGGCAATCACTCGCAGGGTGTCGTCGCTCATGTCCTTGGGGTGGGATGTGGTGAAGCGTATGCGCATGTCGGGGGCCGACTGAGCCACTGCCTTGAGCAGTTGTGGGAAGTTGACGGTGGTGGAGTCTGGGCGCATAAAGTTGTAGGAGTTTACGTTTTGTCCCAGCAGTGTCACCTCTTTGAATCCGCGCTGGCGCAGGTCGGCCACTTCGGCCAGTATGCTGTCGATGCTGCGGCTTCGCTCTCGCCCTCGTGTGTAGGGCACGATGCAATAGTGGCAGAAGTTGTTGCATCCGCGCATGATGCTCACAAATCCGCCTATGCGTCCCGAGCAGATGCGCTGGGGCAGTATGTCGGCATAGGTCTCGGTGGTCGAGAGCTCTATGTTGATGGCTTTCTCGCCTGCCTCGGCCGCAGCAAAGAGTTCGGGCAGCTGGAGGTAGGAGTCGGGACCTGCCACCAGGTCGGTGTGGTGATTGTCGATGAGGTCGGTCTTCATGCGCTCGGCCATGCATCCCACCACGCCCACAATCATGCCGTGGCCGTATTTTGCCTTGTGGCTGGCCTGCATGGAGTGTATGGTGTCGAGCCGGTTCAGCACTTTCTGCTCGGCAGCAGCGCGCACCGAGCATGTGTTGAGCAACACCGCATCGGCATCCTCGATAGTGTCGGTCGGTTCATATCCTCCCATCTGCATCACCGATGCAATCACCTCGCTGTCGGCCACGTTCATCTGGCAGCCGTAGGTCTCTATATATAGTTTCTTCATTACAATGAGTGCATACTTATCCAAATTCACTGCAAAGGTACGAATAAATGATGATATAATGGCGAAAGAGAGTCGCTTTTTTCTGTTTTTGCTTCATATTTACGGGTTTTACCACACTCGATGTCGATTTATTCACCATCGGGAGGCGGTCGGCATCAGCATGGATTTCGATATGATTCATGCACGTTGTCGCATCGATCCATGCATGTGTCCGTAGTTATCGATGCATGTATTGCCCCATCCTTACGCAGAAAACAAACAGTCCGTGCGGTTCGGACTGTCAGTCCATGCGGCTCGGACTGTCAGTCCATGCGGCTCGGACTGTCAGTCCATGCGGTTCGGACTGTCAGTCCGAAGGGCTTTGGACTGTCGGTCCGAACGCTAAAAACTGGCAGCACGAGCGGTTATACATGGCGTTAATCGCGGTTTTTTGTTTTGTAGAGCAGGTGTTTCGGTAAATATGCTTAACTTTGCATCGCCTCAGAAGGAGTCGCCGAGAATGTCTTGCAGCCCTCGATAAAGGCAACATGTATAGAATAAATGAACTGGATGGTATTAGTCTTGGCAGGCCTCTGCGAGGTGGCTTTCACCTATTGCCTGGGTCGGGCCAAGAGCAGTGTGGGTCCGCAGATGTGGTGGACCTGGATGAGTGTGTTTGCCGTGTTTTATGTGTTGAGTGCCGTATTGCTTGCGAAGGCAAGCCAGACCCTGCCCCTCGGTACGGCCTATGCGGTATGGACGGGTATAGGTGCCGTGGGTGCCGTAGTGGTCGGCATACTGGTGTTTCACGAATCAGCAAGCTTTTGGCGCCTGTTTTTCATCACAACACTCATCATTTCAATAATAGGACTTAAATTTAATGAATAATGAATTCTTTTTTAATGAATTCTTTTTTAATGAATAATTAATAATGAATAATGAATAGCGGATGCTACCCATGCGGCAGCGACACACCCGCTATTCATTATTCATTAACCCCAAGCTCCCGCTATTCATTATTCATTATTCATTAACAAAAAGCACCCGCTATTCATTATTAATTATTAATTATTCATTAACAAGAGCGCTTTTTCCTCAGCCGCTTCCATTATCTCGCGTTCTCCGGGTCCTTTGTCGTTGATGCCGCACAGGTGGAGGATGCCGTGGATGACCACCCGATGCAGTTCGCGCTGAGGGTCGGTGCCGAGCATTTCGGCGTTCGACTTCACGGTGTCGAGGCTTATGAAGAGGTCGCCACTGATGGTGTGTGGGGTACTGTAGTCGAAGGTGATGATGTCGGTGTAGTAGTCGTGACTCAGATACTGGCGGTTGACCTCCAGTATTCGGTCGTCGTTGCAGAAGATGTATGCAATGTCGCCCACACGCATGCCGTAGCTTTCGGCCACACGCTCAACCCACTGCGTGATGCGAGGCAGGTCGAGCTGTGGCATATCGATCGAGTCACTTTGATAGCTTATCATTGTATTCGTTGTCCTTTATTGCAGCAACGGCACGCAGGTAGATGTTGTTGTTGAGGTTGCTGATTTGGTAGTATTGGTTCATATCCCAGAGGTCGCGGGCTATGAGGGCCTTGAGCTGGATGTCGAGCATGCGTCGCGAAGCGCTGAGGGTCGTGTCGTTGTACTCCACTTTCGCCTTGTCGGCATGCTGCAACAGCAGTTTCATCACGTCGTCGCCTATGGTGAAGTTGTCGCGATAGTCCTCGAATGTCTCATAACGCTTGAGCAGCGACTTGCGGTTTTTCTCCACATACTTGATGCATGTCTGGGTGACACAGCTCTTGGCAATGAGTTCGCGATAGAGCGGAGTGATGTCGGTGGTGTCGAGCGGCACGTAGATGTCGGGCATGATGCCTCCGCCTCCATACACGGTGCGGTGATTCTTCAGTGTGGTGTATTTGAGCGAATCGACAAAGTGTATGCTGTCTTCGTGAGCCAGCTCGCCGCTGTTGAGGCGTGTGAGTATCTCGCGGTCATACTGCTGGCGCTTGCCCTTCTCGTAAGGACGCTGTATGCATCGGCCCGAGGGGCTGTAGTAGTGGGCTGTGGTGAGGCGTATGAGCGAGCCGTCGGGCAGCTCGATGGGGCGCTGCACCAGTCCTTTGCCAAATGTGCGACGGCCGATGATGATGCCGCGGTCGTTGTCCTGAATGGCTCCCGACAGGATTTCGGATGCCGAGGCAGTGTAGCTGTCGGTCAGCACTACCACCTTGCCGCTCTTCAGTATTCCGCTGCCGTTAGCACGATAGTCGCGGCGGCTCATGGCACGGCCTTCAGTAAACACAATCATGTCGCCAGCCGAGAGAAACTCGTTGGATATCTCGACAGCCGCCTGCAGGTAGCCGCCACCGTTGCTCTGGAGGTCGACTATGAGATCGGTCATGCCTTTGGCCTTCAGTTCGTTGACCGCGGTGACAAACTCCTCGTGGGTTGTGGCGCCGAAGTTGTTGATGCGTATGTAGCCCGTGGTGGGGTCGACCATGTATTTGGCATCGATCGAGAAAACCGGAATCTTGTCGCGCACCACGGTGAACGATTGTATGCCACTCACTCCCTGGCGCATCACTCCCAGGTTCACCTTCGAACCCTTCGGGCCGCGCAGCAGTCGCTGAATGTCGGTGGTGGTGAGTTTACGGCCGGCAATGGTGCTGTCGTCGACGGTGATGATGCGGTCGCCTGCCACGATGCCCACCTTCTCCGATGGTCCTCCGCTCACGGGTTGGATGACGATGAGCGTGTCGTCGAGCAGGTTATACTGAATGCCTATACCTTCGAAATTGCCTTCGAGGGGTTCGGTCAGCGCTTTCACCTCCTTGGCAGGAGTGTATGACGAGTGTGGGTCGAGGTTCTCGAGCATTCCCTTGATGGCATCTTCGACCAACACCGAGTCGTTCACACCCTCTACATACAGTTGAGTGATGGCCGACTGAGCCAATATGAGTTTGTGGAGCGGACTGCCGATAATGTTGTTTGCGGGGTTGTCTTGGGCATAAAGGCCAAGTGCAGAAACAAATAAGCAAAATGAGGCAAATGCTTTTGCTGTTATAGATCTTGCCGTTTTCTTACTGTTGTTCATTGTTTTGTTGTGGTTTTATGTATTGCGTCTTTGCGTTGTGAAACGATTCAGAGTTGTATCATTGTGTTATGAAACTATTGCGGTGTTGTCGTCTAAGGCTGCGTCCATCAAGCTGAGGTCGAGCGGCACGAAGGGAGTCACATCCTTGCCATAGCTTATAAGTTCCCTCACCATGCTCGAACTGATACTCTCGTATTGCGGCGATGGGAACAGGAGTATGGTCTCGATGCCGGTTAGCTGGCGGTTGATGTCGGCCAGTTGCCGTTCGTATTCAAAGTCTTTCACACTCCTCACACCGCGCAGTATGCAACTTATGTTGCCCTCGTGGGCAATGAAGTCGGTGGTGAGTCCCGTGTATTGCGACACGACGACTCGGTCCTCCTTGCCATACAGGTGGGTTATGTAGTTGATTCGTTGCTCGAGTGTGAACATGGTTTTCTTCTCGGGATTGACCCCGATGCCAATGTGAACCCTGTCGGCAAACGACAGTGCCTGTTCCACTATCGACTGGTGGCCGATGGTGAATGGGTCGAACGTGCCGGGAAAGAAAACCGTGAATAATCCGTGTGACATGGTGATGGTTGATGGTTGATTGTTGATTGTTGATTGTTGATGGTTGATTGTTTATTGTTTATGCAGAGTTGTTGCTGTTTCAAGCCTCTGCTTCGGCAGTCATTGCCACTGCCTCTTCCTCTTCCTCCTCCTCGTCTTCGGGCTTGTCTTCTTCAATCACGAGGTTGTTGATGATGAAGTTCTGGCGCTCCATGGTGTTCTTGCCCATATAGTATTCGAGCAGTTCCTGCACCTTGTCGGTCTTCTTCATCGTCACCTGCTCGAGCCGCATGTCGGGGCCGATGAATCCGCGGAACTCGTCGGGCGATATCTCGCCCAGACCTTTGAAGCGGGTTATCTCGGGTTCGGGGCCGAGCAGTTCGATAGCTTCCTTGCGCTCTTCGTCGCTATAGCAGTAGCGGGTTATGAAGTCGCTCTTGTCGTCGGGACGATCCTTTGTGAGTTGCTCCAGTGCTGCCTTGCGTATGCGTTTCTTGCGGTTGCGTACTCGGAATAGTGGTGTCTGCAGGATGAACACATGGCCCTTTCTTATCAATTCGGGGAAGAACTGCAGGAAGAATGTGATCATGAGCAGGCGTATGTGCATGCCGTCGACATCGGCATCGGTGGCTACGATTACTTTGTTGTAGCGCAGGCCGTCGATACCGTCTTCGATGTTGAGTGCCGCTTGCAGCAGGTTGAACTCTTCGTTCTCATACACCACCTTCTTGGTGAGGCCGTAGGAGTTGAGGGGTTTTCCTCGAAGCGAGAAGACGGCTTGTGTCTCCACGTCGCGGCTCTTGGTGATGCTTCCGCTTGCCGAGTCGCCCTCGGTGATGAATATGCAACTCTCTTCCTTCTTGTCGCCCTTGGGGTCGTTGAGGTGGATGCGGCAGTCGCGCAGCTTGCGGTTGTGGAGGTTGGCCTTCTTTGCACGTTCGCGTGCCAGTTTTGTCACTCCGGCTATTGCCTTGCGGTCGCGCTCGTTGTCGGTTATCTTCTGTTGTATCACTTCGGCCACGTCGAGGTTCTTGTGGAGGTAGTTGTCGACTTCGGTCTTGATGAAGTCGCCCACAAACTTGTTTACACTCACTCCGCCGCCGGGTTCCATGGTGAGCGAGCCGAGCTTGATTTTCGTCTGGCTCTCAAATTGTGGTTCCTGAATGTTGATGGCTATAGCAGCTACGATGCCGTTGCGTATGTCTACGTATTCGTAGTTCTTGCCGAAGAACTCCTTTATGGTGCGTGCTATGTGTTCCTTGAATGCACTCTGGTGTGTACCTCCCTGTATGGTGTGCTGTCCGTTGACAAACGAGTGGTACTCCTCGCCATACTGCTGGTTGGTGTGTGTGAATGCAATCTCGATGTCGTCGCCCTTGAGGTGTATGATGTCGTAGAGTGGCGTGGTGTCCATCGTGTCGACCAGCAGGTCCTTCAATCCGTTTCGGCTCACGATGCGGCGGCTGTTGTAGTATATCTCGAGTCCGGTGTTGAGGTATGTGTAGTTGCGCAGCATGGTCTCCACAAACTCTGTCTGATATTTGTAGCCGATGAACAGTGTCGAGTCGGGGCGGAAGTAGATGTATGTTCCTGTCTCCTCGGCCGAGTCTTCGGTGCGGTCGTCTTTCAGCATTCCTTTCTCGAAGCGTGCTATGCGCACTTTTCCGTCGCGGTAGCTCCTCACCTCAAATTCGCTGCTCAGTGCGTTCACGGCTTTGGTTCCCACTCCGTTCAGTCCTACACTCTTCTGGAATGCTTTCGAGTCGTACTTGCCTCCGGTGTTGAGCATGCTCACGGCCTCTATCATCTTTCCTTGCGGTATGCCTCGTCCAAAGTCGCGGACGCTCACGCTCAGCCCCTCTTCGATGTTTATCTCTATGCGCTTGCCTGCGTTCATCTTAAACTCGTCGATCGAGTTGTCGATGATTTCTTTCAGCAACACATATATTCCGTCTTCGGCATGGCTGCCGTCGCCCAGTCGGCCGATATACATTCCTGGGCGGGTACGTATGTGCTCTATGTCGCTCAGGTGGCGAATGTTGTCGTCGGTGTATTCGGGCGTGACAGCCTTAATGTTTTCTTCCATTCAGTTTCCTCTTTCCTTTTTTTATGTTATTGCATCTGCATTTGTGTGTTATTGCTTCTGCATTTCGTCGTAGATGTTGAGCACATCCTGTGTGTCGATGCTTCCGTCGCCGTTCACATCATATTTGTTTGAAGATGAACCGCCGGAACCGCGGTGGATTACGATGTTTGTTGCGGTATCATCACCATCCATAATTTGATCATAGCGTATGGTTGCGCCTTCAGGCCATGCTATATAGCAGTTTTCAAACTTTAAATCTCCACCACCCATCAGGCTAATATTATCTGATGACATGACGTCTGAATTGCGTATTACTAAATATTCATAACTAGTAATGCCTTTTGTGACAAGATTACAGTCTTTTATTATCAAACCATTATTACTGTAAATACGCTGGTCTACTATTAGCTGGTTGTTATTGCCTTGTATTGTTATATCTTCAGTAGAATAAATACAGTCTGAATTATATTCATCGTCTGTATAAATCATGGCTGAAGGCCCGTCAATATTGATGGTCAACCCCTCTATTTTATTATATATAAAAATCCCATCGTCCGTTCTCATTCTTATTGTTCCGTTTATTGTAAGTACGTTCTTTTCTGGGTCGTACGACACCACTCCGTCGCCCAGTATGTCATCGCAGTTGAGTGTTGTCACCTGTGTGTCGCATATATAAAGCTCATACATCTCGACCTTCTTGTCGCTGATTACCATATTGGTGACAATATTATCGTTGGAATCATAATAGGCAAGCATCTCGTTCCCTTGTTGATTGGTGCCTTTTTTGTAGGTTACGTTGGATGGGCTGATTATCGAGCATTCGTCGAAATTCACTGTACTGAAAAGTTGAATGGCTCCGAGTGTGCTATTTAAGTTTACGTTGCTGTTTATGAATGTCAGCACACTTCGATCCATGTTATTCCCGTAAAAGCAATAAGGAGCATTCACATTAAGATTGAGATTCTTGATAGTTACTGCTGATGTCTGAGAAAGAATACCCGAATTTGTAGCTTCTATGGTCAGTTTACTATTAGCGTCGTTTCCAACTATCACAATATCTTGATACGAACTTATGGGAAAAGGAGATTTGAAGGTTACGTCTCCTTCAATAGATACTTTAAGGTCTTGAACTTGGTTATATATAATATTGCTATTGATGTCGGTTGGTTCATACGTACCACCAGCTACGTGCAATATGTTTTGTTTTGGGTCGTATCGGAAGCTGCCTCCGTCGCCCAATATGTCGTCGCAATTGAATGATGTAACGCTGGTTTCAAATATATTCATGTTGTATTTCTGTTCTCCAATCTCTACGCTTTTGGCCACTGTTCCGCTGGCATCTACAATTTTGCCGCCCGACACGTATCCGCCTTCGGGGCTGATAACTGCTATCCCTTTATACATTTTGATTTCAGCGAAGTCGAAGATAGCACCTAATGTTGTACTGGGTATTATCACCTTGCTATCCCAATCGATATTCAGAGTGCTCTTTTTGTCACCGTAGATTCCACGAGATTCCACATTGAGGGTGAGCTCGAGCATACTTATTCTCAGCGTTGCACCGTTGCTGACACTGATGCCGTTGAGTCGGGGCGAGCTGATAGTGACCTGACAAGGTTTTGTCATTCCAATTAATTCCATGTCAGCAGAAGTGCTGATAGCATTGGCGGTGGTGGATAGTGTGCACGATTTCATGAACCACACCCTAAGTCCCGGTATCTTGTTGGTGATGATTGATGATCCCGACTTGGTAGTGAAACTGCCATTTACGTATAGCAGATTGTTGGTTGCGTCGTATCTTACGAGCCCTTCGCCGGTGATGTCGTCCTTGTTGGCCGATGTTACTTGTATACCTCCTACTTTGAGGTCGTACGTTGTCTGAGCACTGAGTGCCGTGGCAAATAGTATGGCTGCTACGATGGCTGCCAGTCGTGATGCAGTTGTTTTCATAAGGTTTATTGATTTATGGTTTTTGATTTTTATATTATAATGGAAGGGAAGCATTTAACTCCTTCTTATAACACCTGCGGCGTTTGTGTTGCCTGCGCTCGAAGTATATCCATTGCGACTGAACCTTTGTGTTGAGCTCCAGTTCGGGATTGGTCTCTACGTATTTGTACCCCTCGGCTAAGTATGTGGGTATCAGGTCGCAGAAGAGCAGTGCGTTGACTCCCTTGCCTTGATATTCGGGCAGCACGCCCACGAGCATGAGGTCGAGTGTGTCGGGCTTCTTCCATTTCAAGGCTTTGAGCAGGTGGAACCATCCGAATGGCAGCAGTCGCCCCTTGGCTTTCTGCAGGGCCCGCGAGAGCGATGGCATCGATATTCCCACACAGATGAGGCGTCCGTCGCGGTCGGTGATGAGCGACACGAGTTTCAGGTCGATGAATGGCAGGTAGGTCTTCACGTATTGGTCGATTTGACGGTCGGTCAGCTCGGAGTATCCGAACAGCGGCTTGAAGGCTTCGTTTATGACGCTGAATATCTCTCGTCCATACTGGCGGGCTATCTCTTTGTGTGATGTGAACTTCTTTATCTGCAAGCCATATTTGTCGGTCACGATCTTGGCTATGCGTTCCATACGTTCGGGCACACTGTTTGGCACCTGGATGAGCATCTCGACCCAGTCGGCACTCTTCTCAAGTCCCAGTCGCTCCATGTGGCGCGGATAGTAGGGGTAGTTGTAGATGGTGGCGTTGGTGCTCAGTTCGTCGAATCCCTCGATGAGCATACCCTCGGCATCCATGTCGGTGAATCCCAGCGGACCCTCGATTGAGGTCATGCCCCGCTCGCGGCCCCATTGCTCCACGGTGTCGATGAGAGCACGGCTCACTGTCTCGTCGTCGATAAAGTCGATATATCCGAACCTCACCGCCCGTTGTCCCCACCGCTCGTTGGCCTTGCGGTTGATGATGGCAGCCACTCGCCCCACAATCCTCACACCGCGGTATGCCAGGAAATAAGCGGCATCGCAAAACTCCATGGCGGCATTTTTTGTCGAAAACGTGTCGACCATATCTTCATAGAGGTCGGGCACCGAATAGGGGCAGTCCTTATACAACTCGTAGTTGAACCGTATGAACCGCTTCATCTCCTTTTTGCTCGTAACCTCTTTTATCGTCAATTCTTCCATCTTCTGTAACAATTTCCTGCAAATATACGAATTATTTTGCAATCCAAGGGTAGTAATTCACACAATTCACACGAAATCATACATCACCGCCACTGCAACATCATATTTTAGCAATGGCATTTAGCAACAAGAGGAGCGGAATAAAGGTCGGAATATTATGCAGCCGGGCGGATGTCTGTGTGCAGAAACAAAATAGTCCGTGCGCTTCAAACTGTCAGTCCGTGCGCTTAGAACTGTCAGTCCGTGCGCTTAGAACTGTCAGTCCGTGCGCTTAGAACTGTCAGTCCGTGCGCTTCAAACTGTCAGTCCGAACGCTTAGAACTGTCAGTCCGTGCGCTTCAAACTGTCAGTCCGAACGGCTTCAAACTGTCGGTCCGGACGGTGTTAGAATATGTAACGAGCGGGGAAAAAGTAAAAAATCAGTGTTGGTTGGTGTAGTGGTCGATAGTGCGACCGAAGAAAACGTGGGGAGTGGGCGACAGGTGTGATGGCATTTGTGGTGCCGGAGTTCCGTTGGTGAGGCAGATCGAGCCATGTTCCACAAATGCTTCGTCCCATAATCCCGAGTCGATAAATTGACGTAAAACATTGGCTCCTCCCTCGACAAGCAACGACTGGACACCGCGCCTGTGAAGGGCAGAAAGTACCGATGAAATGGGACCTTTTAGCATAATTGTGTCGGGAGCAAGGACATCGGTTCCTTCATCAGCCGCGTTGGTTGCCGGCGACTGATTGGCGGTGGCGTTGGCGAGTATCACGCGCAGCGGATTGGGCCCGTACCACTGCCGCGTGGTGAGCGACGGATGGTCGGTCGACCATGTGGTGTGTCCCACGAGTATGGCTTGATGTTCTGCCCTCAACTTATGACACAACATCTGGGTATATACCGATGAAATGGCAGCCGTTGTGGGTCTTCCCTCTGCATCGAATCCACCGATGAAATGGTCGGCGCTTTCAGCCCATTTTATGGTGACAAAAGGCCGATGAAACCGATGAAAAGTGAAGAAAACCTTGTTGAGTGCCTGGCACTCCTCTTCGCATACCCCTACGGTCACTTCGATGCCGGCATCGCGCAGCCGCTGTATGCCCCGGCCCTGCACTTGTGCAAAGGGGTCGACACAGCCCACCACCACGCGCTTCACCCCGCGCCTGATGATGAGGTCGGCACATGGGGGAGTCTTGCCAAAGTGGCTGCATGGTTCGAGGCTTACGTAAAGGGTGGATTTGGGTAATAGGTGTTGATGTTCGGGGCGAACGGATGCGAAGGCATTGACCTCGGCATGCCCCTCGCCATGGCGTATATGATACCCTTCGCCAATGATGGTGCCGTCGTCGCTCACGATCACGGCACCGACCATTGGATTGGGCATGGCATTCTGCCTGCCGTTCAGGGCAAGCTGGATGCATCGTTGCATGTATGTTACTTCACTTCCCAAATGTCGTTGGTTTCGAGCAATTCAGCGAAGTTGTGATATTTCTTTTGTGCTTTCACCTCCTCGATTTGTGCTTCCACACATTGGTCGTAGGTGGGTGCCGGCACGTCGCGGATGACACCGAGGGCTATTGGCATTCCGTCGCCGTTGCCCATGAGGGCCAGCTTGAGCTGCAGGGTGTTGTCCTCACAGTGTGCGTCGTGGACGAGGATGTCGGCCTCGGTCACTCCGTCTTCACCAATCTTCACCACCTTCAGGCCAAAGCCTTGTTGCACAAGGCCGTACTCGCGGTTCTCGCCAAAGATGAGCGGCTTGCCATGCTCCACATATATGGCGTTCTTGGCGCGTCCCTCCTTGGTGTATACGCTGTCGTGGGTGCCGTTGTTGAATATGACGCAGTTCTGCAGGATTTCACACACGCTGGCTCCCTTGTGGTTGTAGGCAGCCTTCAGAATCTCGACCGTGGCAGGCGCATCGGTTGCCACGGCGCGTGCGAAGAAGTGTCCGCGGGCTCCGAAACAGAGTTCTGCCGGGCGGAAGGGGTCTTCGACGGTGCCGTAAGGGCTCGACTTGCTGACAAATCCGCGAGGGCTGGTAGGGCTGTACTGTCCCTTGGTAAGTCCGTAGATGCGGTTGTTGAGCAATATCATGTTGAGGTCTATGTTGCGACGGTTGGCATGTATGAAGTGGTTGCCGCCGATGGCGAGTCCGTCACCGTCGCCGCTCACCTGCCATACAGCGAGTCGCGGATTGGCTACCTTGCACCCGGTAGCTATGGCAGCAGCACGCCCGTGAATGGTGTTCATGCCATATGTGGCCATATAGTGAGGCAGACGGCTGGAGCATCCGATGCCCGAAATGACGGCAGTATTCCATGGCTCGACGCCGATTTCAGCCATTGCCTTATGCAGGGAGGCCAGGAAGAAGTGGTCTCCACATCCAGGACACCAACGTGGTTGTCCTTTTTTATAGTCTTGAAGTGTAAACATGATTTACGATTTAACGATTTACGATTTACAATTTATTTACGATTTGACGATTTGCTGTTGAAGTACTTCGTCTTTCGTCTATAGTCCTTCGGCCTTATATAATTTCGTTGAAACTATTTACTAACTCTTCGACCACGAAGGGCTGGCCCTTCACCTGGTTGAACTGGTAGGGAACGAATGCATCGACTTTCATGCGGAGGTATGCAGCCAGCTGACCCATGTTTTGCTCGGCAACTACCACCTTGGGGTACTTCTTCAGCACCTCGGCCGTGTTGGCAGGCAGTGGTCGAATGTACTTGAAGTGGGCCATAGCCACCTTTTTGCCTTGGGCGCGCATGGCATCCATAGCTGCATGCAGGTGTCCGAATGTGCCTCCGAAACCCACGATGAGCAGGTCGGCGTCGTCTTTGTCGCCCAGCACTTCGAGGTCGGGCACTGGTATGCTGTCCACCTTCTGCTGGCGCAGTTGTGTCATGAGGTGGTGGTTTTCAGGGTCGGTCGATATGGCTCCTGTCTTGTTGTCCTTCTCCAATCCGCCGAGTATGTGCTGGAATCCCTCGCGACCCGGCACTGCCCAGTAGCGCACTTTGGTTGCTTCGTCGCGCTGGTATGGGGTCCATGTGCCACGCATCTCCTCGGGCACGTATGGAGGACAGATGGCAGGATAGTCGTTGAGGTTGGGCAGGCGGAATGCTCCCGAGCCGTTGGCCACGAATGCATCGGTGAGTAACACGACCGGAGTCATGTGTTCGAGTGCTATCTTGGCTGCTTCGTATGCGGCATCGAAACAGTCGGTAGGACTGGTGGCAGCCATCACCGGCATGGGGCTTTCGCCGTTGCGGCCGAAGAGC
>CAMVDC010000025.1 GCA_947166155.1 uncultured Prevotellaceae bacterium | reverse complement strand
CGTGCACGCGACACATTCATCTCGCTCCCAGTCCTCACACTTGCCACCGACGTGACCAAGCAATACATCATCTCCATGAAGTCAGCCGAGAAAGCCATACACGACTTCATGGCAGGCGAGCCGATATCGGTAGATATCTACGAGATGGAAGCCCCCGACGTGCTGCTGTGGGCCGTGTGGTGCATGCAGCAGTATGCACGCATCGTCGACTTCGATGACGCCAAGAGCCGATACGGCAAACTCGTGACCACCATCGTCGACTATATCAAGGGCGGCAAACACCCCAACCTGTTCCTACACGAGAACGGATTACTATACACCGACGGACGGCAGAAACCTGCCACATGGATGAACTCCACCATCGACGGACATCCCGTAGTGCCACGCACCGGTTACATTGTCGAAATCAATGCTCTGTGGTACAATGCCCTCATCTTTGCATCGCAAATACGCGAAGCCGACAACAAGGCCGACAGCGCAGCCGACCTTAAAGCACTGGCCGAGACATGCGGCAAGTCGTTCCGCGAAACATTCATCAACGACTACGGATACCTCATGGACTACGTTGACGGATACAACATGTCGTGGGAGGTACGCCCCAACATGCTCATCGCCACATCGCTCGAAAACACCCCGCTCTCGCTCGCCGAGCGCAAGACCATATTCGACATATGCACCAAGGAACTACGCACACCCAAGGGCATACGATCGCTCTCGCCAAAGAGCGGCGCATACAACCCCATATACGAAGGCGGACAACGTGAGCGCGATGCAGCCTATCATCAAGGCACCGTGTGGCCGTTCATGCTCGGATTCTATCTCGAAACCTGCATGAAGATATACCGCCGCAGCGGACTCTCATTCGTCGACCGCTCGCTCATAGGCCTTGAAGAAGAGATGTTCTACCACGGAATCGGCACCCTGCCCGAACTCTTCGACGGCAACCCGCCATTCCACGGACGCGGAGCACTGTCGTTTGCCATGAACGTGGCAGCAATACTGAGAGTCAACAAACTGTTGTCAAAGTTCTATAACTACTAACGAAAGGAGGAAAACAACGCATGAGAGTACTAATGTTTGGATGGGAATTTCCCCCTAAGATATATGGCGGACTCGCTGTCGCATCCTACGGAATCACCAAGGGACTGAGTCTGCAACCCGACATGGAAACCATATTCTGCCTCCCCAAACCCACGGGCGACGAAGAAAAGTTTCTGAAGATTGTGGGCATGAACCAAGTGCCCATCGTGTATCGCGACTACGATTACGACTACGTGAAGAGCCAACTGCCGTCATACATGACGCCCGAAGACTACTACAACTATCGCAACCACATATATGCCGACTTCTCGTACATGCACACCAACCACATGGGATGCATGGAGTTTGCGGGCGGATACCCAGGCAACCTGCACGACGAAATCAACAACTTCTCGATCATTGCAGGCGTGGTGGCACGCTCAGAGCAGTTTGACATCATACACGCACACGACTGGCTCACATATCCTGCAGGCGTACATGCCAAGATGGTGAGCGGCAAGCCACTGTGCATTCACGTACACGCAACCGACTTCGACCGCTCGCGCGGCAAGGTGAACCCTACGGTTTACGGCATCGAGAAGGACGGTATGGACAATGCCGACTGCATCATGTGTGTGAGCGAACTGACACGTCAGACCGTCATCAACGAATACCATCAAGACCCGCGCAAGTGTTTCGCAATGCACAACGCAGTATATCCACTGTCGCAAGACCTGCTCGACATACCACGTCCCGACCATTCGAAGGAAAAAATCGTCACCTTCCTCGGCCGCATCACAATGCAGAAAGGACCTGAATACTTCGTCGAAGCAGCTGCGCTGGTGCTCAAGCGCACACACAACATACGCTTCTGCATGGCAGGATCGGGCGACATGATGGAAGCCATGATCGAGCTCGTGGCACAACGCGGAATCGCCGACCGATTCCACTTCCCCGGATTCCAGCGCGGACGACAGGTATATGAGTGCTACAAGAACTCCGATGTGTTTGTAATGCCGTCGGTGAGCGAGCCGTTCGGTATCGCACCACTCGAGGCCATGCAGTGTGGCACACCGTCAATCATAAGCAAACAATCGGGATGCGGAGAAATACTCGATAAAGTCATCAAGGTCGACTACTGGGACATCCACGCTATGGCCGACGCCATCTACTCCATCTGCACCAACCAGTCGCTCTTCAAGTACCTGCAAGAAGAGGGCATCAAGGAGGTCAACGAGATAACATGGGAGAAAGTAGGACTACGCATACGCCGCCTCTACGACCAACTCGTAGGATGAATTCAGAATGGACAAATTCAGAATGAACAAATAGAATTAAATAGTAAATAGTAAATCTCTAAATAGTAAATAAGAATATGGCAAAGACAATATGTTTATACTTTGAGATACACCAAATCATTCATCTCAAACGATATCGCTTCTTCGAGATAGGTCGCGACCACTACTACTACGACGACTACGAGAACGAACGAAGCATTACCGACATAGCTGAGCGTTCATACGTGCCGGCACTGCAAGCACTCGTCGATATGGCCAAGGAGCACGGCAAGTTCTTCAAAGTCGCACTGTCGCTTTCGGGCGTAGGCCTCGAACAACTCGAGATGCACGCACCACAGGTAATCGACCTGCTGCAAGAACTCAACCACACAGGGTGCGTCGAGTTCCTGTGCGAACCCTATAGCCACGGACTTTCATCATTGGCCAACGAGGAATGTTTCCGCGAGGAGTCGCTGCGAATGAAGGACAAAATCAAGGAACTGTTCGGACAGACACCAAAGGTGTTCCGCAACAGCTCGCTCATCTATTCCGACGAAATAGGAGCGCAAGTGGCTGCTATGGGATTCAAAGGCATGCTGACCGAAGGTGCAAAACACATACTGGGATGGAAGTCGCCACATTTCATCTACAACTGCGCACTCAATCCGAACCTCAAACTCCTGTTGCGCGACTACAAACTGAGCGACGATATAAGTCTGCGATTCAACAACCCCGACTGGAACGAGTACCCACTCTTTGCAGATACATATATGGATTGGATTGCCAAGTTGCCCGAAGGCGAGAACGTAATCAATATCTTCATGGAGCTCTGTGCTCTCGGCATATTCCAACCACTGAGCAGCAATATCCTCGAGTTCCTCAAGGCACTGCCACAATGTGCTAAGGAACGCGGTATCACATTCTCAACCCCATCAGAACTATGCAGTAAAGGCAAGTCGGTAGGCAACCTCGATGTGCCTTACAACATCAGTTGGGTCGACGAAGAGCGTGACACCTCGTGCTGGCTCGGCAATGTGATGCAGCGCGAAGCATTCGACAAACTCTATAGCGTGGCCGACCGCGTACGCATCTGCAACGACCGCCGCATAAAGCAAGACTGGGACTACCTGCAAGCATCAAACAACTTCCGTTTCATGACCACCAAGCAGAACAGCGTGGGCATGAACCGAGGTATATACGATGGACCATACGATGCATTCACCAACTACATGAATATCCTCGGCGACTTCATCAACCGCGTCAACACCCTTTATCCAGTCGATATGGACAACGAAGAGCTCAACTCCCTCCTCACCACCATCAAGAACCAGGGCGAAGAGATTGAGGCTAAGGATCGCAAGATAGAGAAACTGCAGGCAGAACTCGAGAAGTATCATCCCACAGAAGTGGCTGAGACTGCGCCTGATGCCGAAGCAAAGCCTAAAGCAAAAGCCCAAAAGCCTGCTGCAAAGCCTAAAGCAAAAGCAACCAAGGATGCTAAAGCAGCTGAAAAGCCAGCTAAGGCTACAAAAGCAACTGAAAAGCCAGCTAAGGCTACAAAAGCAACTGAAAAGCCAGCTAAGGCTACGGCCTCAAAGGCGAAGGCTAAGAAATGAGCATGTAGGCATATAGATTGCATGCACTGTCATAAACAAGAATCGGCAACAACCACCAAAGGGCTGTTGCCGATTCTTTTGCTTTTTATATGTTAGAAGTGATAAGACACTCCGAAGTTTGCGATTCCATCGATACCATAACCAAACTCGGCATTGAAACGCAGGTGCGAACGTCCGATTTCGAAACAAAGGGGCGATAACTGCCATGCCATTAACCACCGTTTCTGATCAAAGAGGCGTGTGTGTTGAGGGTTGTGAATCTTGTAGTAGATGTGTCGGTGACTCGCTCCTATCGACACGCGATTGTAAAACACGACGGAACTGGCGTTTGTGTTGTTCCAATAATACTTGGCAGATGCCATCGTGTAGAAACTTCGTGCCCACAGGTCTGCGTCTGTAATTGTCTTGGCTACTTGGTCTACGATCATGTATGGTGTGAATCTTGCAGTGGTACCTACCTGCATACCCACAGCCAGGTGTGGGATGAGGTGGTAGTAGTAGCGCAGGCTGAATGATGATGCACCCAGATTGAAGCAGTCGAGGTCTTCCTCGGTCATCGGCATCTGTTCTATTGCGTGTCTTGTATCGCGATAGCGATTGGCACTTATGGCCGATGCAAACCCAAAGTTGAGTGCCAGCTCGTGGCGATAGTTGGCGACTGATGTCTTGGCAGGAGCCTCAAACACTTGCCCAGGTGTGCCAGTGATGGTAAACTCTGTTTGGCGTGGCAGATACATCCTGCCACTCACTCCATCGACTATAAAGCCCCAGAACCCCGTCGCGATGTTGATCCACGTCAGTCCGTTCACCTTTCGGCCCGTATGGATAGTGGCAAGCAGGGTTGAGTCGGATGTGACGCTTATCGGAACCTCAAGATGTTTCTTGTTGACCTGAATGGCATAGGGTAGGGCTACATTGACAGCCGTGTCGGAGTTACTTGTTATCGTGACAGGACCATCGACATCGCCATCGATGTTTATACATGCTTTCTGGTTTGAAAGGATTGTTGCGCATGAGCACAACGTGCATGCTACGGCAATGATAAGTGTAAATTGCGTTAGTTTCATAAATCTTACTTTTATGTTTCCGTATAATCTGA
This sequence comes from uncultured Prevotellaceae bacterium, assembly GCA_947166155.1. Taxonomy (GTDB): domain Bacteria; phylum Bacteroidota; class Bacteroidia; order Bacteroidales; family Bacteroidaceae; genus Colivivens. The sequence goes on along the minus strand of CAMVDC010000025.1, from coordinate 19,063 downwards.
TACTTCTGTTTCCGTAATAACCTTACACATCTGCTTCCGTAATAACCTTACACTTCTGCTTCCGGTATAATCTTACTTTTCAGTTCCTGTATAGAAGTCGGTGATTCCGATGATGGCCCTTGTGCATACGGGGCAGAAGTCTTCCACTTCGTTCACGTTCATTCGGCAGAGTTCGGCGGGGCGGTAGGCTCCGTTGGCCATATATCCGGCACCTTCAAACACTCCTACAATCTGTGTCTTCTTGTTCAGGTCCTCGCGTGTGCCGCCTCGTTGTGTGTTGGCAGGTCGTTGGTTTGTCTGTCCGGGGGTGTTTCTTGTGGTCGGTATTGGTGTGCCGGCTGGTATGAGGTCGGCCCATTTCTTGCTGAAGTCTTTCAGTGTGGTTATGTTTGGCTCCCATGGTTCGGTGTCGGCCGGATACCACTCCACGTGGTTGTCGCCGTAGTTGTATTCGTCGGCCAGTCCTGCGTAAGAATGTCCAAACTCATGTACGAGCACTTGCTTGAATGTTGCATGGTCGCTCGACGAGCACATCCACTGATTGTAGATGCCGCCACCACCATAGCGAGGGGTGTTGATGAGTACGATGATGTGTTCGAACGGCACTCCGCTCAGTATGTCGAACAGGCGGTGCACCTTTGAAGTGGTGAGATAGCGGTCGGAGTAGAATGTGTCGTAGTGTGCCGAAAGTCCTGTGTTGTGCCATATTCCACGGCCTGGTTCCGATGGCCCGCTCTCGACCGAAGGGCTGGCAACAGCCACTACGTTGAAGCGGTTTTTCATCGACTTGAACGGTTCGTGCGAGAACAATGCGTCGGCTGCGCGTTCACAGTCTTTGTAGAACTTGTCCATCTGGTCCTGTGTGTATCCTTCGGCTACGATGGCCAGGTCTACACACTTGTCGATATCGCCGCTCTTTACTATGTATTTGTGTGGTATTCCGTTCTCGCCTATGGGACGTATCAATATGTCTTTCGGGTCGACGAGGTGGGTCATTGATGCGCATACCTTGTTGTGGTTGTCGGTCAGGGTGACGCGGATGTCCACCGGTTGCTTGGGGAACGGTATGTTGTAAGCAGCCTCGAAAGCACGGCTCATCTTCGTTGCTTCGGTTTCGTTCAGCCATTCCTGAAACAGGGTGGAGAAAGTGTGAACGTAGATAAGTCGGCCTGTAGCGTGGTCAAACACATTTATCTGTGCATTGCCCAGCAGGTAGGTTTCGGCCAGACGTTTGCGGCGTCCTGCCCAGTGTGGCTGCTTGTAGAGTTGTTCCATCTGTATATACTGGTTGGCACTGTCGCCACCCAGTATGTAGTCAATGCGTAGTGTGTTGTCTTCGAAGTATTGGTCGAAGTCTTGTGCTTCTGCACCCATTGCCATGAGTGCGATGCATAGGGATGTGATTAGTTTTTTCATAGTGTAATTGCTTATGCTTTTAAGTATGGTTTCAGTGCTTGTCCGGTGTAGCTCTTCTTGCATCGTGCCACTTGCTCGGGTGTGCCCTCTGCCACTATGTATCCTCCTTCGGCGCCTCCTTCAGGCCCGAGGTCGATGACGTGGTCGGCACTTTTTATCACTTCCATGTTGTGCTCGATGATGAGTATTGAGTGTCCGCGTGTGATGAGCGACTGGAAGGCCGTGAGCAACTTCTTGATGTCGTGGAAGTGCAGGCCGGTGGTGGGTTCGTCGAAGATGAACATGGTGGGTCGTGTCTTTTCTTGTCCCAGATAGTAGGCGAGCTTTACGCGTTGGTTCTCGCCGCCCGACAGTGTCGACGATGTCTGTCCCAACTTTATGTAACCCAGACCTACGTCTTGCAGTGGCTTGAGTTTGTCCACAATCTTGTCTTTGCCGTACTTGCTGAAAAACTCGATGGCCATGTTGACGGTCATGTTGAGTATGTCGTCGATGTTCTTGTCGTGGAACTTCACTTCGAGTATGTCGCTCTTGAATCGGCGTCCATGACACGATTCGCATGTGAGTACCAGGTCGTTCATAAACTGCATTTCGACAGTCACGGTGCCTTCGCCCTTACATTCTTCGCATCGGCCTCCATCGGCGTTGAACGAGAAGTATTGTGGTGTGTAGCCCATCTGTTTTGACAGTTGCTGCGATGCCATGAGGCGTCGGATCTCGTCGTAGGCTCCGATGTAGGTCACGGGGTTGCTGCGTGTGGATGTGCCGATTGGGTTTTGGTCGACGAACTCGATTGACTGCACCATGTCGATGTCGCCTTCGAGTGCCATGAATTGTCCGGGACGGTCGCACACGCGGTCCATCTGTCGCATCATGGCGCGGTAGAATATGTCGCGCACGAGTGTCGACTTGCCGCTGCCGCTCACGCCTGTCACCACGGTCATCACGTTGAGCGGTATCTTCACATCGATGCCTTTCAGGTTGTTCTCGCGTGCTGAGCGAATGAGTATGTAGTTGTTCCACGGGCGGCGGCTCTTGGGCACGGGTATCACCTCGCGATGAGTGAGGAAGTCGAGGGTATGGGAGTTGGTGGGGCTATCGGGGTTCTTGGAGTTTTTGGAGTTCTTGGGGCTCTTGGAGTTCTCCGAGCTCTCTGAGTTCTCTACATTCTCGATGCTTCCAGCCCACACTACTTTGCCGCCCAGTCGGCCGGCATCGGGGCCTATGTCGATTATGTAGTCGGCAGCGCGTATGATGTCTTCATCGTGCTCCACCACCACCACGGTATTTCCCAGGTCGCGCAGTTGTTTCAGCACTGCGATGAGGCGGCCGGTGTCGCGGCTGTGTAGGCCTATGCTGGGCTCGTCGAGTATGTAAAGGCTGCCCACAAGGCTGCTGCCGAGGCTTGTGGCGAGGTTGATGCGTTGGCTTTCGCCGCCCGACAGCGTGTTGCTCAGTCGTGATAGGGTAAGGTAGGAGAGCCCCACCTCGATAAGGAAATGCAGGCGGCTCTTTATCTCGATGAGCAGCCGCGAGGCAATAAATGTGTCGTGTTCGCTGAGTTGCAGATGGTCGAAGAAGTCGGCCAACTCGCCCACCGGCATCTCCACCAGTTCGGTTATGCTGCGTCCGCCTATCTTCACGTAGGTGGCTTCGCGGCGCAGTCGGGTGCCGTGGCATGTGGGGCATGTAGCTTTGCCACGATATCGTGCCAGCATCACGCGGTATTGTATCTTGTATTGGTTTTCGCGCAGCATGTCGAAGAATTGGTCGATGCTCACGTCAAGCACCTTCTTCTCTCCCACAGTGCCATGCCACAGCAGGTCGCGTTGCTCTTGGGTCAGGTTGTAGTAAGGCTCGAAAATGGGGAAATCGTGCTTCGATGCCTGTCGGCAAAATTCTTCCTTCCATGCGCTCATCTTCTCGCCGCGCCAGCAGAAGACGGCTCCTTCATACACGTTGAGTTCTTGGTTGGGGATGACGAGCGATTCGTCGATGCCCATCACCTTGCCAAATCCTTCGCATTCGGGGCATGCACCTACAGGCGAGTTGAACGAGAACATATACTCTGTCGGTTCCTCGAATGTCATGCCGTCGGCCTCGAATCGCAACGAGAAGTCGTGCAGCTTGTCGTCGTCCAGTGTTCGCAACACACATCGGCCCTCGCCTTCGTAGATGGCGGTCTCGCATGCATCGGTCAGCTGACTCAGCGTGTTTTTGTCGTCGTTCACGCGCATGCGCGCAATAATAATATAGGTGTGGTTGTCGATGGTTTCGGTCAGTGTCAGTCCCTGGCGTGCGTAGGCTTCGATTTGCTCTGCCTCGGTGCGGCCGCCGCGTGGAATGAGCGGACACATCACCATGAACTTGCTGCCTTTTGGGTATGACTTCATGCATTCCACCACATCGTCAACCGAGTTTTTCTTCACTTCCTGGCCGCTGATGGGCGAGTAGGTGCGGCCCACACGTGCAAAGAGCATGCGCATGTAGTCGTATATCTCGGTCGAAGTGCCCACGGTGCTTCGCGGGTTTCGGCTTATCACCTTTTGCTCTATGGCAATGGCTGGTGGTATGTTTTCGATGAAGTCGCAGTCGGGTTTACCCATTCGGCCCATAAACTGGCGGGCATAGGTGCTGAGGCTTTCCACATATCGGCGCTGCCCTTCGGCATACAGGGTGTCGAACGCCAGGCTCGACTTGCCGCTGCCGCTCACGCCGGTCACCACCACCAGTTTGCCCTGGGGTATATCGACGTCGATATTCTTCAGGTTGTTGACACGGGCGCCACGTATTCTGATTGCATCGTTCATAACAGTTGCTCCATTTGTTGCTGCACCTCTCGGGCCTTCTCGGCTGCCACCTGTGCGAAGTCGGTGCCTTGGCTGGCATAGATGATGGCGCGCGAGGAGTTGACGATGAGGCCGCACTCGCTGGTCATGCCATATCGGCACACCTCTTCCAGACTTCCGCCCTGAGCTCCCACGCCAGGCACGAGCAGGAAGTGGCGCGGTGCGATGCGGCGTATTTCCTTGAACATCTCGCCTTGAGTGGCACCCACTACATACATCAGTTCGTCCTCCGAGGCCCATTCCTGAGCCTTGCGCATCACGCGCTCAAACAGCGGCATGCCGTCGGTGCCGGTCGTCAGTTGGAAGTCGTGACTGCCGGGGTTGCTCGTCAGTGCAAGCAGTATGACCCACTTGCCCTCGCGGCCGAGGAATGGGCTCACGCTGTCGCTACCCATATATGGAGCCACGGTGAGCGCGTCGACCTGCAACTCGTCGAAGAAGCAACGGGCATACATGGCCGATGTGTTGCCTATATCGCCACGCTTTGCATCGGCAATGATCATGTGTGAGGGGTACTGTGTGCGCAGGTATTCGATGGTGCGCTCCAGGCTCTTCCATCCGCCGAGGCCTCCACACTCATAGAATGCCACGTTGGGCTTGTAGGCGATGCAGTAGGGGGCTGTGGCATCGATGATGGCGCGGTTGAAGGCGAACACGGGGTCGTCCTCGCTCAGCAGGTGCTGTGGTATCTTGCGCATGTCGGTGTCGAGGCCCACACACAGGAATGTGTGCTTGCGGCGTATCTCGGAAATCAGTTGTTGTCGGGTCATGATAATAAATAATATATAATTAATAATGAATAATGAATAATGAATAGCGGGTGCGGCCCATCCGGATGATAATCCGTTTGCAAAGATACGAAAAGTTTCTGATATGACAATATCCAATTTCTCTTTTTTATATCATGCGAAGATGCAGGTGAAAATACACTATTCCCGTGCACACTGATAATCACGTGTTTGTATTCTCAAGCCGTCCCTTGTGCTTGAGAAAGTCGTCCCCCGTGCAGGGGACGACCGTACTTTGCGTAAAGTACGACCGTACTCTGCACGGGGGACGACTCGAAACTGCGTGCTCGCAGCATCATTTCTCTATGCTCGCAGCATCATTTCTGCGTGTTCGCAGCATCATTTCTGCGTGTTCGCAGCATCATTCGTGGCCTATCACCACGTTGGTCTTGCCCGTCACTTCGGCCTGATTGCCGCCGCCGTATACGTTGCGGCTTATTTGTGCATCGTGGCGTGTCTTGGTGTCATCGTCGGTTTGCTTGAGAGCCGTGGTGCCGTCAGCAGCAAGACCCGTACCAATCTGTATGTGCGTGTCGCCCACCACCTTGGCTGCATTGCCGCCACCGAACACGGTGCCGATATTGCCGAGCGACAGTTTCAGCGGGAAGGTGGCCGACGTGTTTTGTATCTCGTCGTATATGTCATACCCTGCAGGCGACACAGCTTCGGGATGCTCTGTGTTGGTCGCTACATATTTATACTTGCCGTTCACCTTGCCAGGCTCCATGTTGATGTTCACATGCGGATTGCCATACATGATTGCAGTATTACCCAATCCGCCGCCATACACTGCGCCGATCTCTGTGGCCGAGATGACGTTGAGCACTGGGTCATCATACAACGCCGTACCCTCGGTCTTCGGGCTCTTGTCGTCGTTATATCCATATACCGAGTATGCAGCTTCGTTACCTCCCAGGTAGAGCTCGTCGATATAGATGGGCAGGCATCCGTTCTCCTGTATGGTCACAGTGATCGAACCACGTATGCATCCGCTCTCGTTGTTACCGCCGAACACCTTTTCATAGCGTCCGCCATTTATGGTAAGGTTTACGTCCTTATCTATGTCGGCCCTGCGCGAGCCACCATATATCTCCGTCAGTCCTTCGATACAGTTGAGCTTGATGTTTGCGCTACCGCTCATGTAAGCCTCGTTGCCTGCACCATACACCTCGCCTACCTTAAATTCGCATGTCTGCAGATTCTGGTCGCCCAGTATCACATGGGCCTCCTTGGTCACATCGCCCTTCGTATTACTACCGCCAAACACATGATGTATCACACCGCCATAGATGGTAGTGGTGGTCGTTCCTATCGGGTCGGTTGTGCCATACGATACACCATTCACCTTGCCTACATCGGCTCCAGGGTTGTCTTCATATACACCGTTAATCAGTATCCTGTCCTTTCCGTTACCACCTCCAAACACATAGTCAATCTCATACGACCCGTTGACCGTCACGTTGGTGGCAGGCACCGGGGCTGCGTTGCCTCCACCATATACGTATGCAATGCTCGACAGTCCGCAGCCGTCGATGATTACCTTGGTGGCAGTGTTGCTTGCAGTGGGTTGGTAGGCTGCCAGGTTGCCGCCACCATACACTGCCTGTATCTCATATTTGTTGGTGTTCCTTTCCGGTTTGTCAGCACCGTTGAGGCCCACGGTCTTATACACATGTACGGTCACAGTGCCCTTTGGCGTACCATTGAGGTTGTTGCAACCGAAGACACGACCTTTGGTCACGATTCCTTCAGAGTCTATTTCACTGAGAAATGCAGTACCATTGACTTCCACAGTCACATTTCCGTTTACGATAGCTTCCACGTCGGCCGTAGCTCCGTTGATTCCAGTTTTTGCTCCAAGACCGCCACCATAGGCATTACCTACGGTTCCGCCCGTGAGGCTTACGGATGTCGTTCCGCCCGAGGTGTTAGTGTCGGCCAGTGCACCGCCGCCATACACATCGTTGTCCACACGTCCGCCAGTGACGCTCATGGTCACTCCGCCCGTAAGGTCGGCCTGACTGCCACCGCCAAACAAGTTCTTTGCACGTCCGTTATTCATCTTCACGGTCGAGTTGCCGGTAACGGTGGCTGTACTTCCAAGTCCACCACCATACACATTACCCACAACACAGTTTGTCTTTGTCCCTGCAATCGTGACAACGGGATTACCAATATATGCCGCAGCATTACCGCCTCCAAACACGTTGTCGATAGCATATTCACCATCGGCAGCCGCGTCGGTACCGTTGACGGTCACGGTCACATTATTCTGCATCGGTCGTCCGCTCACGTTGTTGCAACCATACACGGCGCCCGAGCCAGTTTTGCCTGCCACTTCTTTCACACTTCCTCCGTTCACTACCACGGTCACGGTACCCCATACATCGGCTTCGTTGCTATCGTCACCAAGTCCACCGCCATAGAGCGAACCATGGATGGTGCCGCCATTGAGGGTAACATCGGTCTTCGTGCTGCCGTTGCGTGCCGTACCGCCATCGTTACAGTTGGTCTTTCCCTTGGCACTGCCGCCATACACGTCGCCATAGATCACGGCATTGCCGCTACCGTCGATACTTCCTATGTTCACCTCCACATCACCTTTGGCACGGGTAAGGCTACCAAGGCCTCCGCCGAAGACACTGGCTTCGTTGCCGCTGGCACCGACGGTACCGCCGTTGACATTGACTGTGGTCTTACCGCCTATCTTGCTGTTCACATTACCGCCGCCATAGAGGCCGCTGAGAACCGTGCCACCGGTCATTGTGATGCCGACAGTACCATTCACGTCGCAAGAGTTAGCGTTGGTACCGTAGCCACCGCCATAGACACCCCCTTCAATCGTGCCGCCCGAGATGGACATGGTGACATTACCGGAGAGGTTGCCGCGTGCATTCGAGCCACCATAGATACCGCCCTTGACAGTGCCGTCTTTGACATAGTAGTTGACTATGTTTCCTTTCTGCATGTTGGAACCGCCGAATACGTTACCATCTACGGTACCGCCCAATATGTACATATCCGATTTGTTTGTGGCTCCTGTACCTGCAACATAACCGTAGTTGCCACCGCCATACACATTACGTTCTACATAAGCATTGTCGGCGATGACTACTGTTGACTGATCAACTTCACCTACGGTTGCATTTGCTTCTGCTCCAGAGTTTCCACTACCTGCACCAAAGATATTGCCACCGGTTGCATTACCAGGCCCTATGGTTGTTGTGCTACCATTACTATTGCATTGAGCTGTACCGCCAAAGTATACGAATGTCTTTCCATCAAGTTTTCCTCCAGTTGTTTGGGTTCCATTAGCACCACCGGCAATCCAGCCTCCAACATTACCGCCTGTGAAGATAAATCTTCTTCCGCCTGTAGCAGAAGAGAATGCAGCTGCACCATAGACGGCACCTGCAACGGTTCCACCTTTCATGCGAATTATCAGTGCGTCATCACTGGTGTTGTCTTCGTCAATACCACCTGCAAGGCTTAAATTCAATCTTCCGCCTTCTATCGTTAGCTTTCTCTTGCCCGTATTAAAGGTATTTGCAACACCCAAATAGAATGAATTTGCGGCACTGCCACTACCAAGTCCGGTGAAACCTGATCCATAGTACCCCGACTTGATTGTCGTATTAAAAAATTCTGTTTCATCTTGATTCGAGAATGTCGGACTAGCTCCCACTATCATATTATAGGTAACACGTAATGGCGCTGCAGCATAATTATAATTTGCTGAATTACTTTCAATAGCTCTGTCATAATCACACCCCAGAACTCCTTTTATAGAATTTCTAGTTCCACTAAACGTAAGATTTGTACCTTGATTTGCATCATTGTTATTGTAATAACCTGCAGTAAATGAGACATAATTAAACACTCCACTCTCCAGACGTATGGTATAGTTCAGAGCAGAGTTACTATCAGCTCCCATACCTCTTAAAATATTCACCGTTCCACTACATCCTCTTCCCACAATCAAATCGTGGCCGTTGGCTGTCCAAGTAGAACCAGTGGCATTAGTGATGGTGATATCTTCGAATTTGGTATCGGCTTGAGCAGAAAACGCACCAGTCACAGTGCGGGTGGCATTGTTGGTTGTGCTGTTAGGATTACGACCTATCACCGTGCATGGATAGCTTTTTTGGAAGTTAGAAGCAGCTGTGCTGTTATTGACCACGTGGAAGTTACGCTCATAGCTCGGTGCAGTATAACTGAGGTCACCTGTCCCAGTGGTCACATAAGCCTGTGCCCACATCGCTTCAAACTGTATCTCACTACCATAAGGGAGGGTGGTGGCTATATTTAGACGAATCTCAGTCTCGGCTGGTATGATGTCGCCTACGTTGTATGTGGTATTACCATCGGAAGATGTAACAGATGTAACATAAGTATTCTTGCTCTTTAAACGCCAACCATAGAAACCACGATATTCGGAAAGAGTAACGTTTTGAGCAGCAGGAGCGGCTATAGAGCCAGAAGTAGAAGAATTTTCTGTAGTGCTGGTATTTTGATAAGTAACAAGTTGTGTACCAGAATTGTTATCATATCTTGCAGTTATAGTAGGCGAATAACCATTATAACCATTTCTACAACTTTTGGAATACACTGTAATTGTTGTTCCAACTTTTGCTTCTATAGTAGTATTGCCGTTTGATGTATAATTGCCACTCGTTTGAACATTGCCATTAGCGTCGGTATAAGAGAACCGTACAGTTGCCTGATTAAAATAACGAGTCCAATCACCGCAGGTCCAACTTATATATATAGTTCTCTCAGTCGGTGTTCTACTAATATTTCCTTCAACTCCTACTGGTCTCACTTGGAACGGATTAGGGATGGTGGTGTATTTCACATATCCTATATTGTTTTCACGTTCGAGAGTCTTATAATAAACGAATGTGTTGGCGGCATCGCTAGGGCCGACCTGCACTCCTGTGGCATTGCGGCTGAAAGATGTAGGGTTATCGACAGCTTCGGCTGCGGTGGCTGCGGTAACTGTTCCTGTACCGTTTCCGAAATATGTAATCTTTACATCAGCAGGATTAATACTCTTGATTGGACAATCGGGGTCGCTGTAATAACTCCAGTTGTGATCTTCCAAATCGTTGAGTACTACAGTAGTAGCTGATGCTGCAGCTGTTATAGCTGTTATGTCACTATTATATAATCCTGATACAGGTTTCCCTAATTTCTGAGCCTGTCCCTTCACACCCACTGCCACCAATAGCAGCAGCGTTGCAAATAGTGTTCGTTTGATTATTGACTTCTGTTTTTTACCCTGTATGTTTTTTGTCTGTCTCATTTTGATATTTAGATGATATTGATTTATACTACATCGGTTTGTTCTCATGTTGCGCCACCTGGTGGGGTGGGGCATGTGGCTGCTCCGTGTGGGTGATTCACTAAGGGTGAATATACGAAGCAATGCATGTGTTATTCGCCGTGGCGACGTAGCACATGTGAGTAGATAAACAGGATAAATCAGTTTGGAAGGTGTATCATGGTCAGTCCCTCTGTAGAGGGACGTATGTGTAAAAGATATCGGTGCAAAGGTACGGATAATAATTGTTGCTGCAAAGGATAAATACACTTTTTTTGTGTTTTGATGTGAAAAAATGCTGAAACGATAGTGAAATGCACTCAAATATGGGTTGTTTATAATGCTTATATTATCAGATGGCAGGTGGTAAAGTATCTGACTAACACGTATCGGACACGAATTGACACTAATTGAACTTGAACAGTTAGGGGTTGAACATGAAAAGATGTAGATTGAACATGAAACGACAGGGCTTGAACATGTGTTGTTCATGCTTTATTTGGTGTGTGGAGGTGTGTTGGTTGGGCATGTATGTATACAAAAAAATTGCTTATCATCACGACAAGCAATTTCTACTAACCTTAAAATAAATCTAATACCATGAAAAACACGTTGCAAAGTTAGGCATTATTTTCTATACAACCAAATGTTTTTTGAAAAAAATGCATAAATGATGTAAAAAGTCTATGTTCACGTGCTTTTTGTTATGTATCGGAAGCGAAATCGACTGTTACGGCTGCGCTTGGGTGTCATTTTGTTTTGACCTCCAAGCGTTGCAGGTCGCTCTCCTGACTCGATGTGCCGACCCATAGTGTGAACTGTCCGGGTGTGGTGCGCATGGTGTTGGTGTCGGGGTCCCACCATTCGAATGCATCGGCGGGCAGGGATATGGTCACCTTGCGACTTTGGTTGGCTCCGAGGCTCACGCGTTGGTAGGCGCGGAGGGTGCGGTTGATGGTCGAGGTGTCGTCGGTGCGTCGCACATAGACTTGCACTACTTCGGTGGTGGGGCGTTCGGAGCTGTTGGTGAGTGTAAGTGTCACTTTGCCTTTCTTGTAGGTTGCAGGGCTGAGGGTCACGTGGCCGTAGTTGAGTCCGTATCCGAATGGGAAGAGGGGCTTGGATGTGAGGTAGCGATATGTGCGGCCTTTCATGTTGTAGTCCTCGAAGTCGGGCAGTTGTGAATCGTCGGCATAGAATGTGATTGGCAGTTTGCCCGATGGGTTGTAGTCGCCTGTCAGCACGTCGGCCACAGCGGTGCCGCCGGCTTCGCCGCCATACCATGCCTGGATGATGGCGTCGCATGTGCGGGTTTCGGGTGTGAGTGCCATGGCGCTGCCCGAGCAGTTGATGAAGACGGTGTGCATGCCTGCCTCGTGGATGGCTGCAAGTAGCTGTCGCTGGGGGCTGGGCAACTCGATTGAGGTGCGGTCGCCACCGCGGAATCCTTCGTACATCACTCGCATTTCCTCGCCTTCGAGTCGGGGCGAGATGCCGCCTACGAATACCACGACGTCGGGGTGTGCCTGCCGCAGTTGGGCGATGATGTCGGATGTCTGTGTGTTTGTTGCCTGTTGTTGCTGATCGGCTTGCAGTGTTTCATCGTGTCCGTAGTCGCGTGCGGGCCCGCCGTTGAATGTCGACTGAGTGGTGCGGCTTGCCAGTTCACATCCGCGCAGTGTGGCCACGATGTCGTATCGTGATGCAAGTCCTTGCAGTATGGTCACGGTGTGTGTGGGGAATCCGTTGTAGTTGCCCCACATCATGGTCGAGTCGGCTGCGTTGGGTCCTACTACGGCTATGCGTGCGCCTGCCTTGAGTGGCAGTATGTCGCCGCGGTTTTGTAGCAGTACGATTGACTCGCGTGCTGCCTTGAGTGCCAGCTGGTGGTGTGCCTCTGACGCAATGACTTCGGGACCTAAGCGCTGCCAGTCGACGAGTGCTGGTGAGTCGAAGTCGCCGAGTTCGAATCGTGCTTTGAGCAGTCGCATGAGGCTTGTGTTGACATAATCTTCGTCGATGAGTCCTGCTGCCACTGCTTGTGGCAGGTTTTTGTAGGTGTTGCCACACTCGAGGTCGGTGCCGCTACCTACTGCCACTGCTATTGCCGACTGCATGGATGGTGAATATCCGTGTCGTCCCCTCTGCCAGAAGTCGTCGACAGCCCAGCAGTCGCTGGTCACGAGTCCGCGGAATCCCCATTGCTGGCGCAGTATGTCGTCGAGCAGTCGGGTGTTGCCGCAGCATGGTTCGCCTTCGAGGCTCTGGTAGGCGCACATCACTTCCTGCACGTCGCCTTCCTGTACCAGTGCCTTGAATGCAGGCAGGTAGGTTTCCCACAGGTCGCGCTCGGGCAGCAGTTCGATGTTGAACTGGTGGCGGTTCCACTCGGGTCCGCTGTGCACAGCAAAGTGTTTGGCGCATGCCAGCAGTTTGCGATACTTGCCTTTGCTGCCAAACTGTATGCCTTCGTTGCCTTCATAGCCTTGCAGGCCTCGCACCACGGCCAGTCCCATGCGTGTGGTGAGGTAGGGGTCTTCGCCGTAGGTCTCCTGTCCGCGTCCCCATCGTGGGTCGCGGAATATGTTGATGTTGGGTGTCCAGAACGACAGTCCTTGGTAGCGGTTTATTCGTCCGCTCTCGCGAGCGATGTTGTTTTTGGCTCGTGCCTCGTCGCTCACTGCGGTATAGATGTCTTGCACCATGGTGTCGTCCCACGATGCAGCGAGTCCCATGGTTATTGGGAACACGGTTGCTGTGCCGTTGCGCCCGAGGCCGTGCAGCGCTTCGTTCCACCAGCTGAATTGCGGAATGCCGAGGCGTGGTATGGCTGGCGACTCGTGTTCCATCAGTCGTGCTTTCTCTTCGATGGTGAGCCGCGATATGAGGTCGGCAGCACGTTCGGTGGCACTGAGCGAGGGGTCTTTGTATGGCTGTGCCGAGATGCATTGTGCAGCAACGGCCAAAAGGATTGTGAGGGTTGAATGCTTCATGGTTTGTGTATTAAGTTGTTGGTTTGTGAATATACTTTTGATTTGTTGAAGTGGTGCAAAGGTACGAAATCCATTTCATCCGACCAAGTGTTTCCGCCCTTTTTTTGCATGCCGTGTGGTTTCGGCCGGTTTCGCGGGGGGGATGTCTGCTGCCTTATATATATAATAAGGTGTGGAGGGCGATATGCTGAAAATGCTGCGCGCGTGTTGAAGTTTTGCTGCGCGCGCGTTGAAGTTTTACTGCGCGTATATAGAAGTTTTGTTGCACGTGCGTAGAAGTTTTGCTGTGAGTGCGTAGAAATTCTTTAATTTGCGACGCAAATTATTAAATTTACGTCGCAGTTTTATTAATTTTCCACCGAAAATTATTAAATTTACGTCGCAAATTAAAGAATTACTCCGCACTCGCAGGCAAATTACTCCGCACTCGCAGGCAAATTAGTCCGCACTCGCAGGTAAATTACTCCGCACTCGCAGGCAAATTAGTCTGCACTCGCGGTTAAATTCCATGGCTTTCGCAATGCTTTTTGATGCGTTTGCTCGGTTTTTTCTTTCAGATGTTTTGTCGTTTCGTCTATAATGTGTACTTTTGTAGCTGCAATCATTACATGAAATTAATATCACAAACAAGAATCAAATAGACAATGAAAACTGAATTTAACCTACGCACAATTATCGCGTCGGCCATGCTGGCTGGATGCGGTATGGTGAATGCACAGGTTGTCGTCAATGTTGATGCCAACCAACGCGGACCTATGATCAGTCCTACTCACTACGGAATTTTCTATGAAGATATCAACCACGCGGCCGACGGAGGACTGTATGCCGAGTTGATTCGCAACCGCTCGTTCGAGGACGACACGATGTTCTCGGGACGCGGAATGGCTCGCCGACGCACTCAGGACGGACAGAATGTGCCCGCTCCCCAGCAGACGCGCATCACAGGATGGCACGTGAATGGCAACATAACACTGAGCCTTACTCAGCAGAACCTGCTCAACGACGTGCAGCATAATGCGCTGAACGTGAAGGTGGAGCCAAACGGCGGATGGGTGAGCAACGAGGGATTCTGGGGCATCAACGCCGTGAAGGGCCGCAAGTATAAGTTGTCGTTCTGGGCAAAGAGCGATGCTGGATACTCGAGCGACGTGACTTTCCAGCTGATGAAAGAGAACACGGTGCCCGTGGCTGCCGCAACCATGAAGCTGAAGCTCGGCAAAGAGTGGAAGAAGTATACAGCCGAGTTTACTGCCGACGAGGATGACCCGAAGGCTCAGTTCGTGATTATTCTGACCAAAGCCGGTGAGTTCCAGCTGGATGTCGTAAGCCTCTTCCCACCTACATTCAAGGACAGGGAGAACGGTATGCGTCCCGACCTGGCTCAGATGCTGCTCGATATGCACCCGCGCTTCATGCGATTCCCTGGCGGATGCTTCGTCGAGGGTCAGCAAAGTCCCGACAACGCATTCCGTTGGAAACGCACCATCGGACCTATCGAACAACGTGAGGGCCACGCCAACGTGAACTGGGGCTACCGCACCAGCGACGGAATCGGATTCCACGAGTTCCTGCAACTGAGCGAAGACCTCGGTGCAAAACCGCTCTTCGTGGTCAACGTGGGCATCTGGCATGGTGGCTGCACACCTTACGACCAGATTGGCGAATGGATTCAGGAGTGTCTCGACGCACTCGAATATGCTAACGGCGACGTGACAACCAAGTACGGAAAGATGCGTGCCGACAACGGACATCCCGAACCTTTCCACCTGGAATACATCGAGATAGGCAACGAGAACTACAACTTCAACATGCAAAACAACTCCGACCAAAGCGACCACTACCCTGAGCGCTACATACAGTTCTATCGTGCCATCAAGGAGAAATACCCATACGTACACTGCATCGGCAACGTGGAATCATGGTCAACCGACTACCCGTCGTGGCGCAACGACTATCCTGTCGAGATGGTCGATGAGCACTACTACCGCAATCCTAAGTGGTTTGCCGACCGATTCAACAAATACGACTCCTACGACCGCTCGAAATATAAGGTATATGTAGGCGAATATGCCGTGACAAGCAACTTCGGCGAGATAGGAAACCTCAATGCAGCACTGGGCGAGGCTGTCTATATGATGGGCATGGAAAACAACAGCGACGTGGTGGTGATGAACTCCTACGCACCGATATTCGTCAACGAAAACGATGCACGCTGGCGTCCCGACATGATCCGATTCAACTCGTCGCAGGTGATGGGTACTCCGTCATACTACGTTCAGCAACTCTTCCCCAACAACATCGGAACACAAGTGCTGAAGACCGACTGGACATGGAAGCTCACACAGCCGCAGGCAGCCGACGAAGAGGCCGCACGCCCGGTGCAGGTGGGACTTGCAACATGGAACACAAACGCCACATACCGCAATGCTACACTCACTGTCGATGGTAAGGCAGTGGATATAAGCGACTATGCGAAGTGGCAGAAAGGTGCCGGACAGTGGACAACCAGCCAGACGGAAATAAGCCAAAGCGGCAATCAGGAACCAGCCATGATTGTGGCTCCGGGCACGATTGAAGCAGGCAAGAAATATACATTCAAGGTACAGGCAAAGAAAAACAGCGGTGCCGAGGGCTTCCTCGTAATGATAGGTTACAAGGACGCAAGGAACTACCAGTGGTATAACATAGGTGGATGGTCGAACGCACAAAACAACGTGGAGCAAGCCAACGGCGGCAACAGAGTGCAACTGGCACGCGAGCGCCGCTTCCAAGTAGAGACCGGACGCTGGTACGACCTGCAAGTCGATGTCGAAGGCGACAGCATCCACTGCTACATCGACGGCCGACTCGACTTCGCTTGCAAGTCACAGAAAGGCGGTGCGATGGAAGGTGTATTTGCATCGACCACCATCGACGACAAGGAGAAGATGATGTATGTGAAGGTTGTGAACGTGGGTGAAGGATATGCAGATGGAACCCTCAACCTCCGTAACTGCTCCGTAGATACCGGCCGCGACGATGCACTCCGCCTCATCCGCCTCTTCTCGGAGAACGGAACCGACGAGAACACCATCCAGGAACCGCGCAAGATATACCCGGGCGAAGGACGCATCAAGGCCGAAACACCGACTCAGGTGCTCTTCCAGGTACCAGCTTATTCGGTGAATATACTGAAAGTAAGGATAAAGTAATAAACATAATCATACCTTAAAACCATGAAAAGAATCATTAGTATGGTATTGCTGATGCAGTGCACCCTGTGGTGCACTGCACAAGTAGGGTTCGGAACTTCGCAACTGTTCAACGACTCGTGGCTGTTCTCGCTCACCGACGAGGCCGGCTACAAGGAATCGGCGTATAAAGACAGTGGGTGGCGAACACTCACACTGCCACACGACTGGTCGGTGGAAGGCACTCCGTCGCGAGAGTTGGCTTCATGCACTGGCTTCCTGCCCGGAGGTATAGGCTGGTATCGCAAGCATTTCAACTCGTCGATGAAGACTGGCGACAAGCTGTACATCTACTTCGAAGGTGTATATAACCGCAGCGAAGTGTATCTCAACGGACACCTGCTCGGCAAACGTCCCAACGGATATATATCGTTCATGTACGACCTCACACCCTACCTCGTGAAGGGCGACAATGTGCTGGCAGTGAGAGTGGATCACAGCAAGTATGCCGACTCGCGTTGGTACACCGGTAGCGGCATCTATCGCAATGTGTGGCTCGTCAATGCTCCCGAGACACACCTCGCACAGTGGGGAGTGAGCTATTGGGCAAAGAATGTGAGCAAGCAAAAATCCGACCTCGATGTGACCGTCGAGGTAGATAAGGGCAAGGCATCGAACCTCAGCGTGAAAGTGTCGTTGCTCGATGCTGACGGCAAGCAGGTGGCAACAGTGCAAAAGGCTGCTTCCGACATAAAGAACTCATCCGACAACAATCAACCGTCCATTGCCAATTGTCAGTTGTCGATTAACCAAGGCCTCCACCTCTGGAGCACCGACACTCCTTATTTATATAAATTAAAGGTGGAACTGCTGTCGGCCGGTAAGGTCATAGACAAGACGGAAAGTCCTATCGGCATCCGTTCGTTGCGCTTCGACCCCGACCACGGTTTCTATCTCAACGACCAGCAGATGAAGGTGAAGGGAGTGTGCATACACCACGATGCAGGAGTGCTCGGTGCGGCAGTGCCTCGCGAAGTGTGGAAGCGCCGCTTCCTCTCGCTCAAGCAGATGGGCGTGAACGGCATCCGCATGAGTCACAACGTGCAAGCCCCCGATGTGTATGAGCTGGCCGACGAGATGGGATTCCTCATCATGGACGAAGGCAGCGACGAGTGGGAGTTTCCGAAGCGCAAGTGGATTGAAGGATGGAACCGCGGCAAGCCGGGATACGACGGCACGTTCGACTTCTTCGAAGAGTGGATCGACCGCGATATAGCCGACATGGTACGTCGCGACCGCCTGCATCCAAGCATCTTCCTCTGGAGCGTAGGCAACGAGGTGGATTATCCTAACGACCCATACTCGCATCCGGTGCTCGATGGCGGCAATGCAGCCATAAGCCAGCCGATGTATGGCGGATACAAGAAGGATGCACCGAACGCAGAACGCATAGGTATCATTGCCAAACGTCTGGCAAAGATCATCCGCAGCCTCGACCCTTCGCGCCCAGTGACAGGAGCCATGGCCGGCGTGGTGATGAGCAATCAGACGGAATATCCCGAAGCAGTCGATGTGTGTGGCTACAACTACACTGAGGGACGATACATAGAAGACCACAAGGCATATCCCAAGCGCATAATCTACGGCAGCGAGACAAGCACCAACCTGGCTGCATGGAAGGCTGTGCGCGACAATGAACACATCTTCGGCCACTTTGTGTGGACGGGATATGAGTATCTGGGCGAATCGGGAGCATGGCCGTCGCGCGGACTTGGTACGGGCCTTATCGACTTCTCGGGATTCCTGAAACCACGCGGATGGTACTTCGCATCGCTGTGGCGCACCGACCCGATGGTGTATGCCGGTACACAAGCCGTGAGGAACAACAACTTCGGAGGGTTCGGTGGTAACAATAACAACCGTGGCGGACGTGTGAACCTCTCGACCGATGCCATGGATTCGTGGAACTATCAGGAAGGACAGACGGTGCGCGTGCTTTGCTACACCAACCAGCCATACGCCCAAGTGAAGGTGAACGGCAACATTGTGGGCGAGAAGAAGGAACGCAACGACCAAAACGGCATCATCTACTGGGATGTGCCATTCGCAGCAGGAACACTCACGGTGGAAGGCATCGATGCATCGGGCAAGGTGACAGCAACCTACGATGTGAAGACCTACGGCGAGGCTGCCGGGATAGCAACCCGAATCGAGGGCGAAGCAGCCGACCGTGTGAAGCATCTGCTCATCGAAGTGGTCGATGCAAACGGCAACCGGGTGCTCAACGCACGTCATGACGTGACGGTGGAGGTCATCAGCGGCGGTCGCCTGCTTGGACTTGAAAATGCAAACAACGGCGACATGTCGGCTCCGAAGCAGAACCACCGCAACGCCAACCGTGGTCGCCTGCTGGCATACGTTGAGCGCGCCAGCACTTCAACTCCAGCCAAAGTGAGAATCACCTCCGAAGGTATGCCTGCAGTTGAGGTGTCGCTTTAGAATGCTGCTACATACGATTCTATAT
>CAMVDC010000024.1 GCA_947166155.1 uncultured Prevotellaceae bacterium | reverse complement strand
GCTCGCTATCGAATCCGCCCATATCGCTCGTGCTGCTGTTGGCTATCGAGATGGTATGTGTGCTGTCGCAGAGCATGACGGCAGGGCCTGCGATGGTGTAGGAAAGGCGGGAGAGCAGTGCCTGCTGCATGTCGTAGGGGTCGATGGTGTGAGCGATGTATGCGCTGTCGGCTTCATCGAAGCGCAACAGATAGAGGCGTTCGACCTCAACGCCTGTGCCCTCGATGGCGCTGGTGGTGAGCCACAGGTTGCCGCTTGCTGCATCGTAGCGGGCGAGTGGTTGCCGCGTGTTGCGCATGTGGGTGAATGTGGTAGATGTGTGTCCTTTCACCACCACGATGCCGTATCCCTCGGTGGGTGTCTCGTCGGCCTCGCCTATGGCCCATACGCTGACACCGCTGATGGTGTCGTTCATAATATCGTATTGATGCAGGAGGGTTGCTGTCTCGATTGCTTGTGCCACGTGCTCAGGTGCGCTGTCGGCACCGAGTGGGGAGTCGATAGTGCCGATGAGCGGCTGTGTGTCGGCTGTGCCCGATGTGCAACTGGTGTGTATTCCGCCCATACAGCACAATGTGATGACTGCGGCGGCGATTGTTTTTTTGGTTGTATTCATGTTTGTTTCTGTTTGTTCTTGTTTGTTTCTGTTTGTTTTGGTGAAATAAATAAAAGTATGCCCCCGTGTGGGCGGAGGGCATACCTTGTGTGTATTGATGTCCTTTTTTTAAGACCTTGTGTCAGTTGAGGCCGAAGAGGCGGCTGAGCCCGTTATCGACTCCGCTGAAGCCCATGAATGCCATGGCGAGCAGGCCTGCGGTGACGAGTGCTATAGGCATTCCGTCGAAGGCCTTGGGTACGCGCGAGAAGCGCTGCAGCTGCTCACGAAGTCCGGCGAAGACGATCATGGCGAGTGCGAAACCGAGGGCTGTGGAGAATGAATAGACGATGCCTTGAAGCAGGTTGTAGTCTTTCTGAATGACGAGGATTGCCACGCCGAGGATGCAGCAGTTGGTGGTGATGAGTGGAAGGAACACACCGAGGGCTTGATAGAGCGACGGCGATACTTTCTTCAGGATGATCTCCACCATCTGCACCAAGGCAGCGATGATGAGGATGAAGGCAATGGTCTGCAGGTATCCCAGATGGTTGGGGTCGAGCACATAGTGCTGGATGAGGTAGGTGACGATGGTGGCAAGCACGAGCACGAAGGTCACGGCTGCTCCCATACCGCTGGCGGTGGATACTTTCTTCGACACGCCGAGGAACGGACAGATGCCGAGGAACTGCGACAGCACGATGTTGTTTACGAATATTGCTGTGATGAATATGAGTACGTATTCCATAGTCTGTTATGCCTTTCTAAGTTTGTTTACTATTGCGATGAGGAATCCCAGGGCGATGAATGCTCCGGGTGCAAGTACGAACATGAGCATTCCGTAGCTCTCGCCCCAGAGTGTGACGCCGAAGATGGCACCGGTGCCGAGCAGTTCACGTACGGCTCCGAGCAGGGTGAGGGCGAGTGTGAAACCGATTCCGATTCCGATTCCGTCGAAGATGGATGCTACAGGATTGTTCTTTGCAGCGAATGCTTCGGCACGGCCAAGGATGATGCAGTTGACCACGATGAGCGGAATGAAGAGTCCGAGGGTGGCATAGATGTCGGGCACGTAGGCCTGCATCACCATCTGCAGGATGGTGACGAGCGATGCGATGACCACGATGTAGGATGGTATGCGCACCATGTCGGGCACGAGGTTCTTGATGAGCGAGATGATGAAGTTGGACAGGATGAGTACGAACATCGTTGCCAGGCCCATCGACATGCCGTTGATGGCACTTGAGGTGGTACCGAGTGTAGGACACATGCCGAGCAACAGGACGAACGTAGGGTTCTCCTTCACGATGCCGTTGATGAGTACTTTCATGTTATTCATTTGTTCGGTCCTCCTTTCTGGTCGATTGGTGATGCTGCCGTTGCGGCATCGGGTTGTTTCATGAGTTGGTCGTATGCGTTCTGAACTGCAAGCAGGAAGGCACGCGAGGTGATGGTGGATGCTGTGATGGCATCGATGTCGCCTCCGTCCTTGCTCACTGTGAAGTTGGTGGTGGCAGGGCTCTTGCCTGTGATGTCGCCCTTCTGTCCCTTCTGGAACCACTCGCCTGCCTTGGCTCCGAGGCCCGGAGTCTCAGCATGTTCGAGGATGGTGTAGCCCAGCACGATGCCTTCGTTGTCGAATCCCACGAGTACCTTCAGGTCACCGCCGAATCCGCCTGTAACCGACTGAACGGCTGTGCCGCGGTCGGAGCGGTAGAGGGTGAAGTCGCCTGCCTCTTCGGTTGTGTAGTCAAACTGCTCGTCGGCAGCTACGCCCATCACTTGTTTGATACCGTTGGCCAGGTTCTCGGCTTTTATCTTTGCTATCTGGCCCTCGGTGGCATAGTTGACGTATGCCAATGCAGAGCCGGCAACGATGGTGATGAGTGTGAGCACCAGCACCATGTTGGTGAGTGATGATTTCAGTTTCTTCATTTCTTGCCTCCTTCCTTTACTACGGCCGGGCGTTCGCCAAAGCGCTTAGGTTTGCAATAGTTGTTGATGAGGGGTGTGAATGCGTTCATGATGAGGATGGCAAACGACATGCCCTCGGGATATGCACCCCACGTACGGATGACCACGGTGAGCAGACCGATGGCCACACCATAGATGATCTGTCCCTTGGCGGTCATAGGTGATGTCACGTAGTCGGTGGCCATGAAGATGGCTCCGAGCAACAGACCTCCGCTGAGCAGGTGGTACTGTGGTGCTACGTAGGTAGATGGGTTGGCAAGGTGCATCAATCCTGCAAATACGAAGACGGTGAGCAGGATGGATACAGGGATGTGCCAGGTGATGATGCGCTTTGCAAGCATGTAGATGAGGCCGATGATAAGTGCCAGCGCACACACTTCGCCGATACAGCCGCCGGTGTTGCCCAGCAGCATGTCGGTGATTGAGTCGCCGAGGTCGTTCATGGTTGCATCGCCTTTAGCTATGAGCTTCATCACGGCCAGCGGTGTAGCGCCTGTCTGTCCGTCAACGGCCGTGTCGGCAATGGTGAGGAACGGCAAGCCCGGTGTGGGCCATGTGGTCATCTGCACGGGGAACGAGATGAGCAGGAACGCACGTCCGGCCAATGCTGGGTTGAAGAGGTTGCAGCCAAGTCCGCCGAAGGTCATCTTCACGACTCCGATTGCGAACAAGGCACCTATTACTACTATCCACAGCGGAATGTTGGCAGGCAGGTTGAATGCCAGCAACAGGCCGGTGAGGATGGCTGAGCCGTCGGTCACGGTAGGGCGGCCGAGGTGGAGCAGGTATTTGCCGATGACCCATTCGAAGAACACGCACGATGCTACCGATACGGCAGTCACTGCAATGGCTCCGAGGCCGAAGAAGTAGAATGAGCAAAGAAGGGCAGGGAGCAGTGCAAGGCATACTCCGTACATGTTCTTCTTCACGCTGTCGCCGCCGTGAACGTGGGGCGACAGGGATATAGTGAGTTTGTTTGCCATAACTTATTTTGCGTTTCTTTGTCTGATTATTCCCATTACTGTTGATTTGCCCATGCGGATGAGGTCGAGCAGCGGACGACACGAGCCGCATTCGATGCACGACGGGATGTCTTCTTTCTCGCAGGCTTCCCAGTCGTGGCGTTCGGAGAGTGCGCTCAGCAGGTATGGCTCAAGTCCCATCGGACATGCACCTACACACTTGCCGCAGCGGATGCAGTTTTCCACTTCGCCGCGCTTTGATTCCTTGTCGTTCATGATGAGCACTCCCGACGAGCCCTTGCATATAGGCACCTCGGTGTTGAGCAATGCTTTACCCATCATCGGTCCGCCACCAATTATCTTACCTGTGTCGGCCGGCAATCCGCCGCAAGCATCGATGAGCTGCGACATAGGTGTGCCCATACGTGCGAGGAAATTGGTAGGGTGGGCGAGGCTCTTGCCTGTGACGGTAACGACGCGCTCAAACAGCGGCTTGTTCTTCATCACGGCTTCGTAGATAGCAAAGGCTGTCCCCACGTTCTGCAGGATGGCGCCCACGCTGACTGGCAGTGCCGGTGGTGCGGGTACCTGACGACCGACGACTGCGTCGATGAGCTGCTTCTCGCCTCCTTGAGGGTATTTCACCTTGAGTGGCACCACCTCGATGCCCGGGTAGGCTTTTGCCTTTTCGGTCATGAGGCTGATGGCATCGGGCTTGTTGTTCTCGATTCCGATGAATGCCTTGTTTACGCTGACGGCCTTCATGAGCAGGGTGACACCCACGAGTATCTCGTCGGCATGTTCGAGCATGAGGCGGTGGTCGGCAGTGAGGTAGGGCTCACACTCCACGGCGTTGATGATGACCCACTCGGGCTTGCTGCCTGGAGGTGGCGACAGCTTTACGTGGCAAGGGAAACATGCTCCACCCATACCCACGATGCCTGCTACCTGCACCTTATTTATAATATCTTTAGGAGTGAGTTCCGGACGGTCGGCCAGTGTGACGAGGTCGGTGCTTCGGTCGATGGTCGGTTCCCACTCGTCGCCTTCCACGGTGATGTAGATTGCCGGCTTCTTGTATCCGCTGGCATCGATTACGGTGTCAACTTTCAGCACTGTGCCCGATACCGACGAGTGGATCGGTGCCGACACAAATCCGCCTGCCTCGGCAATGACTTGTCCCACCTTCACCTTGTCGCCTTTCTGTACGACAGGCTTGGCCGGAGCGCCGATGTGCTGGCTCACGGGGAATACTGCCACCTTTGGCAGTTCAGCAACTTTTATTGGTTCAGCTGCCGACAGTTTGTTTTCTGCGGGATGTACGCCGCCTATTTTGAATGTCTTCATGCCTTCTTTGTTTTAAGTCCCAATAATATTTGCTGTGACGGCATCAGAGGTGCGTCGTATGTATGTTCGATGTTCTCGATGGTTGCTGCCTTGCTTTCGCCCGGTGTGAGGTCGATGGTACCGGCCAGCATGTATTGCTGCGATACAGGCAGTGGCGCATCGAATTTTGGCTCGAGCGGCTTGTCGTATGGGCGCAGGTTGGTGTTTTTGACTGCTGCCGAACTGCTGTCGGCCGATGCAGCTGCGGCTGATGAAGCGGTGGCTGCTGCAGCGGCTGGCTTGGCTGCTACCGGCTTCTTGGCTATCACCTTGCGTGGCTCGCCCAGCATGATGATACATGCCTTCGGACATGCTTCCTCACATGCACGACACGATATACACTTGGCAGGGTCGATGTACGACAGGTTCTGGTCGATGGTGATTGCCTCGGCACCACACACTTGCTTACACTTGCCGCAACCGATGCACGATGCAGCACATACCTTGGCTGCCACGGCACCCTTGTCTTTGTTCATACATGTGACAACCATGCCTTGCTTCTGCTCATCGACCTGACGGATCTCGATGATGTTGCGCGGACATGCCTTGGCACAAGCACCACAGGCGGTACACTTGGTGCGGTCAACCTCGGGCAGACCGGTTTCGGGGTTCATGTGGATGGCGTCGAACTGACATGCAGCCACACAGTCGCCACAACCCAGACAGCCGAATGCACAACCAGTCTCGCCTTGGGCGGTGCTGTTGAGAATGCGGCAACTCTTTACTCCGTCGTATTCCACGACGCGCGGACGGTTCTCGCATGTGCCGTTACAACGAACGACAGCCACCTTCGGTGCACTCACTTCTGCCTCCATGCCCAAGATGGCTGCCACCTTGTTCATGCATTCTTGTCCACCCACAGGGCAGAGCAGTCCCTCGAGCGAGCCGCCATCGGCTGCCTTGACACATGCAGCGGCCATACCGCCGCAACCAGGGAATCCGCATCCACCGCAGTTGGCACCAGGCAGTACTTCGTTCACCTGAGCGATGCGAGGGTCTTCATATACTGCAAACTTCTTGGAGGTTCCCCACAGGATGAGGGCTGCAATCAAGCCGATTGCTCCAAGCACGCATACAGCAATAAGGATTACATTTAACATAATTTCATTTACTATTTAACTATTTACTATTTACTATTTAATTCAATTTGTTCATTTACTATTTATTCATTTCCATCCGGACGGAGTCCCCCTCCTTGGGAGGGGTTAGGGGAGGTTCATTTCCATCCGGATGGCACTCCCTCCCCTTAAAGGGGGAGGGCTGGGGAGAGGGTCTATCCTCCCCCCCCTGGGGGGATAAGAGGGGGGCCTTGGGGGGCCTTTATAGTGGTTCTACCTGAAACTCGAACTTGCGGCTGAGACGGCCACGGAAACAATATACAATTGCGTAATATACAATGAGTATTGCAGCCATGCCTGCGATTGCTATCAGTTCGTTCAGACCGAAACCGATGATGCCCGCAAACATCCATGCCACCACCAGTATGAGCGGCAGCACGAATGCTATGATGACTGCATCGCGACCCATCTGCATCGAGCCGTAAACCATCACTTCGTCGCCGGGGCGGAAGGTATGTCCGCCGGTGTGGCAGTCGATGATTTTCTCCTTGCTTTCTGAGCTTTGGCACATCTTGCGCGCCTCGCAGGCACTACATGCCGACGACTGCACGATGCGTACTTGCACCCTGTTTCCGTCGGTGTGTTCTACTATGCCACGATGTTCGATTCGTTCTTTCATCGTGCAAAGGTACGCTTTTTTGATGAATAACACATGATGAACAATGAATAAAATGCGTATAAAAAGCTTGTCGTACCCATTTTTGAGTAAAAACAGATGATGTAGGATACAACATTACGATAATAGTCTTGCTTCTGCGGTTGCCGATTACCTGATTTATGAGTGCGCACTCACGACCTCATGACTGCGCACTCACAACCTCATGACTACGCACTCACGACCTCATGACTGCGCACTCGCGGCATCGCGAGTGCGCACTCGCAGCCGGCATGTTCAGTTCAACTGCTTTACATGGAATGTGAAGTAGGTATCGGGGAATGGCTCGTTGGCCAGTGTGAAGTGCCACCACTCCGACGACAGGGGCTTGAATCCGTGGCGCATCATGGCGGCGCGCAGTATCATGCGGTGCTCGAACTGCTCGGGGGTGATGCTACGCTGTGCGGGCGACTTGCTGTTGTCGCCGGTGTATTCGCCGGTGTCGGGGTTGCCGCAGAAGTCGGGATGGCTCTCAGGACCGAACCAGTCGAAGGTGCCACCCATGTCGAGTTCCTTCTCGCTGGCCATGTCGCAGAGGGTGAGGTCGATGGTCGAGCCACGGGTGTGGCCGCTCTTTTCCATGATATATTCCTGGTCGAAGAGCACGCTCTTGTCGAGGTCGGGATAGAAATAATCCTTCATCAGTGTGTCGGCCGTATCGGCTGCCCAACGCACGAAGTGATCGACAGCGCATTGTGGACGGTATGCGTCGTAAATCTTCAGGCGGTATCCCAGTCTTTTCACGTCGTCGCTCACGGCTCGCAGCGAGTCGGCGGCTACGCGTGTGAGCAGTGCTGTCGGCTCCAGGTATCCGTCGATGCGGCTGCCCACGAAGTTGTAGGTACCGAAATATCGGATTTCAAGTATGGCATCGGGCACTGCAGTGGTCAGTGTCACGAATTGGCTCGAGTCGTCGGTGGGGCTTACGGTTTGCTTGTTGTCGTCGGTGCAACTGCTGAGCAGGCACATGCCGCATGCGATGCTGAGGATGGCGGCACTCATCCATGTTTTTGTAGTTTTCATGATGGCAGTTTCTGTATTTTTTGATTGATATGCAAAGGTACGACTTTTTTGTGAAAAGCATGCAAGGAATGACACAAAAAATCGTTCCGCCGTGCATTCCCGTTTGCGAGTGCGTACTTTCGGGGCCGAGAGTGCGCACTCTCGGGCCTGCGAGCGCGCACTCACAGGGTCGCGAGTGCGCACTCGCAGACGCCCCCCTCCACAGCCACTTCTGACGCGTTTGGCAACGATAGCCTCCGATTGAGTCATTTTTTCGCTTCATAGTTTGTTTCTTTCCCAATAAATGCGTAAATTTGCACATCGTATTGGGAAACCTCCCCTAACCACTTCGAAAGAAACCTCCCCTAACCCCTCAGAAGGAAACCTCCCCTAACCCCTCCGAAGGAGGGGGAACTCCATCCGGATGGTAATAACCAAATCCTTAAATAGTACATAAACCGTAAATAGTAAATCGTCAAATCGTAAATAAATAGTAAATAAGATGAAGTGTCAAGACAAGTTTTTAGAAATCTACAAGAAAGAACCCGAGGGGCTGGCGTTCTGCCCCTACAGGATTTGCCCCATCGGAGCACATAGCGACCACAACCTGGGCAAGATAACAGGTCTGGCCATCGATAAGGGTATCCACATCGCCTTCCGCCCCAAGCAAAACGGAGTGGTGGAATTGTGTTCACTGCAGTTCGACAAGCGTGCGCAATGGCATATTGCCGAAGTGCCGCGACAGAAGGAGGGCGACTGGGCCGACTACCTGCGTGGGGCAACCCTGCAACTGGCTGCACGCTACCCCCTGCGCCGCGGATTGAGCGGAGTGATCGAGGGTAGCCTGCCTATAGGCGGACTCTCGTCGTCGGCCGCTGTGGTGCTGGTATATCTGAAAGCATTGTGCGAGGTGAACGACCTGCATCCCGACCCACAGGAGATGATTATGATGTCGGTGCGTGCCGAAAACAACTATGTGGGTGTGAGCAGCGGCAAACTCGACCAAAGCTGCGAGATGTATTCCAAGAAGGACCACCTGCTATACCTCGACACACGCGACGACACCTACGAACTCATACCCACACATCCTGCCATGAAGCCCTACAAGATAGCCATCTTCTTCAGTGGAGTGGAGCGCACACTGGCAGGCAGCAAGTTCAACATGCGTGTCGACGAACTGCGAAGTGCCGCATACGCACTGGCTGCATACGCTGGCATGGATTACGGTAAGTTCCAGGAAACCAATATGCGCGACATACCTCGCGAGGTGTACGAACAATATCGCGACCGCCTGCCCGAGACATGGCGCCGACGTGCCGAACACTGGATGACCGAGTATGAGCGAGTGGAACAAGGAGCCGAAGCATGGCGACGTGGCGACATCGAGACCTACGGCCGTCTGAGCTTCGAGAGCGGACACTCGAGCATATACAACTGGGAGACAGGTTCGCCCGAACTCAAGACTCTCTATGAAATCATGACCCACACCGACGGCATCTATGGCGGACGCTTCAGCGGAGCTGGATTCAAGGGTTGCTGCATGTCGCTCATCGACCCCGCATTCGAAGAGAGCATCATCGAGAAAGTAACAACAGAGTACCTCAAGGCATTCCCTGCACTCGAGGGAAAATATATGGTAAAAATTTGTAAATCAGCCGACGGACTATTATGAAATGCCTGATACTTGCAGCGGGATATGCAACTCGACTCTATCCCATCACGCAGAACTTCCCCAAGCCTCTGCTCGACGTAAACGGAAAGACCATCCTCGATTGGCTTGTCGACGATATCGACACGGCAGGATGTGTCGACGAATATGTAGTGATATCAAACCACCGATTTGCACAGCATTTCGAGCAGTGGGCCGCACAGAAACCGCAGAAGATTACCGTGGTGGACGACGGAACATCGACCAACGAGACTCGACTGGGTGCTGTGTGCGACATCCAATTCGCCATCGACCAACTACACCTCGACGACGACATGCTGGTCATTGCTGGCGACAACGTGCTCGACTTCTCGATGACACGATTCATCGACTATGCGCGCGAGAAGCAAACCAGCTGTGTCATGCGATTCTATGTCGACGACCTCAAGACCCTGCAGAAGAGTGGGGTGCTCTGCATCGACGACTCCGACCGCATCGTCAGCATGGAAGAAAAACCTGCCGAACCAAAGTCAAACTGGTGTTGCCCACCTTTTTATTATTACACGCGCGCGGACGCGCGACTCGTGCGTGCAGGCATAGACGCCGGATGTGGTACCGATGCCCCTGGCTCCTACATCGCATGGCTCTGCACCCAAACCGCTGTTCACGCCATGCAGATGCCCGGACAACGATACGACATTGGCGACGTGGCAAGCTATGAAGAGGTGAAACAGACCTACAAGGGAATAGTGAAATAAACAATCAAGGGTACCTGCAATGTGGGGTACCCTTGATTGTTGTAATGATGGTTGATGTCACTTGCTACGTCCTAACCACACACCACCGATGGTGAGCAGCAAACCAAGCAGCGAGAACCACGACACGGGTTCGCCGAGCACGATGGCAGCGGTGATGAGTGTGAATATGGGCGAGAAATAGATGAGGTTGTTGGCGGCGATGGTGCCTATGCGTTTCACCGACACTCCCCACAGATAGAAGCAACCGAGCGAAGCTACAAGCCCGAGAAACAGGATGTTGAACACCACGGGGGGCTGCATAAGCGCATATACAGTATAGACGGTGAAACCTCCGTGCATGAGCGATATGGGCAGGGTGGTGATGATGCCGTAGAAGAATAGTTTGCGAGTGAGGAATTGTGTGGAAAAACGCTTGCCTACCTTCATGAACAGCAGCGAATAAAGGCTCCAACTCAGTGCCGAACATAGGGCGAGAATATCGCCCAGAGGGTTGAGACGGAGCATGAAATGGCCGTTGAACACCACGAAGCATACGCCCACGCATGCCAGTATGGAACCTATGATCATGGTGCGGGTGACGCGTTCCGACCGATAGAATGCGGCCATGAGCAGGGCGGTGATGAGCGGGGTGGTGCAGGTGATGAGCGATACGTTGGTTGTGAGGGTGTACTTCACGGCATAGTTCTCGGTCATGAAATAGAGGGTTCCGCCCAAGAGGCCGAGCGCCAGCATCGTGAGTTCGTTCTTGATGCTTCCTGCATACCACCTACGCGAGAACGGCAACAGGCAGAGATATGCTATGCCATACCTCATCACGATGATTTCCTCGGGACTTATGCCATGTTGTATCAGCACTTTGGTCGATACGAATGTGGTGCCCCATACCACCACACAAAATAGGGCTATAATGTAGTACAAGTCGTTATTATCTCTATATAAAAAAACTACATAACAAAGGTGTACCCCTGCATCACGGTTGATGTCGAGGCACACCTTCAGTGTGTTTGTAACAATTAGTTGTTCTCAGGACGGAGCTGACGCACAACTTCGGCAGTACGCCACATCTCGCTGTCGTGCAGTGCTTTGAGTTCGGCTTCGAGCTTCACGCGATAGTCGGGCTGGCTGTTGCTGTCGATTGATATCTGTGCTTCGTGTCCGCTCTTCACCGATGCGTAGAGCTTTTCTACCACTGGCTTGATGGCATCGTGGAACGGGCCCATCCAGTCGAGTGCACCACGCTGTGCTGTGGTTGAGCAGTTGGCATACATCCAGTCCATACCCTTAGCTGCGAAGAGTGGCATGAGCGACTGTGTGCGTTCCTCAACGGTTTCGTTGAATGCCTCGGATGGAGTGTGACCATTCTCGCGCAGCACTTCGTATTGTGCAAGCAGCAGTCCCTGGATGGCTCCCATGAGTGAGCCGCGCTCGCCTGTGAGGTCGCTGGTTGCTTCGCGCTGGAATGTGGTTTCGAACAGGTAGCCCGAGCCGATACCGATACCCAGGGCGAGTGTGCGCTCGAGTGCACGGCCTGTTGCATCCTGATATACAGCGTAGGATGAGTTGAGTCCGCGTCCTTCGAGGAACATGGTGCGGAGCGATGTGCCGCTACCCTTTGGTGCTACCATGATGACATCGATGTCGGTTGGAGGCACGCATCCGGTGCGGTCGCTCCATGTGATAGCAAATCCGTGGGAGAAGTAGAGCGCATTGCCTGGCTTGAGGTGCTGCTTGAGTGTAGGCCATACCGACATCACTGCTGCGTCGCTGAGGAGGCACATCACGATTGTGCCGCGCTCTGCTGCCTCTTCGATTGAGAAGAGGGTCTCGCCTGGTACCCATCCGTCGGCTTTTGCCTTCTCGAAGGTCTTGCCTTGGCGCTGACCTACGATTACGTTGAATCCGTTGTCGCGCAGGTTGCACGATTGTCCAGGACCTTGTACTCCGTAACCAATCACTGCGATGGTTTCGTCTTTCAATACTTCACGTGCTTTCTCGAGTGGAAACTCTTCGCGGGTCATCACTTCTTCGATAACGCCGCCAAAATTCATTTTTGCCATAGTCTTATTTACTATTTAAAGATTTACTATTTACTATTTATTTCTATTTATACATTTACTATTTATTCATTTCCTTCCGGATGGAGTTCCCCTCCTTGGGAGGGGTTAGGAGAGGTTTTTTTCCATCCGGACGGTTTTCCTTTAACTTTCTTTTAACTTCCTCTCATTTATTTGCTTCCGGCTGTGCCCTCTCCTTTTCTCTTTGTGCCAGATATTCGTCGAGGCGTTCGGATGTGCTTTTGGTGATGCAGATGCGACCAGAACGCACGAATTGCAGTACGGCACCTGTCTGGTTGAGTGCGTTGTAGAGCGAGAGGATGTCGGCCGTGGTGCCTGTCTTTTCGGCTGTGGCATAGGTTGGGTTCACCTCCACGATGCGTGCTCCGTGGTTGCGTATGGCACTCGACACGCGGCTGTCGGCCAGCATCACGGGTGTTGATATCTTGAGGAGCGAGGTCTCGATGATGAAGATTTCATCGTCGGTGTAGTAGTTGGATTGCAGCACGTCGATGCGCTTCTCAATCTGTTTGGTCAGCATCTCGGCCATCGACCGGGTGCAACAGCATGTCACGGTGTATTTGTGTACGCCCGGGGTGCTCGATGCACATACGTTGATGGTTTCGATGTTGACTTGACGACGTGTGAATATGGCCGATATCTGCGAGAGCAGACCGGGTGTGTTTTCTGAGTATATAAGTATGGTGTAGAGGTTTTCACACAGTTCTGTGTTCTTTTCCTCCATATCCTTGCATTTACCGCATGCGTTACAATCGTTCTGATTCATCATGTCATGTCATTTACCGTTTAACCATTTACCATTTACTATTTCCATCCGGAAGGCCTTTCTCCCCATTAAGGGGGAGATGCCCAAAGGGCAGAGAGGGTCCATCCCTTCAATTGTCATTTATTTCAAGTATCATCTTATCGACATCGGCTCCCGGTGGGGTCATTGGCAGTATGTTGTCTTCTTCTTTCACTGCGCATTGTAGCAGGTACGGGCCTTCGGTCGTGAGCATAGTCTGTATTGCTTCGTCGAGTTTGTCGCGCTCAGTGACGGTTGCTGCCGGTATGTCGTAGGCTCGAGAAATGAGTTCGTAGTCGGGGTTGAGCATTGGTGTGAACGAGTAGCGGTGACGGAAGAACATGGCTTGCCACTGGCGCACGTTGCCCAGGTAGTTGTTGTTGAGCAGTATGATTTTCACTGGCGAGTGTTGCTCCATGATGGTGCCCAGCTCTTGTATGGTCATCTGCAGGCCTCCGTCGCCTACGAAGAGGCACACGGTGCGGTCGGGTGCTCCGAATGTGGCTCCGACGGCTGCGGGCAGGCCGAATCCCATGGTGCCGCATCCGCCCGAGGTGACTACGCTGTGGGCTTTGGTGAACTTGAAGTAGCGGCATCCGAACATCTGATTCTGACCTACATCGGTCACGAGGATGGCTTCGTTGTTTGTGGCTTCGCTCACTCGGCGTATCACTTCGGCCATGAGCAACGGCCCGTCCTTGGGGTGTATGGCGCGCTCGATGACTTTCTCGTCTTCTTCTTTCTCGTATTTTTCGAACGAGTTGACCCACTCGGTGTGGCGTATCTGGTGTACTTTCTCGGTCACGGCTGCCAGTGTCTGTTTGCAGTCGCCCAGCACAGCCACATCCACCTTCACGTTTTTGTTGAACTCGCTCGGGTCGATGTCGAAATGTATTATCTTGGCTTGCTTGGCATAGGTGGCGAGGTTGCCTGTCACACGGTCGTCGAACCTCATGCCGACGGCGATGAGCAGGTCGCACTGGTTGGTCTGTACGTTGGGTCCCAGGTTGCCGTGCATACCCAGCATCCCTTTGTTCAGACGGTGGTCGGATGGCAGGTCGGAGAGTCCGAGCAGTGTGCATCCCACAGGTATGTCGGCTTTCTCAACGAGTGCAAGCAGTTCGTTGTGCGCATTGCCCAGTTCGATGCCTTGTCCTGCGAGCAGTAGTGGGCGGTCGGAGTGGTTGATGAGGTATGCTGCTTGCTCAATGGCCTCTTGGTTGATGGCAGGTTTTGGCTGATAGCTGCGTATGTAGTCCACCTTCTGTGGCTGGTAGTCGACAAGTGCTGTCTGTGCGTTCTTGGCGAAATCGAGCACCACGGGGCCTGGTCGCCCGCTGCGCGCAATGTAGAATGCTCGGCTCACAGCCCATGCCACATCCTCGGCACGGCGTATCTGATAGCTCCATTTCGATATAGGGTTGGTCACATTCACCACATCGACCTCCTGAAATGCGTCGGTGCCAAGCATGGCGGCTCCTACCTGTCCGCAGATGACCACCATGGGTGTTGAGTCGATCATGGCATCGGCCACGCCTGTGATGGTGTTGGTGGCTCCTGGTCCGCTTGTCACGAGTGCGCATCCCACCTTGCCCGACACGCGGGCATAGCCTTGTGCAGCGTGTACTGCGCCCTGTTCGTGGCGCACGAGTATGTGGTTCAGTCGGTCCCTGTAGTCGTAGAGGGCATCATATACGGGCATGATTGCACCTCCGGGATAGCCGAAAAGTGTCTCCACGCCTTCGTTCAATAGCGATTTCATCAATGCCTCTGCGCCTGTAATCTGTTCCATATTCACTGTCTTGTCTGTTTGTGTCAAAATGCTTGCTTTGTCGATTTGAGTTGCAAAGTTACATCTTTTTTGCCAAATACCCAACGATATTGCAGTAAAATCGTATGAAATGCTTACATTATTCCTGCCAAGGGGAGGTGTTTGCATCAAAAGTGTGATACGAAATAGCATCTTATGTGTCAAAAAGGAAGTATGCAGGCCTGATTGCATCGAAGTGTGTGAGAATGAAAACCACGTTGAATGCACTTTTTCATCGCTACCCACACTCTCGTTTGTCTATGCTTGTTTGCTTGTATGATAATGGGTGTTGATAATGAAGCAGATACATTCTCAACACGTTCCTTGTGCTTGAGAAAGTCGTCCCCCGTGCAGGGGACGACCGTACTTTGCGTAAAGTACGACCGTACCTTGTGCGGGGGACGAGCCGCGAAAGCGCACTCGCAGGCTCTCACCGATAGCCTCATCATCACTTAAAAAAGCATACACACATCATCGTTTGCGATAATAACAATGCAGGCCTAAGGACTAAGCCTCAGACCTGCATGTGTTACACATTATATATATATTATATTATTCATATATATATTATATTATTCTCACTCCCCCCTTGTCGGCACTGCTCACACTCTGTGCGTATGCACGCAGGGCTTTGCTCACGGTGCGCTGGCGGTGCAGTGGTTGCTGTGGGCGTTGGTTGAGTTCCTCGTCGCTGAGGCGCACATTGATAGAGCGGTTAGGAATGTCGATATCGATGATGTCGCCATCGACAATCTTGCCTATGTTGCCGCCGTTGGCTGCCTCGGGCGATATGTGGCCAATGCTCAGTCCGCTTGTGCCGCCCGAGAAGCGTCCGTCGGTGATGAGTGCGCATTGCTTGCCCAGGTGCAGCGACTTGATGTACGACGTGGGGTAGAGCATTTCCTGCATTCCAGGTCCGCCCTTCGGTCCTTCGTGGGTGATGACCACCACGTCGCCTGCCTTCACACGGCCGCCCAGTATGCCCTCACACGCATCTTCCTGCGAGTCGAACACCACGGCTGGGCCCGAGAAACGCCATATGCTTTCGTCCACGCCTGCGGTCTTCACCACACATCCGTCTTGCGCAATGTTGCCGAAGAGGATGGCCATGCCGCCGTCGCGTGTGTAAGCATGTTCGATGTCGCGTATGCAACCCGAGGTGCGGTCGGTGTCGAGCGACGGGTAGGTGGTCGATTGTGCTCCCAGCTTGTTGCAGAACACACCGGCAGGTGCCGACGAGTATATGCGCTGTGCTTCGGGGTCAACCTTGTCCTTCAGTATGTTGTAGCATTCGATGTCTTGTGCCAACGTATGTCCGTTCACACGCATGAGGCTTGTGTCGATAAGTCCGCCCTTGGCCAGTTCGCCCATAAGGCTCAGCACTCCGCCTGCACGTCCAAATTCCTGCACGCTGTACTTCTGGCTGTTTGGTGCCAGCTTCACGAGGAACGGAGTCTTGCGCGACAGTGCATCGATATCGGCCATGGTGAAGTCAACCTCAGCCTCCTGAGCCACTGCCAGCAGGTGCAGCACCGTGTTGGTCGATGCTCCCATGGCGATGTCGAGGGTCATAGCGTTGAGGAAAGCCTGGCGAGTGGCAATGCTACGCGGCAACACACTCTCGTCGCCATCCTCGTAGTATGCAAAGGCATTCTTTACAATCTGACGTGCAGCGTCCTGCATCAGCCGTACTCGGTTTGCGTGGGTGGCAAGTATGGTTCCGTTGCCCGGCAGCGAGAGGCCTATGGCTTCGGTCAGGTTGTTCATCGAGTTGGCGGTGAACATGCCCGAGCAGCATCCGCATCCGGGACATGCGCGGTTCTCGACCTCGGCCAGCTCTTCGTCGCTCACCGTGGGGTCGGCACCCTTCACCATGGCTGCAATGAGGTCGAGGTTCTCGCCACGATACTGCCCTGCTTCCATCGGTCCGCCACTCACGAAGACGGTCGGTATGTTCAGTCGCATCGATGCCATGAGCATACCCGGGGTAATCTTGTCGCAGTTGGATATGCACACCAACGCATCGGCCTTGTGAGCATTGACCATATACTCCACCGAGTCGGCAATGATGTCGCGCGAAGGCAGCGAATACAACATGCCGTCGTGTCCCATGGCAATACCGTCGTCGATAGCGATGGTGTTGAACTCGGCCGCATAGCATCCAAGCCGCTCAATCTCCTGCTTCACTATCTGTCCTGCCTCGTGCAGGTGTGTATGTCCCGGAACAAACTGTGTGAACGAATTGGCAATGGCAATGATAGGCTTGCCAAACTGCTCGCGTTTCATGCCGTTGGCCACCCACAGGGCACGTGCTCCTGCCATTCGGCGTCCGTCGGTGCATACCGCACTGCGTAATGTGTGTTTCATATCTTCAGCTTCTTTTGTTTTGTTGTTTATAATTATGTTTGTTGCTATTTTTGTCTATAGTTTCTATAGCTTCTGTAGTTTCTATAGCCGCTATTTTATAATTCATTATTTATTATTTATTATTAAGTGCCGCTGCCATTCTGCGGAGGAACATCTCGCCGACGGGCATGTAGAGGTCGTGGCCTGCGGCGTTGAGGTGGGCGGTGTCGTTCTCGCCTTGGAAGTACTGGCGGCGGAACTCGGGGTCGCGCACACGGATGATGCAGCGGTCGTTGTAGTTGTCGAGCACAGGGATGTTCTGCTGCATGCATACCTCGTTCACGGTGCGTACCACCTGCTGGAAGCCTGGACGGTCGATATACCACGGTGTGACATATCCTATCTGTGCATTCGGGTACTTCTGCTTTAATCCCGTTATGAGGCTCTCGA
Organism: uncultured Prevotellaceae bacterium; assembly: GCA_947166155.1. Taxonomy (GTDB): domain Bacteria; phylum Bacteroidota; class Bacteroidia; order Bacteroidales; family Bacteroidaceae; genus Colivivens. The sequence continues at coordinate 6,520 of CAMVDC010000024.1, read as the reverse complement.
GCCGTGTGCGGAAAGTCTGAAGCGAGTCGGCCGACGTGCCTATCATCGAGGCGTCGTTGTGTCCTGCCACGATAAGCACGATGTCTGCATCGGGAGCCATCTCGGTATAGCGGTCGGCAAGTGCACGGCCAAAACCTTGTGCCGAGCGGTCGTAAGCTACGCTGGCACCGTTGCGTCCGTAGTTGTTGTAGGTCATGCCATGAGCCTTGGCCACCTTAGCCACCCATGTGAGCGAGGGGTCTTGGCGGTGATTGGCCACATAGCTGTCGCCTATGACGTTGATGGTCTTGCCCTTCAGCGGGTCAGCCTGTACGCGCTCGTCGAGCACTGGCCATTCGTCGGCATCGAAGTGCATCTTCTTTATCACGAGCTTCGACGCTCCATTCTCGGCCACACTGTATCCATGAGCCATGAAATACCACTGCCCGTCGAACTTGTAGGCCGACGAGTGGCCTATGCCGTAGAACTGGTTGTCGCGCTGTGCGATGATGGTACCGCCACCTTCGGCCATGTCTTTGCCATCCTTGTCGAGGTAGGGACCTTCCACTTTCTTTGAGCGTCCCACTGCCACCTTGTAGTTAGAGTTGGCACCTTTACAGCAGTAGTCCCACGACACAAACAGGTAGTAGTACTTGCCTTCGTGGATGAGGAACGGAGCCTCGATGGCATTGGCACCGGCATCGGGAGCCTGTGCAGCACGTGCACGGTCTTCGGCCGACACGAGTCGCTCCATGTTGCGGCGCAGGTAGCGGCGTGCCACGGTCTTAGGCTCACCCTTCGGTGTCTTGAAGTCTTTGTCGAGCTGCACCAGTTGTATGCCGTCCCAGAACGAACCCCACGTGAGCCACGGATTGCCTTTCTCGTCGATTATTATATTGGGGTCGATGGCGTTCCAGTTGGTCTTGCGTTGCACACTGCGTACCACAACACCTTGGTCCACCCACTTATAGTCGGGCGACTCGGGGTTCAGAGTCTTGTTGGTCATCAGTCCGATGGCCGAACCATTGCGGCCGAATGTAGAACAGCTGTAGTACATATACCATGTACCCTTATACTCTTGAATATCGGGAGCCCATGTATGGCCGTTGTATCCAGGCACAGAGTCGCGTGTCCATTGTGGAATCTCGGGCATCACTCCGCGGCTTGAAGTCCACGTGAGCATGTCGGGCGAAGTCATGCAGCCGATAGACATGCCGGTTGCAAAGATGTAGTACTTACCGTCACACCGTGCCATGACAGGGTCGTGTGCATCAGGATTAGTGAGGTCGGGCGCAAAGCGGAAACGACGCTGTTGCTGGTTAGGGCCTTGTGCAAACGTGTTAGTTGATGTCGAAAAAGCGCATGCCGCAAGTGTGGCAATGCATAACGATTTAATTAGATTAGTTTTCATGGGCAAATGATTTTTGTTATGAAATGTGTTGCAAATTTACAAAGAAATCACTCCCAAAACAAATAAAAACAAAAAAAATCGCACATTCGTATGCATTAAATCGCAAATGTTTCGTATCTTTGCGCTAGAAACAATAAAACCTAATCATAAGATGAAAGAAATACGTATCACCAAACGCGCCCACGAAGAGATGCGCCGTCAGATTTCCTCGCGTGCACAAATCAACAGCCTGCGCACCGACCCCGAGTTGTCGGAGATTGTCGATAACTTTGCATTCGACTACACATTGTCAAAGACCGACGGCATAGTGCTTGAAAAGACACGAGTGATGTGCATACTGGCTGCAACCATAGGCTGCAATGCCATCAACGAGTTCAAGATATTTGTCGACTCATGCCTCAATGTGGGAGTGAAGCCCCGCGAGATACGCGAGATTGTCTACATGGCATACCCCTACGTAGGTGCTGCATTGCTCGTAGACTATACACTGCTCATGAACGACATATTCGAAAACAACGGCATTCGCCTGCCACTCGATCCGCAGGCCACCGTTTCGAACGAAGAAGAAGCCTATGAGCGCGGAAAGCAACTGGTCGACGAGACATTCGGCGAAGGCGCTACCGACAACATGCTGGCCACAGCACCCAAGGGACAAGAACACCTTGTGCAGTTCATGGTGCAGTATGCATTCGGACAGTTCTACTCCCGCAACGGTATCGACCCGCAACACCGCGAACTCATCACCTTCTGCCTCATTGCAGCAATGGGAGGATGCGACGACCGACTGCTTGTGCATGCCAAGGGGTGCAAGAACCACAAGATAACAAAAGAGGAGATGATAGCCGTAGCAACAATCATCCTGCCATGGATAGGCTTCCCACGCACACTCACCGCCGTTGGCATCATCAACAAAGCCTACAGCGAGATGGTGATGTGATAGAAATATATAATTGATAATATACAATAAAGGCAGATGCTCTCCGAGAGCATCTGCCTTTTATTTTAACACTACTGCACATTGTTTCAACACTACTGCACAGCCTATTATATATTTTCAATTATATACAGCCTATTATATATTTTCAATTATATATTATATATTATATATTACTATCAGTTCATCACAGCAAAATAATCAACTATACCCACCAGGTGGTTCGACTTGTCGAGCACAAGCAGGGAGTGAATCTTGTTCTTTTGGAACATGGCCTGTATCTGTGTGAGTCGTGCCTCGGGGTTGATGGTCTTCGGAGTCTTGGTCATAGCCTCCGATACCGCTATGTTCATGAAGTTAGACTTCGAACCCTCAACGGCACGACGTATGTCGCCATCGGTGATGATGCCCAGCAGTTGCTCGCCTTTCATCACGATTCCTACTCCCAGTTTACCGTTGCTGATTGAGATGAGTGCGTCGATGAGTTTCATCTCGGGCGGTATGATAGGCAGGTTCTCGGTATACATCACGTCCTTCACGCGTGTCACCAACTTCTTTCCCAACGAACCACCAGGGTGGAAGCGTGCAAAGTCGCGAGCCTTGAAGTCGCGCATCTCAATCAGCACGCATGCCAGGGCATCGCCCATAGCCATTGTGGCAGTGGTCGACGATGTCGGGGCGAGGTTGAGTGGACATGCCTCGCGCTCCACACTCACATTGATGTTGTGTGTGGCATGGCGTGCCAGCAGCGAGTCGGGGTTGCCAGTCATGCTGATGTAGGGCAGGTGGCGCTCGTCGAGGAATGCAGCCATGCGCAGTATCTCGTCGGAGTTGCCCGAGTTGGAAATGAGTACGGCTACATCATTGTCGGTAAACATGCCGAGGTCGCCATGCAAGGCATCGAGCGGGTTGACGTAGAATGCCGGTGTGCCGGTGCTGGCAAGTGTGGCTGCTATCTTGGCTGCTATATGTCCCGACTTGCCTACACCCGATAGCACTACATGCCCGGTGCATTTGTAGAGTAGGTTGACAGCACCTTCAAATTCGCTGTCGATGGTTGGTATGAGGTCGAGCAGTGCCTGCGATTCGTCGCGCAGGCATTGAGCTGCTGTGTTGATTATATCCACGATCTTCTCTTGTTATATATTTATTATATATTATCTCTTAGTTATATATTCTCGATTATATATTATTCAAAGGATTGATGCTACAACCGCCTCCAGGTCTTTCAGGTACAGCATGTTGGGGCCGTCGCTCAGGGCAGTCTCGGGGTCGGGATGCACTTCGAAGAAGTAGCCGTTGGCTCCGAAGGCCTTGGCTGCAAGAGCCATCGATGGTATGAACTCGCGATTGCCGCCAGTCTTGCCGCCAGCTGCACCGGGGCGCTGTACCGAGTGGGTGCAGTCCATGATGACGGTCGATGCATATTTCTTCATGTCGACAATGTTGCGGAAGTCTACGGCCAGGTTGTTGTAGCCGTATATGTTGCCGCGCTCGGTGAGCCACACTTGCTCGTTACCACTCTCGCGCACCTTCTGTACGGGGTATTGCATGTCGTCGCCACTCAGGAACTGCGCTTTCTTTATGTTCACGATGCGTCCCGTCTTGGCTGCTGCAACGAGCAAGTCGGTCTGTCGGCACAGGAATGCAGGTATCTGCAACACATCGGCAACCTCGCTCACAGGTGCTGCCTGATAGCTCTCGTGTATGTCGGTAAGGATTCTTAGGTGGTGTTTATCCTTGATGTCGGCCAACATTTGCAGGCCACGCTCCATGCCGGGACCGCGATATGAATGTATCGATGTGCGGTTGGCCTTGTCGAACGATGCCTTGAAGATGATGTCGGTGCCGTATTTGTGGTTTAGGCGCACCAGCTCTGTTGCCACTTGGTCGAGCACTTCGGCGCTTTCTATCACGCACGGACCTGCTATGATTACTGGATGATTGGTCATTATGATGTCTGTTTCTTTGTTCTCGTTTCTTAGTTAATATGTGTGTGAGCCGCAGGAGGCTATTCCTCGGCACACTGGGTGAAGGTAAGGACGAAATCGTCGAACACCTTATATAATATATTATATGTGGTGTCTTCCTTCAGGTCGTCGAGTTGCATTTCTCCTTCGTAGGCCGTTTCGTCGAATGTTGACACCCGCAATTCATTCTTGAAGTCCATACCCTCGCGGCCTATTGCCTTGAATGCAGTTTCCTTTGCCGACCAATGCAGTAGCATGCCTATGGTGGTTTCTGCCATCTCGTCGTCGCGCATGAAGCGGCTGCGCACTCGCTCAACGCGTGGTGTGGAGTTGTGTTCAATCTGTTCCACGTCGATGCCTACGCAGTGACTTTCCGACAACGCTATTGCTACATACCCCTTGGTGTGGGATATGCTGATGTGCAGTCCTTCATAGTCGGCGAGGTGGGGCGCACCTTTTTCGTCGTATTCTATATGTATTTGCCTGCCCATCATCGAGCACAGCAACACTCTCACCGCAGTCCATTCCACTATCCTGCCTTCCGAGCGGAATTGCTTTTCGGCTTCGTCTTGTACGCTTTCTGCGTCTGGCAGAAGGCTGAGCAGGTCTTCATACTCTTCGGTTACGTGCCACACAGCCACTCGGGCATCGGCTATTTGTTGGTCGAAGTATATCATGTCAGAATGGGGCGTCGTTGTCGGCAGGGTTTATGTTTGATGGCTGCACAGGCATGCCTGCAGGAGAATTCTGAGAACCTTGAGCACTCTGAGAACTATGAGCACTCTGAGCACTCTGGGCACTCTGGGCACTCTGGGCACTCGGATACCCCTGAGCACCCTGAGCACCTTGATAACTCTGTGCTCCCTGTGGCGTTGCTTTTGGTGTGAGCATTTCCATGTTGTTCACCAATATCTCGACCACGGTGCGGCGCATGCCTTGACGGTCGTCGTAGCTACGTGTCTGTATCTTGCCTTCTATGAATAGTTTGTCTCCCTTGTGCACATACTTCTCGACGGTCTCGGCCTGTTTGTCCCAGAAGATGAGGCTGTGCCATTCCGAGTGTTCGGGTATCTGCACGCCGTCGCGAGTGGTATAGGCGCGGTCGGTGGTGGCCAGGCGTACCGATGCAACGCATGTGCCGTTGCTGAGGTAGCGCACGGTGGGCTCTTGACCCACATTGCCTATTAGCATTACTTTATTTAGTGACATACTTTGGTTGTTTGATTGAGTAGATAGTAGTCGAGCACCACCATGGCTGCCATTGCTTCCACGATGGGTACGGCTCGGGTGAGCACGCAGGGGTCGTGACGTCCGTGGGGTGTGAACTCCACTTCGTTGCCCGCGGTGTCGATGGTGTGTTGTGGCTGCATGATGGTCGGCACAGGCTTGAACAGCACTCTGAACTGTATGTCTTCGCCATTGCTTATACCGCCTTGTATGCCTCCGCTGTAGTTGGTGCGGGTGTGGATATTGCCTTGAGGGTCGGTGCAGAATTCGTCGTTCATCTGCGACCCCGTAAGTCCCACGGTGTTGAAGCCGCCACCGAGGTCGAAGCCTTTTGCTGCATTGATCGACAGCATGGCACCTGCCAGTGCTGCATTGAGTTTGCCGAATACCGGTTCGCCCAATCCTGCGGGGCAGTGGCTTATGGTGCAACTAATGATTCCGCCGATGCTGTCGCCGGCAGCCCTTACTCGGGTCACCATGTCTTCCATCTGTGCCTGACGTTCGGCTGCAGTGCCGCTGAGTGGTTGGTTGCCCACTTGGGATACTTGGGCGCTGAACTCAACACCCAAAGTGTTGAGCGCTAACTTGGCAAAGGCTCCGCCCACGACTCGGCAGAGGGTTTCGCGTGCTGATGTGCGTCCGCCGCCTCGGTAGTCGCGTATGCCGTATTTGGTTTGGTAGGTATAGTCGGCATGCGATGGGCGGTAGATGTCTTTCAGTGTGGAGTAGTCGGCAGAGTGATGGTCGGTGTTGCGCACGATGAAGCCAATAGGAGTGCCCGTGGTAGTACCCTCGAATATGCCCGAGAGCAGTTCCACTTGGTCGGCTTCCTTGCGTGCGGTGGTCAGTATGCCTTGTCCGGGGCGCCGACGGTCGAGTTCGGCTTGTATGAAGTCTGTGTCGACAGCAATGCCAGCCGGCATGCCGTCGATTACTCCTCCCAGGGCTGTGCCATGACTTTCACCGAATGTCGTCAGGCGATAGATGTTGCCAAATGTA
>CAMVDC010000023.1 GCA_947166155.1 uncultured Prevotellaceae bacterium | reverse complement strand
GTCGAGCATGGCTATGGTCTCCTTGTCGCCGCCGGTGCAGGCGGTGACGAGGAGGGTGAGAAGTAATATGCATGTAAGGAGTCTATTCATTGTCAAGGTTGGGGTCTATGCATTGTCAGAAGAGGTTGAGGTCGATGCCTTCACCCATAGTGCGGTATCCGTCGGCATTGGGATGGAGCCAGTCGTTCTCGAACAGGAAGTTGGGGTTGAGGCGATCGGTCTGTGTGGGGTCGCACATGATGCGGTCGAAATCGATGACTCCGTCGTATTCACCGCTTGTGCGTATCCACTCGTTCACGGTGTTACGTGCTCGTTCGCGTGCTTCGTTGTAGTATCCGTTGCCCTTGAACGGCATGATGGTTGCACCGAATATCTTCATTCCGCGTTCGTGTGCTTTCACTATCATCTTCTGATATGATTCGATAAGGTTTTTCGCGGTTTCATCGGCATTCCAGGCTCCTCCGATGTCGTTGACTCCTTCGAAGACGATGACGTATTTCACCCCTGGTGTCTCGAGTGCATCGCGGTCGAACCGGCTGTTGGCTGTTGGGCCGAGTCCACCTCGAATTACGCAGTTGCCTCCGAGTCCGTAGTTGAGTACGCTGAGGTGTCGTGTGGCTTTGTGTTTCAGCAGTCGCTGGGAGAGGATGTCGGTCCATCGGTTTTGGTGGTTGGTGGTGGTTCCTCGCCCATCGGTGATTGAGTTGCCTATTACGGCAATTGCAGCCATTTCATCGGATGTTTCGACCTGAAGATTGCTGATGTAGCACCAGTGGTCCATGCGCACAGCATCGGCAAACGATGTGTCGGACGGGCGTGTGATGTAGGATGTGGTTCTGGAACCAGGATGTCCGCTCACATCGGTTGCAGAACAATCGCCAAACTCGATGGTGATAGCTACCTGCATGCGCTGTTTCAGTTTGAACTTCACGGGGTCGCTTACTACTTTCCCGCCTGGGGCGATGGTGGTTGCAGGTTTACCGTCGAATGTGAGTTGGACTGTTGAGCGCTCGTTGATGTCGGGCTTTTCTCCCTGAGTGAGTGCTTGTGCCAAGGTGACACGTCGGATTTCGGTCGGGGTGGTGTTGTATTGTCCCGACAGTTCGAGCCTTACTTTCCCTCCTGCTATCGATACCTCGACAATTTGTCGGAGTGTCGTGCCGGCCAATCCTGGGGCAGGTGGCAGGTTGTGTGGTTCTACTTTTTGTACTGCGGTGGCCCATGTAGCCACCCAATGTTTCTCTCTGGGGGCTGCAGTCGTGCTCATGGCTACGACTATCAGCAGTGCTAAAGTTATAATTGTATGTTTCATAATTCGCATCTTTTGGTTTTCATTGATGCATTATTTCGAGATGGCGCACGTGGTGTTCTATGTTGTCGAGTGGCGGCAGTTGCATATAGTCGCCGTATTGTGTTTGCAACATGTGGTGACTATTGCCAGGTATGGGTAGTGTGAGGTTTTCAAAGCGGTGGGTTGTGAGTGGAAAGATGTCGTTGATGTCGTATACGATATGGAATGGGATTCCGTAGTCGTAGGTGAACGAGCGTCCGCGTGTAGCCTTGCTTATGGCCCTGAGGATAGGGAAGGTGATGTGCCGGTTTATCCAGGTGATGGTCCTTATCTTTCGCATGGCCGATGTGATGTTGGTTGCCTTGCGGAATATCTTGAAGGTATGGCCTTGCAGTGGCTCGCCCAGCAGGTGTGTCCATAGCTGCTGGTGGTCGAATGGGAATATGTCGATATATATTCCACGCTCTTTGAATACTTGGTCGTAAGGGCATTCTTCTTCGAGCAATGAGTTGCGGTCGCGCAATTTGGCAAAGAAGTAGAAGTAGTTGGGGTCGGTGTCGTTGGTTTGCAGAGCCATGTGTGGTGGTAGCTCGGCTGGCATGACCTCCATTAGTCGCAGATAGTCGGAGCGCAGCATTGCCACATCGAGGTCGTCGTCCCACGGTATGAATCCGTCGTGGCGTATGGCTCCGAGCAGTGTGCCTCCATATAGGAAATAGGGTATGTCGTGTTTACGGCATATACGGTCGAGTTCAGCCACTAATTCCAGCATTTTCTGCTGGTGGGCATGTAGTTGCGAGCCTTCGGGAGCGAAGCGCTGACGCAGTGATTGGTTGAGTTCGGGGTTCATGACTGCAAAGTTAGATAAAATCATTTATAATTTATCATTTATTGGGTATATTCGATAATCAAGGCAGTAAAAATCGTGCAAATATCCTAATTATGCATTATGAATTGTACATTCAATAAGTTTTTTCATTATCTTTGCACTCAGTTTATGATTATAATCATTAATTAATTGGAATGAATGAAAGAAATGACGATAGGATATACTACTGGTGTTTATGACCTGTTTCACATTGGGCATCTCAACTTGCTGAAGAATGCCCGTGGCATGTGTGACCGCCTGATTGTGGGTGTGACCGTCGACGAGTTGGTGGCTTATAAAGGCAAGAAAGCCATGATTCCGTTTGAGGACCGCATAGAGATTGTGCGCAGCATAAAGTATGTGGATGCAGCTGTGCCACAGTATGACATGGACAAGCTGAGTGCCTGCAAGAAGCTGGGCGCCAAGATGCTGTTTGTGGGCGACGACTGGTATGGCACCGAGAAGTGGCAGCAGTATGAGAAGGATTTCGCCGAAGCAGGCATCAAGATTGTGTATTTCCCCTACACCAAGGGCATTTCGTCAACTCAGATTACGAAAGCACTCAATGCTGTGCGTGGAGAGAACCTGCAGGATGTGAAGTAATATAAAGGAAGTTAAAGGGAGATAAAAGGAAGTTAAAAGGAAGTTAAAGGGAAACCCCTCTCTTATCTCCCCCAAGGGGAGATGATACCATCCGGATGGAAAAGGCTCCTCCCCTTGGGGGAGGCGGGGGAGAGGTTAAAGGGACGATACCTACGGGAATATCATTCGTCCTTTTAACTCCTGAGCGAAGCGATAACTTCTTTTCCATTCCTTTCTATTCCTTAAAATTAAAAAATATGACAGATAAGGATTTTTGTTTGAGTTCGTACATTGCTTTCCGGTATATATGGAAAGCCGATGTCGATTTTGCTGAAGGTATGCACCACCGGCTGATAACCCCGATACCAACCAGCGAACGCATAGGTGTGACAACAGCAGCCGATATTGACCGTGAGATTCAGAAGCAGATGGATGCCCTGTATGCCCGGTACAACAACATTGGCATATTGCTTTCGGGAGGTATGGACAGCGCCATCGTGGCTGCTTACCTCAAACCCGGAAGTCATGCCTACACGTTTACGGCACAGGGAACCGAAGTGTTCGACGCCGACTTGGAACGTGCTGCACACTATTGCCGCAAGTTCGGACTGAAACACCATCTGGTCGATATATCGTTCGACGACTACAAACAGCTGACACCGCTGGTGATGCGCACGAAATGTGCACCAGTACACTCGATAGAACCACAGATATACAAGGCAGCCATGATGGCAAAGGCCGACGGTGTGGAACTGATGCTGGTGGGCGAGAGCAGCGACCTCATATTCGGAGGCATGGACGGCCTGCTGGCCAAAGACTGGACAATGGCCGAATTCGTAAACCGCTACACGTTCCTCAGCCCTGAGCTGGTGCTGACCCACCCGGTGGATATGAGCGAGCTATACGAACGCTATCGCCGTGGCAACGATATAGACTTCATGACATTCATGGACGAAGTGTTCTCGATCGAAAGTTCGAGTTCATACTTCAACGCCTTTGGCACAGCCGGATTGGAATACTACGACCCCTACGCCCGCCTCATCATGAGCGAGCCGCTCGACCTGCACCGTGTGAGAAACGGAGAGCCTAAATACCTGATTCGTGCCCTGTATGCCATGAAGTATCCCGAGGTGCCAATACCTAACAAGATACCGATGCCACGTCCTGTTGACAAGATATTCAAGGAGTGGAGCGGCCCTACCCGTCCTGAATTCCGCACCGACATACCGATGAGCAGCCTCAGCGGCAACCAAAAGTGGCAACTGTGGTGTGCCGAGCAGTTCCTCAACAGCCTATGAAGAGCGAGCGCATGGAGTGGATAGATGCCATGCGGGGGTTCACCATGATATTGGTTGTGGCCTACCACGTGAGCATCCAAGGATTTGGCGAGGTGGAGAAAGCATCGAGCGCACTGCCGCTACTGGTGTTGCTGCGCATGCCGTTGTTTTTCTTCATCAGCGGATTCCTGTCCTACAAGCCAGACATGAACTGGACGAACGGACGTCTGGGCATGATGATATGGAAGAAGGTGAAGATACAGGTGCTACCCACGATTGTCTTTCTGCTTATCTCCCTCATCATGCGCTACAAGTACCTCGGCGATGGTATTGAATATGCCATCACATCGCCCACCAAGGCCGGCTATTGGTTCACGTGGGTGTTGCTCCAGATGTTTGTCATCTACTACGTGTTCTCGTACTTCGAGAGCAAGATGAAGCACAAGAGCTGGATTCCCATCACCATCCTGTGGGTCGTTGCGCTTGCAGCTTATGCCATACTTTACATGCCCTCGTGGTTCACATTCCCCAAGCCCAATGTCAGTTCGTGGCTCAACATCACCAGTTTCATACAGACGATGCGCTACTTCCACTTCTTCATCCTGGGCAACATAGTTCACCGCTACTGGCAACGCTGGCAGCAGCTCATCGATTCGCGTTGGTTCTTCCCCCTGCTGGTGGTGATTGTGGTGATGTGCTGTATTGATATATTCAAGTGGCACAGCATGAAGTTCCAGTGGACCAACCTGCCGCGTACCACAGTGATGTATGGCCTGCTACTCATCTGCTTCATGACGTTCCGGCACTACAAGGACACCTTCAGCCACGCCACCCGCATAGGCCGTGCACTGTCGTATATCGGAGTACGTACGCTCGACATCTACCTCATCCACTTCCTGCTGCTGCCCAACCTCAAGATGGTTGGCGACTTCATCAACGTCAACAAGCATAATTTCGTCATTGATGTCACCGAGTCGGTGGTCGTAGCCCTGCTCGTCATCGGTTTCTGTATCATCATATCCAACATACTGCGAGTAAGTCCATTATTTAAGAAATATCTATTTGGAAGAAAATGAAAGTTTATTTTTACCATACTCAAGACCTGCAACGCATCGACAAGGAGTGGAGGGCAGGTCAGTTTCCCGGCCATTTCCTCTACGGAGCCACCCACCTCGAGCGCCACGGCATCGATGTGGTGATGCACAAACACAAGAACATACAGAGCCGTGCACACCTCATGATATATGTTGCATGGCGTGTGCTCACATGCCGTCAGCATATCGACGCCATCTATGCCACCCACTGGGACGGGCTCGAGCTCATCATCTTCCTGCGTGCGCTCCACCTCTACCGCCACCCCATCATCCTGTGGCATCATCAGCCCATAATGAAGGCCGACAGCAGCCTGCGCGAGATGCTGGCACAGGTGTTCTACCGCGGTATCGACCACATGTTCTTCTTCAGCGAACAGCTCATACGCGAGTCGCTCAAGAGCAGCAAGGCACGCGAGGAACGCATGCAAGTGGTGCACTGGGGTGCCGACCTCGACTACTACGACCGCATCATGGCCGAACATCCCGTGGCTGAACACAAGGGATTCATATCGACCGGCAAGGAGAAACGCGACATGCCTACACTCATCCGCGCATTCAGTGCCACAGGGCATCCGCTCGAAATCTACATAGCCTACAAAGCATGTGGTGACAACTACCTCGAGATACTGGGCGACCTGCGCCCGTCGGCCAACATACACATACACTTCATCAAGGGACTCATACCCCACGAACTGGCACAGAAGGTGTGGGAAGCTAAGTTTGTAGCTATATGCTGTCAGGAAACCAACTACACCGTGGGTCTCACCACACTGGTCGAAGCACTGGCATTTGGAATGCCAATCATTGCCACACGCAACGTCACGTTCCCGTTCAATATCGAGAAAGAGGGCGTGGGCATCATCGTGCCCTACTACGACTCTGTGGCATGGGAGAAAGCCATCCGCTACCTCTCGACCGACGATGAAGCCGCCACACGCATGGGACAGAAAGCACGCCAGTTAGCCGAACGCCTCTACAACCTCGACACCTGCACTGCCGAAGTGGCCGAAGCAATCAAAAGCGTATGCCACAAGGAAGAAAAGGCTGACACACAGCCAAAAGCCGCAGTAGAAACACCGAAAGCAGAAGCGAAGCCCGCTGCGATTGAAGTGGAAGCAAAGCCTGCTGCAATTGAAGTGGAAGCAAAGCCGGTTGTGGTGGAAGAGAAGCCTGCTGCAATTGAAGTGGAAGCGAAGCCCGCTGCGGTGGAAGCGAAGCCGGTTGTGGTGGAAGCGAAGCCCGCGATTACAGAAGCGAAGCCTGCGATTGCAGAAAAGCCTGCCTCCTCCTCAGCCCCTTCCCTCGCCGACCAACCCATCATCAACGTCGAGGCACTGAAATACAAGCTGAGCCATCTGTCGGAGAGCATGCAGCCATTAGCCAGAGGCATGAAGTCGGTTGCGAAGGGCATACAACCAGCTACCAAGCGCATGCTCAGCCACATGCCATCGCGTCAGCAAATGATGGCCTACCTGCCCACCCGCGACGAGATGTCCGAACTCTGGAGCAAGACCCGCCAGCTGTGTGAGCGAATCATAAAGAAAGTGAAAAGCGAAAAGTGAAAAACGAAGAATCAAAGTTGCCAGATAATAGCGGACTCAGCGTACTGATGCTCTTCCACGCACGTCCCGACCATTTCGCCCAAGTATGGGCCGAAGTGCGTAAGGCGCGTCCCGGACGCCTGTTCCTATATCAAGACGGACCGCGGCCGGGCACCAACGACATGGAGGGCATCATGGCATGCCGGCAGCTCGTGGCCGACGACCAGATCGACTGGCCGTGCGATGTGCACCGTCTCTATCAAGAGCGCAACTACGGGTGCGACCCCTCGGGCTATATGTCGCAGCAATGGGCTTTCAGTCAGACCGACCGCTGCATAGTGCTCGAAGACGATGTGGTGCCCAGCCAGACATTCTTCACATTCTGTCGCGAGATGCTCGACCGCTATGCCGACGACCCGCGCATAACCATGATAGCAGGATTCAACACCGACGAACAGACCACCGACACCACTGATTCTTATTTCTTCACCCGCGTATTCTCCATCTGGGGGTGGGCCTCGTGGTCGCGCGTCATCCTCAACCGCGACGGCAACTACGGCTTCGTTCGCGACCCCCGTCAGTTCGACCTCCTGTGCCGCAAGGTGAAGCAATACCGCCAGCGAGCCGACATGCCGCGCATGTGTCAGGACCACGCAGCCTCGGGGCGTCAGTATTTCGAGTCGATTACATGGGCCTACATGCTCCTCAACGACGGACTTGCCATCATGCCGCGCGTCAACATGATCAACAACATCGGGTTCACCAGTGGCACCCACTACAGCGCGCAGCTCGACCTCATGCCCCGCCGCCTGCGCCGCCAGTTCACCATGCCCCGTCACGACCTCACCTTCCCACTGCATCATCCCGCCACGGTTGCCGAACACCCCGCCTACCAAGAGCGCTTCTACCTCATGAATGCGTGGAACCACCCATGGCGCAAGGTGCAATATTCGCTTGAGGAACTATGGCTCAACCTCCGTCGCGGCAATTTCCGTAACATATTCAAAGCTTTATATGCTCGTATCAGGAAGACTCTCGGCATGAGTCGGCATGCATGAAGAAGTGTGATACACGTGTGGGGAAGTCTGTAGCCATGTGTGGGATGTAAACCAACAGCAACTATCTTCCGCCTTTTTCGTATATACTCTCATGTCTTTACGTATATACTCTCATGTCTTTACGTATATACTCTCATGCCTTTACGTATATATCTTCACCCCCGCGAGTGCGCAGTCTCAGCCCCGCGAGTGCGCAGTCTCGGCTTCGCGAGTGCGCAGTCTCAGCCCTGCGAGTGCGCGGTCTCAGCCTCGCGAGTGCGCAGTCTCAGCCCCGAAAGTGCGCAGTCTTTTTCCCCATATTTATTTTTCCGGCCCCCATTTATCCGTCATTCCATCAGAATTTCACTTAGCATACAGATTATCAACAAAATAAACATCACAAAACGCTGACGGATGTAAATTTATCCGTCAGCATTATTTTGCATAAGACTCTAATTATCAACCCCTTTACGCTGACTGATGGATAATGACGGATAATGATGGATGACGGATGCTGATGGATAAAAAACGCGCATCCATCAGTACTTAATGTACAGTTACACAGTTTGTTATCTATGGAAAATGAAGGATGACGGATAATTCCGCAAAACTCATAAGAAATAAATATCTGTGTATTACCATTACACCCCGCTACATATCCCCCGCTTCTCAATATAAAATGACCAATGCTTCAAAGCCATCCGACCAATGCTTCAAAGCCATCCGACCAATGTTTCAAAGCCATTTGACCGATGTTTCAAAGCCATTTGACCGATGTTTCAAAGCCATTTGACCGATGATTTCTGATTGATCAGCAACAGGCGCCATGACTGACGAACATGCTTTAGTTTATCATTCAGAGGGTGTAGGTAGTCGTGGAGTACGTTATTCATTTGTTGTTTTTCACTTTTTTCACCATTTTTATTACTCTTGATAAATATTTTTTTTGTAACTTTGCAGCGAGAGCGGTGATAAAGCGTGTGTGGACGAGGTGTTGAGGAGGTAGGGGAGGAATTGAGGGCATCCGCTTTTCATGGTTCAGAAGCAGGAAAAACGTACCCTGCACTATTAGATAAATCTGATATGAAGACTGCAATGTTTCGATGGCTTTTATTGGTGAGCTTTGTGTGCTTTCATGCTATGTCGAGCGCACAGATGTCGCGTATGTATACTACCCAAAACAACCTGCCCACGAGCGATATTTATGATATCTATGTCGACGAGAAAGGCTGGGCTTGGGTGTCGGGCGTGTCGTCGATGAGTTTGTTTGACGGTACGAACTTCTACAACTTGCTGAAGAAGGGGCAGGACATTCGTGTGCCGGTGCTCAACACGGTTCGTGGAGTGAGGGATGCCGGCGATGCCTGTATGTGGGTGTATTCGAGCAATGGATTATATAAGTACCACCTGCTGACCAACAAGTTCGAACATGTGATGCTGAGCGAGAGCGAGGACTCGGTGAAGGGTATGTCGATGCACTGTTTCATCGATTATCCGAAGGACGGATATAAGTTGATAGGCACCGACGAGTATGGCATTTTGCTGTTCGATACTAAGAGCTGCAAGGTGGATAAAGCGTTGACCGATAGGCTGTGTGAGGTGATAGACGACAAGATGTGTACCGAGGCAATGATTGACAGCCGCGGATGCCTTTGGGCAGTGTGCAACACGGTGAGGCGAGTGAACCTGAAGGTGATGAAGGATGTGGGCCTGCCGATGGAGTCCCTGGCCGCAAGGGTGCTGAAGGAGCACAGAGTCGAGGATATAGACGAACTTGAGCAAGCGGAAAAAATGTTGCTGGCCACCGACGGCGGCTTGCTCATCTACGACAGGGACGAGGATATGTTGCGAACCTTGAGGGGCGGACATATCGACATGCCTATCTCGGTGGTTTACGTAACGCGTAGCGGCCGTGTGTTGGTGGGTTCCGACGGTTATGGAATATGGCAGCTCGATGCAAAGAGCGAGGTGTTGGAACCGCTGAGCGTGTACGACCCCAACATGAACCTGGCATTTGCCAAGGTGAAAGCCATTGCTGAGGACGGAATGGGTAACATGCTCTTCGGCCTGCTGCAGAAGGGTGTGATGGTCACAACGTATACGGAGGACAACTTCAGATACTATGCCCTCTCGCCCACCGACAACCGCATGAACGCAGTAGCCGTGTCGGCCCTCACGTGGGACGAACGTGTGGGATACGTGATGGCTACCGACGGTTGTGGAGTGTTTGTGAGCCGCGACGGCAATCTGAGCAATGCCCTACACCTGGCCGACGGGCTGAGGTCGGCGCTGGTGCAGACACTGCAAGTCGACGCTGCAGGACGAGTGTGGGCAGGCAGCTATGGCGGTGGTGTGGAGTATCTCGACATGAACAGCGGACACTTTGTGACCCCCGACTGGTTGAACGGCATAAGCAACGACTACATCATGACACTGGGGTATGACAAGGCGCGCAACTGGCTGTATGCAGGTTCGAACGGACGCGGTGTGTATCGCATAGACCTCGGAGGCCACAAGGTCGACAACCTGCTCACGTTGCGATATTTCAACCCATGGGTGAGCGCCCTGTTCGACGACTATGATGGAAGACTGTGGATAGGTACGGGCGAAGGATTCTTTGTCTACGACCCAAATGATGAAAGCCTGAACGAGGTGAAGTTTCCCGAATCGAACATAGTGACCGTGCATTGCATTACCCGCATGGGCTCCATATTACTCGTAGCTACCAACAACGGCCTTGTGTGCTACGACCCCGACACGAAACAGTCGGTGCGCCTGCTTGATAATCAGTTTATCAAGTCGGTCGAGGTGCTGGGCAACGATATATGGCTCACGACCGAAAGAGCGGTGATGTGTGTGGAACAAATACGTACTGAGAAAGGACTGCCCGACCCCGATGTCGTGACAACGAGATGCTATACTTCGTTTGGCGGCAGTTTCCTGGGTGAGTTCCACGGCAGTTCACACACCCAGGCAGAAGGCAAGATGGTACTCTTCGGCGGCGACAACGGAATCATAAGCTTCAATGCCGACGCGATGAAGCAGCATCGAAAGCTGACGGCTGACATCTTCTTCACCCGCCTGCTGGTGAACGGACGCGAACGCAACTACAACCCCGACCTGCGTCGCAACGTGATGGATGCCAGCATAGGCAGTGCCACCGAGATAAATCTGCCAGACGGCGATAACTCACTCAGGGTGTACTTCAGTGTGCCCGATTTCTCAAGCGCCGACCGAATCAACTACCAGTACAAACTGGATGGATTCGACAAAGTATGGAAATCGTCCGGAACAATCGGCGAGATATACTATCCCAACCTCCCATCGGGCAAATACACACTGACCGTGAGGGCATACTATGAAAACAACGAACAGGAATACAAAGAAAAATCAATACGCATATGCATTGCCCAACCATGGTACAACACCGTGTGGGCATGGATGATATACACCATCATCGTCCTGAGCCTGGCATACTTCATCTATCGCATACAGCACGAACGCAGCCGCCAACGCAATCTGCTCACACGGGCACGCCACAACGAGCAACTGAAGGACGCCAAGCTCAGAATGTTCACCAGCATAGCCCACGAACTGCGCACACCACTCACCATGATACTCTCGCCATTGCGACAGTTGCAAGCATCGACCGACGACGAACAACTGCTGAGCCTCTACGACGTGATGAACCGCAACTGCAACCGCCTGCTCGCAGTGGTGAAACAGATTACCGACATAAGGAAAATCGACAACGGACAGTTCCACCTGCACTTCTCGGAGGTGAACTTTGCCGACTACTGCGAATATATCTGCAGCTCGTTCACCGCCTACGCATCGGCCAAGCAAATCACCTTCACCATCGAACACCTCAACCAAAACGTCACCGTGTGGCTCGACACCATACACTTTGAGAAGATACTGACCAACATACTGTCAAACGCCTTCAAGTTCACACCATCGGGCGGACGCATCATATTAAGAACCAAATGCATACTCAAGGACTCGAACGACTGGTTTGAGATAAGGATATACAACAGCGGCTCGAAAATCGATGTAAAAGACATCCCACACATCTTTGAGCGATTCTACCAGGCAAATACCGACAACATCAATGCCGGTTCGGGCATAGGGCTCAACCTGGTCAACGAGCTGGTCAACCTACACCACGGCACCATCGAGGCACACAATATCGACCCCGACGGAGTGGAGTTCGTAATGAATTTCCCACTCGGGTCGGCACACCTGAGCGAAGAGGAACTGCTGCCACGACAAGTGATAGCCGACAACGATCGCGAGCAGGACGACGACATCTTTGCCGACATCTCGCCCATGGGCATCACCGACAACGACACCGAGGGCGACGGGACGAGAAACAAGTACTCGATACTTGTGGTCGACGATGAAGACGACCTCTGCCAGTTTGTGAAGAGCCAGCTGCAAGACGACTACAACATACTCATAGCCAATAGTGGCAACACGGCATGGCAGGAGATACTCAAGTCGAGGCCCGATGTGGTGGTGACCGACATACGCATGCCCGACGGAAATGGAATAGAACTCTGCAAGCGAATCAAGGGCAACCCCGAGACCGACAACATACCAATCATCATGCTCACGAGCGAAAACAGCGACCGCGCACAAATCAACAGCCTCAACCTGCAGGTCGACCACTTCCTCAGCAAGCCGTTCAATGTGCTCATGCTCAAGGGAGCCATAGCTCAAAGCCTGAGGCTGCGCGAGCAGATGAAGAGCCGAATAAGGCGAACAGAGGTGGGATTCGACTACTCGCAATCGACCATCGACAGCGTCGACGACCAACTCTTCGCACGTGTGAACGCAATACTGAAGAAAAACCTCGACGACTCAACATTCGGAGTCAGCGAACTGGCCGACCAAGCGGGTATCAGCCGCGTACACCTCAACCGCAAAATGAAAGAGCGGTATGGCATGTCGCCTGTCAACTTCATACGCTCATACCGACTGAAACAGGCTGCATACTTCCTCGTCAACAACAACGTCAACATTTCAGAGGTGGCATACAGAGTCGGATTCTCATCACACTCACATTTCAGCAACTCATTCCGCGAGTTCTTTGGTATGACACCCAAGGAGTTCATAACCTACTACGCCGAAAACGAAGACGACGAGACATTGCAGAAACTACTGGAGTGAAGCTAAACTGTTATGCACAATGAATAACATCAATCCTACTAATACAACCAACAACATGAAACAGAAACAATCAATCAAAGCATTTGCCACCATGTGTGCTTTTGCTATGTGTGTCGCAACTGCATGGGCAGGATCAAAACACACATACACTTTCGAAATCCAACGACCCATCGATGCTGACCAACCAACCGAGTGTGTGGCCAAGACCACGCTGCTGAAAAGCCTATTGGGAGTCAACGCATCGACACTGGCCAACGTACCACTCAAAGCAATGTGGACCAGCTCGAACGGAAAGGATACATACTACGACACCAGTACATCCGATGTGAGCGGCGAGCGTGGACACTGGTTTACATCAACAGGACTGGCAACCAACAAGTCGCGCAACTACTGCATCAAGGTAGTGTGGAACGCACCACGATTCATTGTAACCCACAATGCAGAAGCCAACACACAGGCAGGAAATACATATACCGTACGCGAAGCCTTGGTACAGGGGACCGATACCGTACTTTATGTTTTTAACGTCACTATTGGTGAAGCAGGTTCTCCCTATTCCGTGACCGACAACCAACCGGCAGTCGTAGGCCGAAAAAGTCAGACCGACGGATGGCTCGTGCGCCCGGTAGTGCGCCAAAACGAGCAGGAGCCGCGACACGAAAACTTCATATCTGTGAGTGCAGGCGACCAAATCACACTCGGATGCGAAATAATCGACACCGACACCTATACGTCAGCCAAATACTCGTGGTCAAAAATCACATGGGATGCAAAGCAGAAGAAAGAATCAATAAAGACCCTGCGCACCTATCGCAGCGAAGACTTCGTGCTGACTCAAAATGCAGAGTACGACGACGGAGGTATGTACCGGGTTGTGGCACGCCTGTCGGGTGCTGACGGAAAGGTAACCGCCGAAACTTATTACTTCTATGTCGACGTGCAGGAACACCTAGGCGAGTTTAAGACATGGAACACATATAATCTCACCTACGACTTCCACACCGAATATCCCAACCTGCAAAAACCTGAGAAAATACATAACATAAGGAAGAAAAACGGACAACCAGCCAACCATTATGCAGGCGAATGGTGGTCTGTGTTCTGGGGCGATGACCTCAACACCGAAGTTGGACAAGTGGGACGTGACGACGAAATCATAATGAAGGCAGCAAAGAATCTGGTCGACAAATACGACTACGACTTTGCATACATCCGTGACTACATGGGATGGCCACCCGACCTCAGCGCACGTCAGGGCTATAAATCGTTTGTCTATATCTTCGGCTCAGGACTGGCCAACGACAACACATCAAATACCGAGAAGGGCGGATATCAGAGTGCAACCACAGTCGACGGACGCTCGTGGGCATGCGTATGGGCTTCATACTACCCATTCAGCCGATTCCGCGATGATGCTGACCAGAAATGGAACGACGGTGAATACCAACGAAACGCGATGGTACACGAGGGCATCCACGCCACATTTGCCGACCTCGGAGCATGTCAAGGCTCGTCGTGGTTCCATGAAGGAGGCAACACATGGCTGCAAGGACAGGTCTATGCACTGCGCGACGGATATCATGGCGATGCAGGATTCCTCGATGGAGGACCATTTCTTGCTCCTCACATGCCAATCGAGTGCTATTCAGGTTGGCTGCAAGACGGGTCGTATGGCGGTCCTGCAGCACAAGGAGTAAACATGTATAACGGTGGTCAGCAGGTGTGCACATGGCGAAACTACCTTGGTGGAGTACAGTATGCCAATGCTTTTCCTACAGTTGTGGCCAATGTGTGTGGCGACGGAAGCATACCATGGATTTGGCGATACTGCAAGAACCGAGTGCTCGAAACCATGGGCGACACCCTTGGCGATGAAGCTATGCGAGATGTGATTGTGCAATACCGTGCTCGCCAGGCACTTTTCGACCTGGGCGGATGGGACAAGTCGTATCGCGCAGTGACCAACAGCTACTTTGGTACAACGGTAAAAGCCGAGTGGGAACCCTACTGGATAAACGTAGCACCATATCGCATCACACCATATCAGACAGTCGAACTCAACGACTCAGAGGGCTGGATGGCTCCCGACACACTCACCAACCCGGGTTGGAGTGGTGCCAATATCATTCCAATCCACGTCAGCGGATCGGTTGCCAACGTTGAGTTCCGTCCCGAAGACACCAACATGCGAGCACTGCTCTGCTATCGCACCAAGAACGGCGACTGTTATTACAGCCAGACGGTGCGCTGCGGCAATATGTCGATTGACCTCACACCGGGTCCTGCCAATGGTGTCATCTTCTGCGTGGTAGTCAACACTGATTATATCTACACAGGCGATGCACAACGTAAACACCACTGGGACTACCGCCTACGCTTTGGCAGCGGAGCCCTGGCAGTGGCCGACCCCTACATCAAGTGGTTCTTCTACGAAAACACGCTGCGCGACACAGAATTTGAAACAGGCATTCAAGATGTAGAGCGCGACTATGCAGAGATTACCAACACTGATGGTGTAAAGATACTTTCGGGTATGATACAAGCCGGACAATCCCTGCAACTCGATCTCGGAGGCATCAACCCATCAGATGTAACTGTGCGCATGGTTGGCATCTCGGGTGTGGTGGTGGCAGGCGGACGTCTCGAGTCGAACGGCTCGTTCATCCTCCCCGGCAACCTGCCATCAGGACTCTACGTACTCACATTCGCATACGGTGAAAACCGCGATGTGGTCAAGATAGTAGTGAAGTAACATCCTTCTACAGATTGTCGGCCTTGCTACCATTTGTAAAGATATGGTAAGCAAGGCCGACAATCTGTATTTATAGAATTTATAGTCTTATCAAATATTATCTACCTCATACATCCAGTATCCTTATTCTCATGCTAAAGTGATTGTAGCATGCGTTTCAGTACCACTTGTGCCGAGATCTCGCGATTGGTAGCCTCGGGGATGACGATGCTTGTAGGTGCTTCGATGACCGAATCGGTGACAATCATGTTGCGACGCACTGGCAGGCAGTGCATGAAGTAGGCATTGTTGGTGACTGCCATGTGACGGTCGTCGACGGTCCACGAGCGGTCGGTGTTGAGTATCTGTCCGTATTGTTCGGGATGTGTCACACCAGGGCAACTCCAGTTTTTGGCATAGATGAAGTCTGCTCCCTCGAATGCATGCATTTGGTCGTAGTCGACAGGAGTATCGCCTATGAACTGCGGGTCGAGTTCGTAGCCCTCAGGATGTGTTATTACAAACTCCACATCAGCTGCACGCATCCACTCGGCAAACGAGTTTGGTACTGCTTGTGGCAGGGCTTTTGGGTGTGGTGCCCATGTTAGCACCACCTTTGGGCGCTCCTTGCGCTTATATTCCTCGATGGTGATGAGGTCGGCAAATGCTTGCAGTGGATGTACGGTAGCACTCTCCATGAAGAAGACAGGGCGTCCGCTGTATCGTATGAACTGGTTTAGGATTCGTTCCTCGTAGTCGTCGGCACGATTTTGGAAGGTTGCGAAACTGCGTACACCAATGATGTCGCAATAGCATCCCATGACGGGTATGGCCTCGAGCAGGTGCTCGCTCTTGTCGCCATCCATGATAACTCCCCGTTCGGTCTCGAGCTTCCAGGCACCTTGGTTGACATCGAGCACAATGACGTTCATGCCGAGATTCATGGCCGCCTTCTGTGTGCTGAGACGGGTGCGCAGGCTGTTGTTGAAGAAGATGAGCAGGCAAGTCTTGTTTTTGCCTAATGAGTTCCATGCATAGCGGTCGTGTTTCACTTCGAGGGCTTCTTTCAGCGCTATGTTGAGGTCGCCAATATCGCTTACGTGTTGAAATAGTTTCATGTGTGAGTGTTGTTTTGGGATTAGAGTATTCAGTCGAAGAGGGTTGTCTTTTGTGTGGGGTTGATGTAGCTTTGTGCATACTCCTTTGATATGGAGTTGTTGAGGCTTTGACACACATGTGCCGAGAAGTCGAGTGCAGGTTGCATGATGTTTTCCCATGATTCGGGGCTGATTTGGTTGATGTTGTCGGGGGTGATGTTTTCTTTCACCAGTCCGTATATGATTCCTGCATTGAAGTTGTCGCCGGCTCCGATGGTACTCACTGTCTCTACTGGCTTCACGGTGAATTCCTTGCATGTGGTTGGTGATATGAGTGTCACCTTGCCACCTCCGTCGGTGCATATCATGTTTTTGCAATAGAATTCCACTTCCTTTTGGAATATGCGGTGTGGGTCGTTGTCACCAAACATGTTGGTAAGGTCTTCGGTCGAACCTCGCACGATGTCGGCAAACTCAAGGTTCTCGAGTATGTCGGGGTATAGTTTCATTGCTTCGCCTTTGTGGCTGTCGCGGAAGTTGAAGTCGTAGTATATGATTGCTTCGCGTTCCTTGGCGTAGTTGAGGAACTCGAGCACTTTGTTTCTTAGCACAGGGTTGAGCACAAAGTATGAGCCCATGACTACGATGTCACCTCGCTCTATGCGTGGCCAGATGACGTCGAGACGTGCCTTGGGGTAGTCTTTGTAGAATTCATATTCAGCATCGTTCTGTTGGTTGAGCCATGCCAGTGATATTGGTGTACGTCCGTCGTAATAGACGCATACGTTTTCGTTGTTGACGCCGTTGTCGGCCAGAAAATCGAGTATGATGCGGCCCACGCGGTCGTTGCCGGTCTCGCTGATGAAGGTGACGTTGAGGCCGAGGCGCCCAAGGGTGATGACGGAGTTAAATACCGATCCTCCTGGTACTGCGGCTGTGGGTTGTCCGTTCTTGAAGATGATGTCCATGATGGTCTCACCTATTCCTATTATCTTGCGCATATATAAAGGGGTTATGTTGTCTGGTGGGTTAATATATTAGTTGCTTTTGTTTGGTTTGATGTTGACTACGCAGTTCATTTGATGTTCAATGCGTTTGTCAGTTGGTCGAATGTATCGACCTTTATCATATATCGGTCGAGTGGCTTGTTGACAGCTCCTGACTGTTGTATTGAGTCGAGCATGGCGAACAAGCTGTCCCAAAATCCGTCGATATTCCAGAATATCACGCGTTTGTCGCTGTTGCCTATCGATGCTTCGCCTATTACGGTGAAAGCTTCGTCGAGTGTGCCTACACTTCCGGGCAATGCTATGAATATGTCGCTTATCTTCATCATCCACGTCTTGCGGTCGGTGAGGTTTTCGGTGGGAATCTTGATTCCTACTTGTTGACTTACCATGTCTCTGTCGATAAGTATTTTCGGCACCACACCTATAACGTTTATGCTACCGGTATTGCGTACTGCGGTTGCCACCGATTCCATCAGACCGCAGCGTGCACCGCCATACACCAGTGTGTGTCCATTTTCGCCTATCCAGCGACCCAGCTGTTCGGCTGCTTGGTAGTATGTAGCCGGTAGGTTGTCGGACGATGAGCAGAATACTCCAATCTTCATTATTTTCGTTATTACTTCTTCTTATGCTTTTAGTGTGAGTTCCACAGGGCAGTGGTCGGACCCCATCACCTCTGTGTGTATTTTTGCACCGTCGAGTTGTGGTGCCATACGTTTTGAGCATACAAAGTAGTCGATGCGCCACCCTGCGTTGTTCTCGCGTGCCCGGAATCGGTATGACCACCATGAGTAGATGTCGGTTTCATCGGGGTGGAAGTGTCGGAAAGTGTCGATGAAACCGCTGTCGAGCAGTTGTGTGAACTGCTGACGCTCTTCGTCGGTGAAACCGGCATTGCGGCGGTTGGATTGCGGGTTCTTCAGGTCGATTTCTTTGTGTGCTACGTTCATGTCGCCACAGATGACGACTGGTTTTTGTTGGTCAAGGCGCTGTATGTATGCGCGGAAATCGTCGTCCCACTGCATGCGGTAGTCGAGGCGTCGTAGGCCGTCTTGCGAGTTGGGGGTATAGACGGTGACCAGGTAGAAGGAATCGAACTCGAGGGTGATGACACGTCCCTCGTGGTCGTGAATGTCGATACCGAGGCCGTAGGTCACGCTCAGTGGATTGAGACGTGTGTAGATGGCAGTGCCCGAGTATCCTTTCTTGTCGGCGTAGTTCCAGAAGGATTGATAGCCAGGGAAGGCCAAGTCCAACTGCCCTGCCTGCATTTTGGTTTCTTGCAGGCAGAAGCAGTCGGCATCGAGTGAGTTGAATGTGTCGGCAAAGCCTTTGCCGGCACATGCTCGCAGGCCGTTAACGTTCCATGAGATAAGCCTTATCATTTACGATTTGACTATTTACTATTTATTGAGCATACTTGCTGAAGTCGACGAGGTGCATGTCGCCTTCGCGCAGGAATGTGTCGTGGAATGCGTGTGTTGCAGCCATGTTGTGGCACGAGTGTCCCTTGGTCGATATCTTGAGATAGTCCCAGAGCAGTTGCTTGTAGTCGGGGTGTGCACAGTTTTCGATGATTGCCTTGGCACGCTCCATAGGTCCTTTGCCGCGGAGGTCGGCCACTCCTTGTTCGGTCACGATGATGTTGACGTCGTGTTCGGTGTGGTCGATGTGTGAGCAGAATGGCACGATGCTCGATATCATGCCGCCCTTGGCTACCGACGGGCATGTGAAGATGCTGAGGAATGCGTTGCGCTCGAAGTCGCCCGAGCCACCGATGCCGTTCATCATCTTGGTGCCGCAAATCTGTGTCGAGTTGGCATGGCCGTAGATGTCGACTTCGATTGCTGTGTTGATAGCGATAAGACCCAGTCGGCGGATTACCTCGGCGTTGTTGGATATCTCTGACTGACGCAGCACGAGCTTGTCGCGGAAGAAGTCGATATTGTCGTAGATGCTAAGGAGTTTGTCGTTGGTCACTGTGAGTGAACATGTAGATGCACACTTCACCTTGCCCTCGAACATGAGGTCTACGATGGCGTTTTGCAGCACTTCGGTGTAGATTTCCATTGCTGGCATCTCAGGGTTGCTTCCCAATGCAAAGAGTATGGCGTTGGCTGTGGTGCCTACACCGCTTTGGAATGGGAGGAATCCTGGTGGGATGATGCCGCGCTTTTTCTCGCCCATGAGGAAGTGTTCTACGTTCTCACCTATCTTGGTTGTGATTGGGTCGGCGCCTTTGAAGTCGCGTGCCTCGTCGGGCAGGTTGCATTCCACTACGCCCACAATCTTCTTGGGGTCGATTTGCAGGTATGTGGTACCGATGCGGTCGGTTACGTGCTCGATTGGGATAGGCTTGCGCTGTGGAGGGTCGAGTGGTTCGTAGACATCGTGGATGCCGATTGACTTGGGTGAGTGGAAGGCATTGAGTTCGAGTATCACACCCTTGCGAGCCAGGCGTGCAATGGTTGGTGAGATACCGCCAGCTGCAGTGAGGTATACTTTGCCGTCGGGTTCGATGGCACATACTTCGATTATTGCCCAGTCGACAGGGCCGAGGAATCCGTAGCGGAGGTCCTGTGCCATCATGCCGAGGTGCAGGTCGCTATAGGCCAGTTCACCTGCGTTGACGTGTTTGCGGAAGTCGGGGTTGGTGGTGTAGGGTGCACGATAGCGTATGGCATGCTCGTTCGACAGTGCACCGTCGCACGATTGTCCTGTCGATGCTCCGGTAAATACGCCTACTTGGAATGGGCGTCCGGCTTCGTGTTCGGCATGCGCACGTTTTGCTAACTCTGCAGGCACGGCTTTGGCTGTACCTGCTGGTGTGAACCCCGAGAGACCTATATTGTCTCCGTTTTGAATCATTGCCGCTGCTTCGGCGGCTGTAATGCGTGTAAATGACATGTTGTTATTTATTGAATAGTTGAGGTTTTCAATCTGCAAAGATAGTAAATATAAATGAATCAGCAGCTGTGAACTCAAATTATTTGAGCATCTGTCGGTGTGATAGATGCTATAAGCAGAGGTTTTGATACATCTGCCTTTCTTTTTTCAGGGGGAGGGTTGTGTCGTCGGCTTGGCTCAGAACTGGAAGTAGATGAATGGCTGAACGTCGCTCGACTTTACTTGCACTACGAGATAGATGGCGCATACCATCAACAGGGCAAGCACAATGAGTGGCAAGCGCGAGAATGTGAGCCGGGTGGCATTGGCCCATCGGCCGGGCATGAGGTGCATGATGAATCCGGTGGCGATGAATATGGCAACCAGTTTGTAGCCTTCGAGCCATTGCATCACTACCTGTGGCTGGAAATGGGTGAATATCTGGTTGAGCATGGCAAAGGCGGAGTCGAACGACGAACTGCGGAAGAATACCCATGCTGTGCAGACGATGTGGAAGGTGATGATGGCCGACACCACTTTCAGCATCTTGCGCCACGGGGTGTTGGCCTGTCGCTTTGCGGGTGTCTTGGCGTCGAGGGGTGAGAGTATGGGGCAGATGCGGTGCCACATCTTGTCAATACAGAGCATGATGCCATGCAGGCCGCCCCACAGTATGAAGTTGATGCTGGCTCCGTGCCACAATCCGCCGAGCAGCATCGTGATCATGAGGTTGAGGTATTGTCGGAACTGCCCGTGGCGGTTGCCGCCAAGCGATATGTAGAGGTAGTCTTTGAGCCACGACGAGAGGCTGATGTGCCATCTGCGCCAGAAGTCGCTGATGCTGGTGGCCTTGTAGGGTGCGTTGAAGTTTTGTGGGAATCGGAATCCGAGCAGCAGTGCTATACCTATGGCCATGTCGCTGTAGCCCGAGAAGTCGCAGTAGATTTGCATGGCATAGCCATAGACGGCCATCATGTTCTCGAAGCCAGAGTAGAGTGCAGGTGCGTCGAACACGCGTTCCACGAAGTTGATGCTTATGTAGTCGCTGATGACGGCTTTTTTCAGCAATCCGCCGATGATGTAGAACACGCCGGTGCCTACCATCTGGCTTGTGATGTTGAGCGGACGGCGTATCTGTGGCAGGAAGTCGCGTGCACGCACTATGGGGCCTGCCACGAGTTGGGGGAAGAAACTGACGTAGAATGCGTAGTCGAGCAGGTTGGTGAGTGGTGTTATCTGCCTGCGGTATACATCGATGGTGTAGCTTAGCGACTGGAACGTGAAGAACGAGATGCCTACGGGCAGGAATATGTCGAGTGGCTGGAAGTTGCTGCCCATGATGTCGGCTATGATTTGTGCGAAGAAGTTGGTGTACTTGAAGTAGGCGAGCAGCGAGAGGTCGAGCACTATGCTGAGTGTGAGCCACAGCCGCGAGAGCCAGCGACGGTCGTGGCTGGAGTGTATGGCCTTGGCTATGAGGAAGTCGCTCACGGTGACTACTGCCAGCAGGTAGAAGTATATGCCGCTCGACTTGTAGTAGAAGTAGTAGGAGAAGAGGGTGACGAACAGCAGGCGGAGGGTGGTGGTGCGACCCATGAGTGCATACACGGCCACGAAACCCAGGAACAACCACAGGAAGAGGCCGCTGCTGAAGATGAGCGGTTCGGCCGGGTTGTAGGTGAGTTGTTGTAGTATGTAGTCAAGTATGTGTGATGTGTCGGTCATCTCGTTGCTGTTGCTTTGGTGTGATAGTTCTGTTTGACTTTACTATGTGTGTTCTGTTTGACTTTACTATGTGTGTTGGTCTTTGTCCCTGAGAGTGTATGTCAGTCGATGGGTTTCGAGTCGTTTTGCTCGGTTTCATCGGCATTTTCGGCTCGTTTTCCTTCGTTGAGGCGTTCCGTCTGCAGGAAGTCGAAGAGCAGTTTGCCCAGCACTTCGCCGCCGCGGAAGTTGATGTGTGTGTAGTCGTGGTTGGCCTTGCCTTCGGCTTGCAGGCGGGCCATGCTGCCTTCCCCTCCCATTGCCTGTTGCAGGTTCCAGAACATGATGCCTTCTTCCTCGGCCATCTGCCTTTGTATCTCAACGAGGTCGAGCACTCCATCCATGGTGTGGAACTGTCCGTCGGCACCACGCACATCGCGGTCGTTCATGCTCACGAGCAGGAAACTGGCATTGGGGAATGTGCGTTTGTATAGCTCTATGCACTTCTTGAATCGCTCCTTAAATGGCTGATAGGTCTTGACGGTGGGCGATGCCATGTTGAGGCCGAAATGCAGGATGATGAGGTCGTAGGGGCGTAGATGTGCAAACTGCTGTAGTGTGTGCTCGGGTATGGCTCCGATGTGGTAGCCGGGGCTGCCGCGCATGGGGAAACTGTCGAGTGTGATGCCTCGCCACGACTCGAATGCCATGCCGTAGAAGCGGCCGTCGCCATCGACGTTCACCCTCACACGACCGATCTTGCCTTTCAGCGTGAGGGCCACGATGGTGTCGGGCGCGATGCTGTCGTCGTCGCATTGGTAGAGTGGCTGATAGGCGGTGCCGTTGATTGAGCCGGTGAGTGTCATGCCTGGCGAGGGGGTGAAATACAGTGTGGCGCGCTGCATGGTGTCGAGTTGTTCGCCATACACTCGTTTCTGACCCCTGATGTCGATATATGCCCCTGGAGTCGGTGTGTAGTACCGTCCGCTTATGCCTTGCAGTTCAGGGTCGAATGCGCTGCTGTTGCTGCCAATGGCGTTGTGTTCCTGCCAACCGCGACTCAGCTCAATCACCGTTGTGCGGAATCCGGCTGTCGACGACTGAATGTCGACCCATCCCACGCCCTTGCCTCCATACGTTTGCTGGAGCAGGTTGCGCAGGGCTGATGTCATGATGTCGCCTTCGATAAACGAATCGCCGAAATAGGCGATGCGCACGGGGCGGAGCCGGGCGGAGTCGAGCATAGAGAAGAAGTGGTGGAGCGATGGTGTTGCAGCCACGGTATCTGCTCTGGTTTCAGCAGAGTCGGTGGTGATAGTCGCGTCCTTACTGCCTTGTGAGGCTGTGGATGCTGGAGTCGTAACATCGGCCGGCCCTTCCCATATATTCACTTGCCGCAACTCATAATCGCCGATACGTATCGACGGCAAATAGTGGAGACCTATCAAGGCCGCCACTACCATCAGTATCAACAAAAATGTTTGTAGTCCTTTATTCATTTCTCACTAAAACACCGGCGGGCGGATGCTCCACTCGCAAAACGACTGCAAAGTTACGAATTTAAAATGAATAATTGGTAATGAAAGGCGGATAAATTACGTTTATCAGCTCGTATTTTCGACATCACATTTGAATTAATACCGTCGCTCGTTTCGACGACCGCGTTGTTGTGCATTTGCGAGTGCGCACTCGCGGGGTCGAGAGTGCGCGCTCGCAGGCCTGTGAGTGCGCACTCACAGCCCCGAAAGTGCGCACTCATTTTCGACCCCCTCTACAGGTACTTCTGGGCGGGTATGTCAACACGGCAAAAACAGTAGGGGACGAACGATGTCGGCGCATCATTCGTCCCCTCTTCATTCTCGGATTATGTGAGTTGTCAACGTGCTGTTGTGGCGTGATTATCGTCTTGCGGAAACG
>CAMVDC010000022.1 GCA_947166155.1 uncultured Prevotellaceae bacterium | reverse complement strand
GGGAGAAGACCCCCTCCCCCTGCGGGTACTCCCCCTTTCAGGTGGGAGAGTCCATGCGGGATGGATAGGAGAGTCCATGCGGGATGGGTGGGAGAGTCTATTCGGGATGTCAAAGAGCGTGTTGATGTTCACGTTATCCACATTATCTTTTTTGCGCAAGCAATGATATGCGTACACATTTCGGTTGCAAAGATACGATACAAAAAGGGTATAATCACTTACAATTTACGCTTTTCGACTTACATTTTCTGAAAATGTAAGTAAAAAGTTGGGGTTAGGAGAGAAAAATGGGTGGTTGAAGGTCGAAATCGCACGTTTTTTTTCATGAATAATGATAAATGGAATGCATTTCACGCAAAAAAGTCCGTTCGGAGCGACAAACGGCATGTTTTTATTGATTTTTCGACATGTTAAGAATACAGGTACTCGACGAAAAAGCGCCATTTCATCGGCAAACTTAGGAAAAAAATGAGCTTTTACACTTGTTGAATAAGCGTTGAGAGAGTGAGAAGTAGTAGATGTTTGCTGTTTATGACGCGAATTAGCATGAATTGAAGACGAAGAAGAGTTGTTTTAACACGAATTTGCATGAATTGAACATGAATTATTCGTGAATATAGCAGTCCTATGGACTGTCACAGATATGCTCACTTCGTTCGATATGACAAAAGGGGAAGGTTTTGCTATATAGGGAGGGAGGTGCTAAACGATGACGGTAAACTGCATGAGAACAAGAACAACAACCCCAATATATAGAACAACCCACCCATCTTGTCATCCCGACGTAACGAAGTGAAGGAGAGGATCTTAAAAGTGCTACGCACTTTACAAAAAAACGCAAGTTGCTTTGCAACTTCAAGATATGCTCACTTCGTTCGATATGACAAAAGGGGGAGGTGATGCTATATAGGGAGGGAGGTGGAAAAAAGTAGAAAGCGATGAATGTGGAAAAAGGGGAAAGCAGGTAATGTGGAAAAAGTAGAAAGCGAGGAATGTGAAAAAAGGGGAAAGCAGGTGATGTTGAGAGGATGGAAGAGAGGAAGAAACGAAATGTATAATCTGCGACTGCGCACTTTCAAATCTGCGACTGCGGACTTTCAAATCTGCGACTGCGGACTTTCACATCTGCGACTGCGCACTCTCGACCCTGCGACTGCGCACTCTCGGGGCCGCGACTGCGCACTCTCGGCCTCGAAAGTGCGCACTCATTTTTTTATATACATGCGCGCATACACAAAAACCGGCACTGCCGCCGCACGGGGGTGCGGCGGCAGTGCCGGTTGCAGGATGATGGGTTGTCAGAAAACGAGGGCTACCGACACCTGATGGGTGTTGTTCTTCAGTTTTCCGTTGGCTGCATCGTTGGCAATTCCGGTTATGGTGCTCAGGTCGACATTCACGTCGGCAGTGTTGCCGATTGCCATGTTGTAGTTGTAGGCTATCTGGATGTGTTTCATCAGTTTCACTCCCGCACCTACATTCCAGCTGAACTCCGACTTCTTGAGCTCGAACCTACGGCTTATGTTTTGAATCTGGCTGTTGGCGGTAGGCAGGCTGAGGTCGCTGAAGAGGTCATCGTCGCCTATGTTGTATGAGAACTGCGGCCCGGTCGTAAGGAACACTCCTGCCGTGCTTCCCAAACCGATAGTCAGTTTCAGGTTTATGGGCACATCGACATATTTCAGTGTCTCGCGCTCCTTGCCACGCTCGGTTTCCAGTTCTATCTCCTTGTTGTTGTATAGCACCGAGGCATCTATCCCCAGGCCCGATATGGGCATAGAGTACTCAACCATAATACCAGCAAACCACCCCAGACGGTTGTTGGCATCGGTCAATGTCTCTTTCTCAAGTTTCACCTGCGTGAGTCCCGTACCTGCCTTAAGGCCGAAATGCAGCTGAGCCGATGTTGATACCGACACCACCAGCGTCGCTATCAAAGCTATGATTCTAAGTTGCGTTCTCATGATCCTGTTTGTTTTTGGTTATTTACTCGTTTCGATTGCAAAGGTAATAATAATTTATGAAACTACAACCAGCATTACCTTTTTTTTCAAGTTCGCTGATGTTTTTTTTCATCACCGTTGCTAATTGTCATTTTACAAACACATTTTTGGGCGATATTGCCCCACCTCGAACAGGTTGTTATTCAGACAATTAAAAAAAGGCACGAAAAAAAAACGCTATACAAGCAAAAAAAAGTGGGGAAAAGTGGTGGAATGTGGAGGAAAATGTCTATATTTGCACTCGAAAACAAAAAATCGTAAGGATTGATGAGATTTACAGGTGACTATACAGCCAAAGCAGACTCGAAGGGGCGGGTGTTTCTCCCGGCCGCGATGCGCAAGGTGCTCGAAGCCTCGGGCGAAACACGGTGCGTGCTTCGCAGCGACTTGTTTCAGCGATGCCTGGTGCTGTATCCCGAAAGCCTTTGGAACGAGTTGGTCGACTCACTTCGCGGGCGGCTCAACCGTTGGAACGGCACTCATCAACAGCTATTTCGTAAGTTTGTATCCGAAGCCGATGTGGTGGAACTCGACAGCAACGGACGAATACTGATCACCCGGCGCAAGCTCGACTACGCAGGCATCACCTCCGACGTGCGGTTCCTGGCGGTCGACGACCACATCGAGATATGGGACAAACAGGAATGCGAGTCGGTGCTCAGCCAGCAAACCACGCTGGGCGAAGACTTGCAAGCCATCATGGCCGACCTACCACCCAACATCATATAAGTGGTACCCAACCGCGCAGACACACAGCCTGAGCGGATAGGACCGCCATACATAAACCACCGACAAACCACCAATGGGTGAAAAGCAGTGTTTTTAAGCGTCCTCGCGCGCGTACATTATAATATAAATATTAACACATTCAGCACACACAACCCACACCACATGAACAGCGACGCGCCTGCATACCACACGCCAGTGATGCTCAGTGAGAGCATCGATGCCATGGACATCAAGCCGGGAGGCAAGTATGTCGACGTGACACACGGAGGCGGAGGCCACACACGCGAGATACTGCGCAGGATGGACAACACGTCACACCTATATGCCATGGATCAAGACATCGACGCCATGGCATGCGCACCGACCGACGACCCGCGCTTCACATTCATCAGAAGCAATTTCAGATATCTCAGGAACTTCATGAGATACTACGGATGCGACGGACAAATCGACGCCATACTGGCCGACCTGGGTGTGTCGTCACACCACTTCGACGAGGCAAGCCGCGGATTCTCGTTCCGCGCCGACGGCCCGCTCGACATGCGCATGAACCAGCAAGCCACCACCACGGCTGCCGACATCGTCAACAACAGCGACGAACAGACCCTGGCCAACATATTCCACATATATGGCGAACTGACACAAAGCCGGCAGATGGCACGATCGATTGTCAAGGCACGCGCCGCACAGCCACTCACCACCATCGGTCAGCTGATCGATGCACTGCAGCCCCACCTGCCACGCGAGCGCGAGAAGAAAGACCTGGCCCGAGCCTTCCAGGCACTGCGCATCGAGGTAAACCACGAGATGGACGCCCTGGCCGGAATGCTCAACGCAGCCACACAGGTGCTACGCCCCGGAGGGCGACTGGTGGTCATCACCTACCACTCGCTCGAGGACCGCATGGTGAAGAACCTGATGCGCACCGGCAACATCGAGGGCAAGGAAGAGAAAGACTTCTATGGCAACATATCGGCGCCATACACCACCCTCACACGCAAACCCATCACACCCACAGCGGAAGAGCAGCAGGAAAATCCACGCTCGAGAAGTGCAAAACTGAGAGTGGGAATAAAGAAAAGTGAACAATGAATAATTAAAAGTTAAGACAGTGAACGACGAACAGAAAGACATAAGCGAAGGAATTGCCGACGCACTGCAAGAAGCCGAACGCAAAGACCGCAAAGAGCAAGAAGAGGCCATCAAAGCCATCAAGCAATTCACCGACCAGGACGAAGACGAAGACTCGCTGGGCGACATCACATTCAAGTCGATACTCGGCGGCGACATCCTGCAAAGCCGGTTCATGCTCAAGCAGGTCGTCTTCTTCATGTTCCTCGTACTGCTGGCAATACTCTACACAGGCAACCGCTACGCCAGCCAGCAAGACGTGTTGCTGATCGACAGCCTGAAAGTCAAACTGCAAGAAGAACGCTACAAGGTGCTGACCATCGAGAGCGAACTGCTCAACGCCAGCCGGCAGTCAGAGATAGTGAAAACACTGAAAGCCAACGGCGACTCAACACTACTACACTCCACCACACCACCATTTGCCATCAAGCAAGAAGACTGACAACCCATCCCACACACCACCCAACCCGCCAACCATCATGAAGTTCGAAAAGAAATACATATCAAGCCAAACCACCCTGGTGCTCATCCTGGCACTACTCTTCTGTGTGGGAATCGTGGCATACATGGTGAAGACCATGGTGTTCGACAAGACATTCTGGGAAGACCAACGTCGATTCAACTTCGAGCAGGACAGCCTCACCGTGCCCGCCATGCGAGGCAACATACTCTCGGCCGACGGACAACTCATGGCAAGCAGCCTGCCCGACTACAAAGTATATATCGACTTCAAGTCGGGACTGACCAACGACGCCATAAAGAAAGGCACCTTCACGAAGAAAGACTCGCTCTACCACTTCACCAAGGACTCACTCTTCATGGGTAAAGGCGAGAAATATGCAGCCATGCTCGACACCATCTGCAATGGGCTGGCAGCCATATGCCCCAAGAAGACCGCAGCCGAATACAAACGACACCTGGCCGACGGGTGGAATGCACAAAGCCGATACTTCGAGGTGTGTAAAGGCACCACACTCAACTACATACAATACACCGAACTAATCAAGTTGCCCTTCTTCCGCGACTTCCAGCGCCGCAAGTACTTCGTAGGACTGACCGTAGAGGAACGCAACAACCGCAAAAAACCTTTCGGATCACTCGCAAAACGTACGCTGGGCGAGATGTATGGAGCCAAAGACTCGGCACGCTCGGGCATGGAACTGGCCTACGACTCACTGCTGCGCGGTGTGCCAGGCATCAAACACCGCCGCAAGATACTGAGCAAATACATCGACCTCATCGACATAAAGCCACAAAACGGTTTCGACATCGTATCGACCATCGACGTGACGATGCAAGACGTGTGTGAAAGTGCACTGCGCGACGAGTTTGAAGTGATAAAAGGCACCAACGGACTTGCCGACATGGGGGTCGTGGTGCTGATGGAAACCAAGACCGGCGACGTGAAAGCCATAGTCAACCTGTCGCTATATGACGACGGCAACTACTACGAGGCACGCAACTTCGCACTGGCGGCACTCATGGAACCCGGGTCGACATTCAAGACTGCATCCATACTGGTGGGACTCGACGACGGCGAGTTGAACATCAACGACCACACCAACGGCAACGGAGGTGTATACAACATGTATGGCTCGATGATGAAAGACCACAACTGGAACCGCGGTGGATATGGCGACATGGACGTGGCGCACACACTTATGTACTCGTCGAACATCGGAGTGAGCCGCCTTATCGACGCCCGATACCACAACAACCCCGAGAAATTCGTGGAGGGACTGAAACGCATAGGCATTGGTGCCGACCTCGAACTGCCATTCGTGGGCTCGGCAAAACCGGTGATACGTATGCCAAAAGCCGACCGCAGCAACTGGTCGAAAACGGCACTGGCATGGATGTCGATAGGATATGAAACACAGATACCACCCATCTCGACAGTAACATTCTACAACGCAATAGCCAACAACGGCACCATGGTTGCACCACGATTCGTGAAAGCCGTACAGCGCGACGGCAAGACGGTGGAGAAGATGCCTGTCAAGGTGCTGAAGGAACAAATAGCACGCCCCGAGGCCATCAAGCAGATACAAGAAATACTCGTGAGGGTGGTGAAAGAAGGAGTGGGCAAACGTGCCGGCAGCAAGTACTTCACCGTGGCAGGCAAGACCGGTACTGCACAGGTGGGAGGCAAGGGAGGCTACAAAGGCGGCGGCCACCTCGTGAGCTTCTGCGGTTACTTCCCTGCCGAGAATCCCCAGTACACCTGCATCGTTGCCATACGCCTGAAGTACGGACTTGCATCGGGCGGCGGACAAGCCGGTCCCGTGTTCAAGAAAGTGGCCGAAAGCGTGTATGCCAATGCCGTGACAAGCGACCTTACACGCGCCAAGGACACACTTTCGACTATGGTGCCCGAAGTGAAAGCCGGCAACATCAACGCAGCACGCACCGTATTGGCCGACCTCAACATCCCGGCCTACACACCCAATGTGGATAAAGACGACATGGGAAGCGCCACCATCGATGGCACCAGCGTCAACTTCCAAGTCAACGACAACGACTTCGACCACATGCCCGACCTCACTGGTATGGGCCTGCGCGATGCCATATACGAAATAGAACGACGCGGCATGCACGCCAAAGTGCAGGGCTACGGCCACGTGAAACACCAAAGCCTCGCAGCCGGAGCCAAGATTGAGCCGCGACTGACGGTGGAGATAGAACTGACAAACGATTAACATACAACATACAAAATGAAACTAAACGAAATACTGACAAGCATATCGCCCGTCGAAGTGGTAGGAACAACCACATGCGACATCAAGGACGTGAACATCGACTCACGACAAATAGGCGCCGGACACATGTTCATTGCAGTGAGAGGAACTCAAGCCGACGGCCACAACTATATAGAGAAAGCCATCGACAACGGTGCCACCGCAGTGGTGTGTGAGGAACTGCCACAGGTGCTCAACGACAATGTGACCTACATCAAGGTGGCAAACAGCGAGCAGATTGTAGGCAACATAGCCACCACGTTCTGTGGCAACCCATCGACAAAGATGAAGCTGGTAGGTGTGACCGGCACTAACGGCAAGACGACCATAGCCACCACCCTCTACAACCTGTTCCGCAAACTGGGCTACAAAGCAGGACTGCTGTCGACCGTGGTGAACTATATCGACGGTGAAGCAATACCCACAGAACACACAACCCCCGACCCCATCACGCTCAACAAACTGTTGGCACAGATGGTCGATGCCGGCTGCGACTACGTGTTCATGGAAGTCAGTTCGCACGCAATAGCCCAAAACCGCATTGGCGGACTTACATTCGCCGGTGGAATCTTCACCAACCTCACCCGCGACCACCTCGACTACCACAAGACCTTCGACAACTACCTGCATGCCAAGAAGCAGTTCTTCGACAACTTGCCTGCCTCGGCCTTCGCCATCACCAACCTCGATGACCGCAACGGCATGGTCATGGTTCAGAACACACGTGCCACGGTCAAGACCTACTCGGTGCAACAGGCAGCGGACTTCAAGGCCAAAATCATAGAGTGTCACTTCGAGGGCATGTATCTCGACATCTGCGGACAGGAAGTAGGCGTGCAGTTCATAGGCCGTTTCAACGTGTCGAACCTGCTGGCTGTATACGGAGCCGCCGTCATGTTGGAGCAAGATCCGCATGAAGTGCTGGTGGCAATGAGCACCATGCACCCGGTGAGTGGCCGCCTCGAGGCCATCAACACCCCTGGCGGATTCACCGCAATCGTCGATTATGCCCACACGCCCGATGCCCTGGAGAATGTTCTCACTGCAATACACGGAGTGCTCGAAGGCAAAGGCCGCGTAATCACAGTGTGTGGAGCCGGCGGCAACCGCGACAAAGGCAAGCGTCCGCTCATGGCACAAGAGGCAGTACGCCAGAGCGACCGTGTTATCATCACGAGCGACAACCCACGGTTTGAGGAACCGCAAGACATCATAAACGACATGCTGGCAGGCCTCGATGCCGAGCAGATGCGCCGTGTGGTCTCCATCGTCGACCGCCGCGAAGCCATCCGCACCGCTTGCATGATGGCCGAGAAAGGCGACGTGATACTCATTGCCGGCAAGGGACATGAGGACTATCAGGAGATAAAAGGCGTGAAACACCACTTCGACGACAAGGAGGAAGTGCGTCAGATATGCCAAATGAACTAACAAGAGTGGCCAGATGAAATAACAAAATCGTCCAAACAAACTAACGGACCCAGACAAATAATCACCAACAGACAATGCTTTACTACCTCTCAAAATATCTCGAACAATTCAACATACCCGGCATGGGCATGTGGAGCTACATATCGTTCCGTTCGCTGATTGCACTGATGCTCTCGCTGCTCATCTCGATGTGGGCGGGCAAGAGTTTCATCACCTACATGAAACGCAAGCGCCACCTTGAGTCGGCACGTAATGCCGAAATCGACCCCTACGGAGTGCAGAAGCAAGGCACCCCATCGATGGGTGGAGTAATCATCGTGGGTGCGGTTGTGATACCGGCACTGCTGCTCGGCCGTCTCGACAACATATACATCAACCTGCTCATCATCACCATCCTGTGGTTCGGAGCCCTCGGGTTTATCGACGACTTCATCAAGCTGCGAGGCAATAAAGATGGCATGAAGCCACGATACAAGTTGCTGGGTCAGCTGTTGCTTGGCAGTGTGGTTGGAATAGCACTCTGGCTTTCGCCACAGGCCGTTGTGCGCGAAAATGTAGAGACCGTGACCGAGTCGTCGACCGTGGTATATCACAAGAGCGAAGCGCGCAAGTCGACTGTGACTACCGTTCCGTTCTTCAAAAACAACAACCTCGACTACTATGAAGCCTTCAACTGGATAGGCGACGGTCGCACCAAGCGTGCTTGCGGATGGATTCTGTTCATCCTTGTCACCACGTTTGTCATCACAGCCGTATCAAACGGAGCCAACCTCAACGACGGAATGGATGGCATGTGTACTGGCAATGCAGCCATCATCGGCACGGCCCTTGGCATCCTGGCCTATGTGTCGGGACACATACACTATGCCAGTTACCTCAACGTGATGTACATACCGGGGTCGGAAGAGATTGTGGTTTATCTGTGCGCCTTCGTTGGTGCGCTTATTGGTTTCCTGTGGTACAATGCATATCCCGCCAAGGTGTTCATGGGCGACACGGGGTCGCTGGCCATCGGCGGCGTGATAGCAGTGACGGCAGTCATCATCCACAAGGAGTTGCTCATCCCGATTCTTTGCGGTGTGTGGTTGGCTGAAAGTGTGTCGGTGATACTGCAAGTGTGGTATGCCAAGCGCGGCAACCGCGTGGGTGTGAAGCAGCGTGTGTTCCGCCGTGCCCCACTCCACGACCACTTCCGTGTGCTGCCCAGCCAGCTTTTGCCCGATGCCAAATATCTGTGCAAGCGCAATTCCACACCCCTTCACGAGAACATGATAACTATTAGATTCTGGATTGTGACCATTCTGCTTGCAGCCATCACAATCATAACACTGAAAATACGATAACGATGAAACGCATAGTAATACTCGGAGCCGCCGAGAGCGGAGCAGGAGCCGCCGTACTGGCCAAGCTGAAGGGATTCGACGTGTTTGTGTCAGATCTCTCCGCCATCAAACCACAATATAAGCAGCAACTCGACCAATATGGTATTGAGTGGGAGGAATGTCAACATACCGAATCGCTCATCCTTTCGGCCGACGAGGTGATTAAGAGTCCGGGCATTCCCGAGAAAGCCCCCATGGTCCAGAAGCTGAGGGCGCAGGGCACACCCATCATCTCGGAGATTGAGTTTGCCGGTCGATATACCGATGCCAAGATGATTTGCATCACTGGCTCGAACGGCAAGACAACCACCACTTCGCTCATCTACCACATCATGAAGAATGCCGGTTACAACGTGGGCCTTGCAGGCAACATAGGCCATAGCCTGGCCCTGCAGGTGGCAACCGAGAAGTTCGACTACTACGTCATTGAGCTGAGCAGTTTCCAGCTCGACGGCATGTATGACTTCAAGGCCGACGTGGCTGTGCTCATGAACATCACACCCGACCACCTCGACCGCTACGACTTCAAGATGCAGAACTATGTCGACTCGAAGATGCGCATCACCCAAAACCAAACCGAGCAGGATGCCTTCATCTTCTGGAACGACGACCCCATCATCAAACGCGAACTCGAGCACTACAAGCTGCGTGCCCGCCTCCTACCCTTTGCCGAGGTTAAGGGCAATGGAGCCATAGCCTATGCCGACGAGGGGGAATACGTCATTGAGCAACCCACACCATTCAACATGGAGCAAGACGACCTGGCCCTGCGCGGCAAGCACAACCTCTACAACTCGCTGGCAGCTGGCATTACAGCCAAGATTGCGGGTGTGAGCGACGAGCAGTTGCGCAAGAGCCTGAGCGACTTTGCAGGCGTTGAACACCGCCTTGAGAAGGCAGGACGGGTGCGTGGCATCGACTTTGTCAACGACTCGAAGGCCACCAACGTGAATGCTTGCTGGTATGCCCTCGAGAGCATGACCCAACCCACGGTGCTCATCCTTGGCGGCCTGGACAAGGGCAACGACTACACCGAGATTTACGACCTTGTGCGCCAGAAGTGTAAGGGCCTGGTATTCCTGGGAGTTGACAACAAGAAATTGCACGAGAACTTCGACTCCTTTGGCCTGCCTATAGCCGACGTACGTAGCATGAAAGACTGCGTCGACGCATGCTACAAGATGGCTCAACCAGGCGACTGCGTCCTGCTCAGCCCCTGCTGTGCCAGCTTCGACCTCTTCCACAACATGGAAGACCGTGGCGAGCAGTTTAAGGACTGTGTGAAGCATCTGTAATACAATCATAGCCAACAACATAAAACCACCACATCAATATGCTGAAAATCATTAGCAACAACCTGTTCAAGGGCGACAAAGTGATATGGATGATATTTTTCTTCCTGTGCATGATATCGCTGGTCGAAATCTACAGTGCCTCGAGTTCGCTCACCTACGTCCAAGGCCATCACTGGGACCCCATGATTCGCCAGGCAGGCTTCCTGCTCATCGGGCTGGTCATCATTCTCATCGTGCATCGCATCCCCTGCAAATACTTCAAGCTGATGCCCATCATTCTGCTTCCCACATCGATTGTGTTGTTGCTGTACGTCCTGTTTTTCGGCGGCACCATCAATGGTGGTAACCGCTGGATGGACCTCGGATTCCTTTCATTCCAGCCATCCGAGGTAGCCAAGGCTGCACTGATTATGACCCTTGCCACCATCCTCTCGAAGACCCAGAACGAGGAAGTGGTGCACAACCGGCGCGGGACCAAGACCGTGGTGATGGCCACCAAGGGCGGATATGCCAAGCCGTTCAAGATTTGCAGCATACTCACCCTGGTGATTTGCGGGCTTATTTTCACCGAAAACCTCTCGACGGCCCTCATCCTGTTCACCGTGGCCGTCATCATGATGTATATAGGCAACATACCCCACAAACTCATGCTGCGAGGCCTGCTCTTCATCGGACTGGCTGGAGCGGCAGCAGCCACCATCCTGCTCGTCACCCCCGACAACACCCTGTCGAAGGCCGGCGGTCGTGTGCTGACATGGAAACACCGCCTGCAGGAAAAGACAGGCATCAACCTCGACGACAACAAGCAAATCGACGAGGAGGAAGGCAGCGAATACAAACTGTCGGAAAACTGGCAAGTGGGTAATGCCAACATAGCCATAGCCAACTCCAACATAATAGGCCTTGGCCCCGGCAACTCGGTTCAGAGAGACTTCCTTTCGCATGCCGAGTCGGACTTCATCTATGCCATCATCATCGAGGAAATGGGCATCTTCGGAGCCCTGTTTGTCATTTTCCTCTACGTAGCCCTGCTCGTGAGGGTGAGCAAGATAGCCAACCGCTGCGACAAGTTCTTCCCCGCATTCCTCATCATGGGATTTGGCATCCTGCTGGTGTTGCAGGCACTCATCAACATGGGTGTGGCCGTGCATCTGCTGCCTGTCACGGGTCAGCCACTGCCGCTCATCAGCAAGGGCGGAACATCAATCATCATCACATGCTTCTACTTCGGAGTCATACTCAGCATTAGTCGCTATGCCGAGAAGGTGAACGAAAATCCGAAGGAGCCCGCCGAGGCTCCGAGCATGCTCGAAACCGATGAATATTTCAGCACCACCGGCATTGATTGAAAATGAGTGCGCACTCGCGACCCCGAGAGTGCGCACTCACAAACGCCCCCTTCCACACAGCCCTGTGAGCCACATTGCGAGCATGAAAAGAAAACGACAAAAACACAACATAAAAAACTGCAACAACAGCATTATGAAGGAAACGAAAATAATCATAAGCGGAGGCTGAACGGGAGGTCACATCTTCCCCGCAATATCAATAGCCAACGCCATTCGCGCCATGCGCCCCGAAGCCGAAATTCTGTTCGTAGGAGCCAAAGGCCGAATGGAGATGCAGCGTGTGCCCGAGGCTGGCTACAAAATCGTAGGACTGCCCATCGAGGGCTTCAGCCGCAAAAATCCGCTGATCAACATAAGGGTCCTGTGGAAAATATGCAAAAGCCAATGGATGGCACGCAAAATCATACGCCAATTCCGCCCCAACGCCGTGGTGGGAGT
The DNA here is from genome assembly GCA_947166155.1 of uncultured Prevotellaceae bacterium. Taxonomy (GTDB): domain Bacteria; phylum Bacteroidota; class Bacteroidia; order Bacteroidales; family Bacteroidaceae; genus Colivivens. The sequence goes on along the minus strand of CAMVDC010000022.1, from coordinate 11,839 downwards.
GGGTGGATACGCAAGCGGACCCACACTCAAGACAGCAGCACAGATGGGAATACCCACACTCATACAGGAGCAAAACTCATATGCCGGAGTGACCAACAAGCTGCTCGCCAAATCGGCACGACGCATATGCGTGGCATACGAAGGCATGGAGCGTTTCTTCCCCGCCGACAAAATCATGCTGACCGGCAACCCCGTACGCCAGTCGCTGGCCGAAACCGACATGAGCAAAGAAGATGCCCGCCTGCAAATGGGGCTTGACCCACACCGTGCCACGATACTCATCATCGGCGGAAGCCTCGGAGCACGCACCATCAACGAAAGCGTACTCAACACCCTGGGACTCATCAGCCGCACGGAAGTGCAAATCGTGTGGCAGACAGGAAAATACTACAGCGACTACATACATCATGAACTCAAGCGGCTGCAACATCCGCAAAACCTCATAGTCACCGACTTCATCTCAAACATGGATGCCGCCTATGCAGCAGCCGACCTCGTGGTCTCAAGAGCCGGAGCCAGCAGCATCAGCGAACTATGCCTGCTCGGCAAGCCATGCATACTCGTACCATCGCCCAACGTGGCCGAAGACCACCAGACGAAAAATGCACTGGCACTCTCGAACAAAGGAGCAGCACTGCTCGTGAGGGACAAGGACGCGGAAATGAACCTCATACCACTGGCCGTATCGACAGTGGCCGACGCCAGCAAACTGGCTGACCTGACTGCCAACATCAAGAAGATGGCACTGCCCGACTCGGCCAACAAGATAGCACTCGAGGTACTGAAACTTGCAGACGAATAAACAATCACAACAATCACCAACATGAACCAGACTCTCAAATCAATCTACTTCATAGGAGCCGGAGGCATAGGCATGAGCGCACTCGTGAGGTATTTCCTGGCCAAAGGCTACAACGTGGGCGGATACGACAAGACACCCAGCCCACTCACCTCACAACTCATAGCCGAAGGCGCACAGATACACTACACCGACTCGGTGGCCGACATACCCCAATGCTTTCTCGACCCACAGTCGACACTCGTGGTCTACACACCAGCCATACCGGCCGACCACACCGAACTCACATACTTCCGCAACAACAACTTCGACATACAGAAACGCGCATGGGTGCTCGGACTCCTCACCCGCACCCACAAAGGGCTATGCGTGGCAGGCACACACGGCAAGACCACGACATCGACCATGGCGGCACACATACTCCACCAGTCGCACATCGACTGCAACGCATTCCTCGGCGGAATATCCAAGAACTATGGCACCAACTACATACTCGCACCCAAAAGCGACTATGTGGTGATTGAAGCCGACGAGTTCGACCGCTCGTTCCACCACCTCAGGCCCTACATGACCGTCATCACCGCCACCGACCCCGACCACCTCGACATCTACGGCACAAAAGAAGCATACCTCGAGAGTTTCACACACTACACCACACTCATACAGCCAGGCGGAGCACTCATCATCCACACAGGCCTCGAAATGAAACCCAACGTAGGCCCCGACGTCAAAACCTACACCTACTCGCGCCACGAAGGCGACTTCCATGCCGAGAACATCAAGATTGGCGGAGGCGAAATCACATTCGACTTCGTGACACCAACCACCACCATCACCGGCATACAACTCGGGGTGCCACTCGCCATCAACATCGACAACGGCATAGCAGCCATGGCAATGGCGTGGCTCAACGGGGCCACTGCCGACGAACTGCGCCACGGCATGCAGACATTCCAAGGCGTCGACCGCCGATTCGACATAAAGCTCAAGACCGACCACATGGTGTTCCTCAGCGACTACGCCCACCATCCCAACGAAATAGAGCAAAGCATCAAGTCGATACGCGAACTATATGCCGGCAAGCGCATAGCAGCCATATTCCAGCCACACCTCTACACCCGCACACGCGACTTCTACCACGAATTTGCGCAAAGCCTCTCGCTGCTCGACAAGGTGATACTGACCGACATATATCCCGCTCGCGAGCAACCCATACCTGGGGTCACCAGCCAACTCATCTACGACAACCTGCGCCCAGGCATCGACAAGGAGATGATAACCAAAGACCAAATCATCGATACCGTCAGCCGTAAGGACTTCGACGTACTCATATCACTCGGAGCCGGCGACATAGAAGACTATGCACCACAAATCGTCAAAGTATTGCAGACATGAAACTGAAGAAGACCATACAAATACTCACCATAGCAACACTATCAATCGGTGTGGCAGCATACATCGTGTACGCCATCTACGTATCCGAAGCCGCCAACACCGGCACCGACTTCAAGTGCCAGACGGTAGAGCTCGACATCAAAGAAAACCTGCATGCCGGATTCATCACCCCGCAAAGCATAGAAAAAATCCTGAAGGATGCCAACATCTACCCCCAAGGGCGCAACATGAGCGACATAAGCACACACAAAATCGAAGAGGCCATAAAGCACAACGACTTTGTGGAACAAGTGACAAGCTACAAGACCGCCAACCAGAAAATACACATCGACATAACACAGCGCACACCCGTCATCTACATACTCGGAGCCGACGGCAAGGGATACTATGTCGACCGCCATGGCAAGATAATACCCAAAACCACATACCCCGTCAACATGCCAGTGGCCACAGGCCGCATATCACGCCCCTATGCACAGAAACACCTGGCACGACTGGGCAACTACATAGTCAACAACGAGTTCTGGAACAGCCAGGTGGAACAAATCAGCGTGTCGACCAACTCCGACAACGAATATACCATTACCCTCATCCCCAGAATCGGCCACCACACCATCAACCTGGGGACCATCGACAACTTTGAAAACAAACTCGCACGGCTGCACACATTCTACGAAAAAGCACTGCCCACAATCGGCTGGGACAAGTATACAACCATCAACCTCGAATACGACGGACAAATCATTTGCAAAAAGACAAAAACAAAATAACATGGGAGAACAGGAATCAATCATTGTAGCAATTGAACTTGGCTCATCGAAGATTGCCGCCATTGCAGGCAAGAAAAAAGACGGAGCCATGCAGATATTGGCATACGCAGAAGAGAAGAACTACGACTGCGTGAAGCGCGGCATGGTCTACAACATCGAGAAGACCACGCAAAACATAAGAAACGTCATCAACCGCCTCGAGACATCGCTCAAGATGAAAGTAAACCGCACATACATCGGACTGGCAGGACAGTCGGTATGTTCGCAGAAAAGCATTGTAAAGAAAAACCTGCTCGCCCCTACATACATCACACAGGGACACATCGATGCCATCACCGACGAAAGTCACGAAGTGGCAATCGACGACTACGAACTCATCGGTTTCTTCACTCAGAACTTCGTGGTCGACACCAACAGCCTGGTAAACCCCGTGGGAATCATGGGTACCAACATCGAGGGAGAGTTCCTCAACATCGTGGCCAACACCCGACTGCGCAGCAACATTAAGACCAGTTTTGAGAACCTCGGACTCGAAATAGCCGACTATCGGATATCGGCATTCGAACTGGCAAACAACATACTGACCGATGCCGAGAAGCGGTCGGGAGCGGCACTCATCGACTTCGGCGCAGGAACAACCACCATAGCAGTGCTCAAGAACAACATCGTGCGCCAAATCACAACACTGCCACTCGGCACCAACAGCATACGCCAAGACCTCTGCGACCTGCAGATTGAGGACTCGGAGGCCGAGCAACTGATGCTGAAATACGGCAATGCGACTGCCGAAAGCACACCCGACGACGAGAACGAGAAGAAGCCTGTATATACCACATCCGACGGCCGCGAGATCGAGATATCGCTCATTCAGCAAATCATCGAGGCACGACTGGGCGAGATTCTTATCAACGTCGAAAACCAACTCCACAACTCGGAATATGCCGACAAGCTGCTGGGCGGAGTGATAATAACCGGTGGCGGAGCAAACATCCCCAACATCGACAAGGCATGTGCATCGACACTCAAGGTGAGCAAAGTGAAGATTGCCAAGAAAGTCATACCACAAATCATCAAGAACAGCGACATCACCAACCTCTCGACCGAAAGCACTACCACATGCACCATCATATCCCTGCTGCTGTCAGGCGACGAAAACTGCGTGGGCGGAGCATACAAGGGTCCCGACATATTCGACGAGAAGGAGAAGGAAAACGAGATACAGGTAATCAAGGAGGCAAACGCCAAGAAGCAGAAGGAGGAAGACGAAGCCCTGGCATACGTGGAAAGCATCAAGACAGAGCTTCGCACGGCTATCGTCAATATGCAGAAACAGACCGAAGCCATCAACGACAATCCTTCCAACAAGAAACTGTGGCTTGCGGCCGACAATGCAGTGACTCAGGCCTCAAGCATCCTGACCGAAGACTTCGACAAGAAGAAAAGCGTACTGGCCGACAAAGACAAATACAACCAGTCGTTGCGCGAAGCAGATGTACTGATACAAAAGTGTAATGAAGAAAGCGAAAACCTGCAGACAGTCGTGAGAGAAGCCAAAAAGCGCAACTCGCCTATGGGCAAACTCTCAAAATGGATTGACGACCTGCTCAAGGAATAGCCCCAGCACATCATGACCACAAACAGATGCCACAACGAGCATATAAGAATCGACAAGTAGTAAATCAGTAAAAGCAAATAAAGAATATGAACATAGAATATACGTTTCCACAAGAGGAAACCAGCATCATAAAAGTGATTGGTGTGGGTGGAGGAGGCTGCAACGCCGTCAACAACATGTTCAGCAAAGGCATTCACGATGTTTCCTTCATCGTGTGCAACACCGATGTCAAAGCTCTCAACGACTCAATAGTGCCATCGAAACTGCAACTGGGAAAGGACGGACTTGGAGCCGGCAACAACCCCGCAGCCGGACGTCAAGCAGCCGAAGAATCGGCCGAAGATATCAGAGCCATGCTCAGCGACGGCACCAAGATGGTGTTTATCACTGCCGGTATGGGTGGCGGAACTGGAACCGGTGCAGCACCTGTCATTGCCAAGATGGCAAAAGAGAAGGACATCCTCACGGTAGGCATCGTCACTATACCATTCCGCTGGGAGGGTATAAAGAAAATCGACCAGGCACTCGACGGAGTTGAAGAAATGAGCAAGAACGTCGACGCACTGCTCGTTATCAACAACGAACGTCTGCGCGAGATTTATCCCGAACTCACCGTGCTCGATGCCTTCAGCAAAGCCGACGAAACCCTCTGTAATGCAGCACGCAGCATTGCCGAGATAATCACCATGCACGGCATCATCAACCTCGACTTCAAGGATGTAAAGACAGTGTTGCTCAATGGCGGCGTGGCTATCATGAGCACCGGTTACGGTAGCGGTGACCTGCGCATTTCAAAGGCAATCGAGGATGCCCTACACTCGCCACTGCTCAACAACAACGACATCTACAACTCGAAGAAGTTGCTGCTTCATATCGCATTTAGCGGCGACGAGAGCCAAGGTTCGCCAAGCCTCATGATGGAGGAGATGAACGAAATCCACGACTTCATGAACAAGATGCAGACCGCCGACATCATCGAGACGAAGTGGGGACTATCGGTCGACCAGTCGCTCGGCGACAAAGTGAAGGTCACCATACTTGCCACAGGCTTTGGCGTGGGCGACATCAACTCTGCCGACATGACCAACCGCCTCAACAAGCGAAATGAGGAAGAACGCCAGCGTGAGGCCGAACGCACCGAGAAGGAAATAGAGCGCCAGATACGTCGCGACAGCATCTACGGCTCGGCCGACAAGGGCTCAACAATCCGCAAGTTGGTGTTCAGCTACATATTCAAGGACAAGGACCTCGACAACGACGACATCATCAGCATGGTGGAATCGATTCCTACCTACAAACGCAAACGCGAGGACCTGCGCAACATCGATGAGCGGTCGAACACCAATGCCGCATCCACACCTATGGCAGGCTCGGTCATCAGCTTCACATAGCCACTGCGGCCAATGACATAAACCCACGGCCGCACATCCTTGGCTTGTTTCCACAATAGTGAATGCCATTCCCGCTACTGTGAATGCCATTCCCGCCACTGTGATTGCCATTCCCGCCACTGTGATTGCCATTCCCGCCACTGTGAACGCCATTCCCGCTACTGTGAATGCCATTCCCGCTACTGGGAATGGCGTTCCCGCTACTGGGAACGGCCTGCAAGAAGGCACTCGCTGAGATGATTTATCGTCAGGACCATAATGAGGGTCCGGTGTGTCCTCAATCGAAAAACAGTTTATACTCTCATCAATTATAATAGCCCCTGAATGACAACTGCATTCAGGGGCTATTTATATTATGTGTCAGGGAGTTTACGATGGATAAAAAAAGATGTGCCGACTCGGTCAGAATCACTTCTTTTTGGTCGGCACGAGAATATATGTAAGAATTGAATGAAATGTTTCTATTCCTTATATTCGTCTTATATCGAGCTCTTTTCCTTCTATCCTTTAATTGGTGGGAATGACATCCCGATGGTTCTCTTCTCCCACGTGGATAGCTGGAACGGGCTTTTCTTTTATGCGTCGATATTGGCGTATGTTGCGTTGCGCTCTATGAACTCGCGGCGTGGCGGCACGTCGTCGCCCATGAGCATTGAGAAGATGTAGTCGGCTTCGACTGCATCGTCGATAGTCACTTGCTTGAGCAGTCGTGTCTCGGGGTTCATGGTTGTCTCCCAGAGTTGTTCAGGGTTCATTTCACCGAGTCCTTTGTAGCGTTGTGTCTTGACGCTGTCGGCTGTTCCGTCGCCATATTTGTCGATGAAGCGGAGTCGTGCCTGCTCGTCGTAGCAGTATTCGCTTATCTTGCCTTTGGTGCATTTGTAGAGCGGCGGGGTGGCTATATAGAGGCGTCCGTCACGGATGAGCTGTGGCATGTAGCGGAAGAAGAGTGTGAGCAGGAGGGTGTCGATGTGTGATCCATCGACATCGGCATCGGTCATGATGATGGTCTTGTAGTAGCGCAGCTTGTCGTAGTTGGCTTCTTTGCTGTCGCCTTCGTCGAGTCCGAACTTCACGCCCAGGGCGTTGATGATGTTGTTCACTTCTTCGTGGTCGAATGCCTGATGCCATTTCACGCGTTCTACGTTGAATATCTTTCCGCGTATTGGGAGTATGGCTTGGAAGTGGCGGTCGCGTCCTTGCTTGGCTGAGCCGCCTGCCGAGTCTCCCTCGACGATGAACATCTCGCAGTTGGCGGGGTCTTTGTCGGAGCAGTCGGCGAGTTTGCCTGGCAGTCCGCCTCCCGACATCGGGTTCTTGCGTTGCACTTTCTCGCGTGCGGTGCGTGCTGCGATACGTGCCTCGGCTGCGAGCACCACCTTGTCGACTATCATCTTGGCCTCCTTGGGGTGTTCCTCGAGGTAGTTGCTCAGTGCTTCGCCCACGGCTGAGTTCACGGCTCCCATCACTTCGTTGTTGCCCAGCTTGGTCTTGGTCTGGCCTTCGAACTGTGGTTCGGCCACCTTCACGGAGATGACGGCGGTGAGGCCTTCGCGGAAGTCTTCAGGGCTGATTTCTATCTTTTGCTTGGCAAGTCGCTCGGTGAGTTTTGTGTCGTCGCTCACGTATTTCTTCAACACGCGTGTGAGGGCAGTGCGGAATCCCTGGAGGTGTGTACCGCCTTCGATGGTGTTGATGTTGTTTACGTATGAGTGTATGTTCTCTGAGTACGAGGTGTTGTACATGATGGCAGCCTCGATTGGTGTCTCGCTCTTCTCGGTATTGAGGTATATTATGTCGTTGAAGAGGTGTGTGCGTGTTGAGTCGATGTAGCGCACGAAGTCGCGCAGACCACCTTCGGAGTGGAACACGTCTTTGCGTATGCCTTCATATCCTGCTTCGGCATTCACGTCGAGGCGCATGTCTTGCAGTGTGATTGTGATTCCGGCATTGAGGTATGCGAGTTCGCGCATACGGTTGGCCAGGATGTCGTAGCGGTAGGTACGTGTGATGAATATGGAGCCGTCGGGCCAGAACTGCTGGCGTGTGCCTCGCAGGTCGGTGGTGCCCACTTGCTTCACGTCGTAGAGGGGTTTGCCGCACGAATATTCCTGCTGGTATATCTTGCCGTCGCGGAACACCTGTGATATCAACCTGGTTGAGAGTGCGTTCACACAGCTCACACCCACGCCGTGGAGTCCGCCCGATACTTTGTACGAGCCTTTGTCGAACTTACCACCGGCATGTAGCACAGTCATCACCACCTCGAGTGCCGAGCGGTGTTCCTTCTCGTGCATATCGACAGGGATACCACGTCCGTTGTCCTGCACGGTTATCGAGTTGTCTTCGTTGATTGTCACTTCGATGTGTGTGCAAAAACCTGCCAGCGCCTCGTCGATTGAGTTGTCAACAACCTCATAAACAAGGTGGTGCAATCCCTTTTCGCTTATGTCGCCGATATACATTGCAGGGCGTTTGCGCACTGCTTCCAGGCCTTCGAGCACCTGGATGTTACTTGCGGAGTAGTCGGCTCCGTTCTGTAGTATTTCGTCCATTAGTAGTTTATATCACATTTCAATTTCTGCATACGAGGAGCCCCTTGGGCCCACCCTCGCTTTTCATGCTACAAATTTACGAATAAATCGCGACATGAGCAAGCATTGACATACAAAAATATGCATGAATGTTGATTTTTTTTCTCAAATACGAGCATATCGGCCACTCTGCCGACAATGCGGCCCACACACATGTGTGTGGGGGTCGAAAAATGAGTGCGCACTCACAGGCCCGAGAGCGCGCACTCACAGGCCCGAGAGTGCGCACTCGCGGGGCCGAAAGTGCGCGCTCGCAAAACCGCGAGTGCGTGCTCGCAAAGCCGCGAGTGTGTGCTCGCAGAGCCGGGAATGCACTGGCTGGCATATGCAGGTACACAAAAAAAGCGATACACATGTGCATCGCTTATATAATTTGTTCCAGTTGATGTCTTATCCTAGCTTAGCGATATACTTCATAGCGCCAGACTTGAGGTTAGCGGCCTTATTCTTGTGGATGATGTTGGTCTTTGCAAGTTTGTCCAACATTTTCTGTACCTTGGGGAACATCTGGAGTGCTACTTCCTTGTCTTTCTCTGCACGGAGTTTACGCAGTGCATTACGCATGGTCTTTGCGTAATAGCGGTTGTGCAGTCTACGCTTTTCGTTTTGGCGTATACGCTTGATTGTCGATTTGTGGTTTGCCATTATCTTGTTTTCTGTTTTTAACGGGGTTGTGAGCCGCAATGGCTCGTTCTTTCAATTCTTCGTTTCTTGTTTTGTTGACCGACTGCCATCAGCCGGCCTTCGATTGTCAATTGCAGATTGTCAATTGCACTTTTAGTAGTCCCTAGCAGAATCGAACTGCTCTTTAGAGAATGAAAATCTCTCGTCCTAACCGATAGACGAAGGGACCAGCCTTGGACTTCCGTCCGGCAAAACGCATGTCGACTTTTGGTCTTCGCTACGATTTGCGGCTGCAAAGTTAAGGACTTTTCTTGAACTGACAAAACATTTTGCAGTTTTTTTTCATCCTTACATGCATTTTTTAGCGAAATAGCCCTACTTCGGTCCGATTCCATCTGTTTTTGAGGTGTATGCATCCATTTTGCGGCGGTTGATGACGACCACTCCGTTGCGCCCGTTATGGCCGTAACGATTGGTGGCGAGGGTGTCGCGCATGGCTGAAACCGACTCGAGATCGTCGATGTCGGGCTTCTTTATGTTTAAGACATTAGCGAGAAACTCCTCCGTCTGCTCCAGTGTTGCATCGGTAAACATGCGCGGAAAGATGCCGAGAGTTATCTCCCTACGGCTGTGGGTGAGCGAGTCGTAAACGTATGCGGGCACGAGGTTGCCTTCTGAATCGACGTTGACCATCCGACCGTCGAGTATGATGAGGGGACTCTTCACATCGGCCGTGTCAGTAGAATCGTTGGCTGCAAATGGGCTTCGCGACAGCATGCCCGATGGCGTGGCAAACGCCGTGACTATGAAGGTAAGCACCGGCAGCAGCAGGAGCGACCTGAGAATAAAGCTGGAACGAGTTGTTTTTGACTTGTACATCATAATGATTCGTGATTTTAGTGAACCGTGACCTATGCTGTTGACATACGGCTGCAGACGCATCCCCACGGCTTTGGTCACAAGAAATTGTTGATATGTAGTTGCATCGATGCCTCGGCTTATGACCGCATGGTCGGCTTCGTATTCGTGAACGGCACGGAGGTCGCGCCCCAGGAGCCACACGAAGGGGTTGAACCACTGAAACACTGTCACAAGGTTGAGCAGCAGCAGGTCGTAGCTGTGCCCCATGCGTATGTGTTCGCGCTCGTGAGCAAGGAGCACGGCGCGATTGTGTTCGTAGTCGGATACGCTCATCACTATGTAGCAAAATATGCTACATGGCATCACATCGCCAGGAAAGAGCACGACGATGTTGCCTGCGGAGTCGAAGTGACGTATGCCACGGCGCATGAAGCGGGCGAGGCGTACGAGCTGAACGAGCCGCACCACGAGCAATGCTGCCACTCCTGCAAGGTATATACACATCAAGATGCCTGCCATATCTACCACTGGCTGCGGTGCCACAAGTGCTACATCCTGCATGTTTGATGCCTCGTTGTCAGTCATATTCGCTGCTTCGCTTACTTGCATCGACTCCATCATCATGGCTTCTATGTTGAAAACCACGGGGCGGGTGGTGGATATATGAACTGCCGGCACTACGATTGATGCTATCAAGATAGCAAGCAACAGGCATCGGTTGGCACGATGCTGTGTCGATTTACTGAGCAACAGATGGTAACAGCAAAAGAGCAACGCCAGTGTGATGGCTGATTTTATTACGAACATATTGTTGGATTATTGGCTTTGATGATTGAAATGATTTCTTGCAGATCCTCGTCCGACAGCTCTTCGTGCTGTGCGAAGAACGAGAACATCGACTTGAGCGAACCGCCGAAGAGCGAGTCTTTCATGTCGCGCATCACCCGGTTGGCATACATCTCGCGCGTGATGCGAGGCATGAACACCAATGTCTTACTGCCACTGCCCTGCTTTTTTGACCATACAAACTCCTTCTTCGTCAATATCTTGAGAAACGTAGCGATGGTTGAATACGCAGGCTTTGGGTCGGAATAATGCGCAATGATTTCGTGTGTGGTCAGTGCTTTACCGCTGTCCCACAGGATATTCATTATCTCCATCTCGGCCTTAGTGAGGGTCCGTGTCTTGTTGTCTCTGGTCATAACACTCCGTTTCTTTCGTTGGATTTCGATGGCAAAGGTAATCTAAACAATTAGATAACACAAGAAAAAAGCCCGAAAACCAAGCCCGCCGCACCCCACTTTAACCTTTTTTATTAGATATCCACACCTATTTATTAAATATTAAGGAAAGGAACAATAGTGTTAGGCATAAATACAACTATTGCTGAAAGAACGCAGGAGTTTTGCTGAAAGAACGCAGGAGTTTTGCTGAAAGAACGCAGGAGTTTTGTCGCGCATATATCGGAAAACTTTAATTTTCGACGTAAATTATTAAATTTGCGACGTAAATTTACTGATTTTCGGCCGAAAATTATTAAATTTACGTCGAAAATTAAAGAATTACTACGCACTTGCGGCAAAACTTCCGTGTACGCGCAGGGAAATTAGTGCGTACGCGCAGCAAAACTTATTATCATCGTCGGCAAAACATCAGTGGCTCATTGGCCCATATACATAGAAAAGCCTCGCCTCCGCTCCACCAAAACAAGTGGAAACAGAAGCGAGGCTATAACTTCATGAGCCATCAAAAACGGCTCGGTACTATAATTATATCAGCTCAAACCGACT
>CAMVDC010000021.1 GCA_947166155.1 uncultured Prevotellaceae bacterium | reverse complement strand
GATGGGAACCGAGTCGCATTGGCGATTCACCAATGTGACTCGGAAAATGTTCACCATTCACCTTACATTCCCCAACCAGTCTTTTTCTTCGTGCCATCCCAGTTGGTAAGCTCACCATTGGAACCACCACCACCTGTATTGATACCACCTCTACCGCCAGCAGCAAGGAATAAATTCGCCATCAAACCTTTGGAGACCGTTATCGCATCACAGAGTTGTCGAGTACGGGCAGCGGTGAGTTCAATTTTGAAATCTGATGAGATGCCAGTCCATGATACCTTCTCTAATAGATAGGCGGTAGCCATCTTCTCATCCCTCCACAACTGCTAACCGCTAACAGCCAACTGCTAACAGTTCCACTGCCACCATATTCTCTGGCAGCGACGTTTCTGATATAAATTGTATTTTATAAGAATTATATGATTTTATAAAGTTTGGTTTACAGAGTAAATCATTTTCTATAAAACGTCACGGAAGGAACATATATGTGTTCGTCATCTCCCCTACTTTGGTCCACGTTCGATACATTTGTCTGGATAGCGTTTCTCAATAAACACCAGATACAATATACGTAAAGGGCTATGTCAATATACGTAAAGGGTTGAGAGGTCGGGCTTTCAAGCTTGCGACTGCGACCTTGCGAGCTTGCGACTGCGGCCTTTCGAGCTTGCGACTGCGGGCTTGCGGCCTTGCGACTGCGGCCTTGCGACTGCGTACTTGCGAGGCTGAGACTGCGCACTCGCAAAACCATGAGTGCTGATAGCAGAAATAGAAGCGAGGATATACTCGGAATGTGTGAGTATATCCTCGTCTTTGTCGTTGACGTCTCTGCGAAGCGGAGGGGTGTCAATTTGCGTTTTTTAGTATTCTTCCTCGTCCCACAGGAAGTCTTCCTTCGAGGGGTAGTCTGGCCATATTTCCTCTATGCTTTCGTACACGTCGCCCTCATCTTCTATCTCTTGCAGGTTCTCGAGCAGTTCGAGTGGCGCTCCCGAACGTGTTGCATAGTCGATGAGTTCTTCTTTAGTGGCGGGCCATGGAGCATCTTCGAGTTTCACGGCCAATTCAAGTGTCCAATACATGTTGTTGTTCTCCTTTCTTTCTATTTAGGTTAGTGAGTATCCTATGAAAAAGTTTGCAAAGGTACAACATTTATTTGTTTCGGCAAGTATTATTCCAAAAAATTTCTTCGTTTTGGTCGATAATGTTTATTTTTCGGGCTAAAACGAAAAGCAAATCTGATAATCGATTGACATATCGCACCACATTTTGGTCGACTTGGTCGGTGTGGCAGAGGGTGAGTATGCGTCGTTCGGCACGCCGACATACGGTGCGGCACACGTGGCACTGTGCGGCAGCCATGCTTCCGCCTGGCAGGATGAATGCGCGCAGCTGTGGCAGGGTTTGGTCGATGTTGTCGATTTGTGTTTCGATGTCGGATATCATTTGGTCGGTCACGATGCTTGCCTCGCGTAGTGTGGTTTTGGTGCAGTCGGTAGCGAGGTGTGAGCCTATGACGAAAAGGTGGTCCTGCAGGTCTTGCAGGTGCCAGTCGTGTACTTCGGTATCGTGACCTGCAGCGTTGAGCATGGAAATGAGGAGTCCGATGTGGGAGTTGAGTTCGTCGATGGTGCCGTAGGATTCAAGTCGTGCACAGTCTTTATCGACCCTTTGCCCGCCCACGAGGCTGGTTTGTCCGTGGTCGCCAGTGCGTGTATAGATATTGCTTTTCATACGTTGTAGTGTAGTTTTGATAGTTTAGGATTGTAGATTGCTATGCCGCGACGTCCTTCCACATCGAATGTGGCTGTTGCAGCGGGGTCGTCGAGGTATTTCTGCCATGTGTCGTGGTTGGCCTCGATGTCTTCCACCACGATGATTTTCTCTATCGGCGTTGTGGCTTGATTGCGGCTGGTGGCTGCTCCCTGGCGTATGTATTCGATGGTGCTGTGGCTCGCGTTTCCGATTATGGTGACGGGCACGGGTGATGCATAGTGTGCCAGTCGGAATAGTTGTTCGTCCATCGCTATCTGTCGGCCACTGCGACCGGGGAATTGTTGTCGCAGTTGGCTGAATGTGTAGTATGGCAGTGGTTCGAACAGCACGTCGCGCAGCAGTGTATATACCCAAGGTGAATGTATGCCGAACCCACGACGGTGTAGCAGTCGCCTGATAGATGTCATATCGCATTCCTCCTTTGCGCCATGAGGCGTGTGATGGTGTCGCGGTCGCGGCCGAATGGTTGCTCGTTGCGTATGTGATGGTAGAGTCGGAGGCTGATGTGCTGTCCGTAGAGCTGATGATTGAAGTCGAAGAGGTGTGCCTCGACGGTTCGGTCGGTGTTGTTGTAGGTGGGGTTGAGACCTATGTTGAGCATGCCGTCGAATGTGCCGTAGGGTGTGTCGGCCTCGATGGAATATACTCCGTCGTGGGGCAGCAGCTTCGATTCGTCGGCTCGCAGGTTGGCTGTAGGGAAGCCTATGATATGTCCGCGTCGGTAGCCTTCGACCACTGTGCCGCTAAGTGTGTAGGGATGTCCGAGCAGGCGGTTGGCGGTAGCTATGTCGCCATCATCCTGCAGCAGATGTCGTATTCGCGACGAGCTGACTGCCTGTCCGTCGAGGGTGAAGGCCTCAGCGCGTATCACGTCGATTGAGAGCGACTGACCGTAGCGGACATAGTCGTCGAATGTCTCGCTGCGATTGTGGCCGAAACGGTGGTCGTAGCCAATGATGAGTGTATCGACTGCATGCTGGTGTCGCAGTATTTGCTGCATGAAGTCGTGGGCCGACATCTGCGAGAGTTGTGGTGTGAAGTCGAGGTTGATGATTTCGTCGATGCCGCATGACAGCAGCAGTGATTGCTTCTCGGCGGGTGTGGTGAGCAATGGCATAGGTGTTGTTGTGATGACGGTGCGTGGATGAGATCCAAAGGTGACAACCGCCGATGTGGCGCCACGCCTGTGTGCTTCGGCCACCACCTGACGTATGAGGTGTTGGTGTCCGAGGTGTACTCCGTCGAAGAATCCTATGGTTGCTACTTTCACTAAATAATAAATATATAATTTATAATATATAATGTGACTGACGTCGTGTGGGTGGAGGGGGGCTGATGCTCCCTGTGCCCTCTGTGAGTTTTTAGCGGCGCTGCAAAGTTAGTACTTTTTATTGGAACTGCATAATGATGTGTGGTAAAAATGGTTGTGAATGTAACAAAGAAAAAGGTCATCGGGCTTATTTTGATGCCCGATGACCCTAAAGTGTCGTATGCTGAATGTGAATTTATCTGCGTCCTGCCGAGCGTGTCACGGTGCTGCTTGATGCGCCTGCCGAGCGAGTCGCGATGCTTGATGCGCCTGCCGAGCGAGTCGCGCTGCTTGATGCGCCTGCCGAGCGTGTGGCGCTGCTTGATACGCCTGCCGAGCGAGTTGCGCTGCTTGATACGCCTGCCGAGCGAGTGGCACTGCTTGATGCGCCTGCCGAGCGAGTGGCACTGCTTGATGCTGAACTGGTGCGCGTTGTGGTGGTGGTAGTGCGTGTCGGCGTGTAGGTTGAGGCAGCGCTGCTGCGGTTGTTGTTGTAGGTAGCGGTGCCAGCCGAGCGTGTGGTGGTGGTGTTGGGAGTGGTGATTGTGCGTGTGCTCGACTCGTTGCCCACACGGCCCGCCGTTGCCGATGTGCGTGTGTTGATGGTTCCCACGCCTGTGGTTGCATTGGTGCGTGTGCCTCCCATGTTTTGGTTTGCATTGCCGGCAGGTGTTCCGATGGTGAATCCACCCGTGCGAGTATTGTTGTTCTGGCCATTGACAGCGCTGGTGCGTATGGTGCTGTTGATAGTTCCACCTTGGCGTATAGCTTCGGCGCGCACGTCGCCACGTCCGGCAGTCACGTTGTTGTTTACTTCACCGATGTGGAATCCAGGTCCGCCTGCTTGTCCGTTGGGGTGTGCCACGGGTGCTCCCGGTGCTCCCGGTGCTCCGTATGGTCTGCCGGGTCCGCCCATCGGGCCGTCGATACGACGCATGCCGGTGAAGAATCGTCCGCCTCGATAGTCGTCGTAGAGTCGTGGCATGCGATAGTAGAAGCGGTCCATGCGACGGTCGTGGAGGTATATGCTGAAGCTCCAGCGATGGTCGACGAAGGAGATTGGGCGATAGAAGTAGTCGTAGGTCATGAGCAACTCCCACTGGCGTGGGCTGAGCAGGCGGCGCAGTGCGTAGTCGCGAGCGTATACCACTTCCATGTAGTCGTCGTAACGGTAGCCGAGTGCCACTGCATCGAGGTAATCGTTGACGCCGCAGATGTAGTCGTAGTTGATGTAATAGAGATCGTCGAGTATGGCTGCGCTCAGTCCGAGGGTGTAGGCCATACGGTCGGTCAGGAACCTTGCGTTGTTGCGCATTGAGTAAACGCTCATGGGTTGTGCGCTTGCTGCTATCGACATCATCGTGATTGCCAATGCTGCGAAAAGTGTGCGTAGAGTCTTCATAATCTTGGTCTCCTTTCTTGTTATTTTGAAATGAATGATGAGTAATGAATTGCGGATGCTTGTACTTCATTGCGTCATTGTTTCATTTCTTCTTTGTTTGTTATCTTATCGTTTCGTTTTTACTTTGTTTTGTCTTTTCGACGCTGCAAAGTTACGACTGTTTATCGGGGTGACCAAAGAAAAGTCCCTACTCTTTCGGGGGAATTTCCCTATTGCGCCTTCCGTTGTCTCACCGCTTCGTAGAGCAATATGGCTGCGCTGACCGACACGTTGAGCGAATCGAGGCGCCCGAGCATGGGTATGCGTATGTGTGACGTGGCTGCCTGGCGCCAGGCGTCGGTCAGGCCTGTCGACTCGGTCCCCATCACCAGCGCGGTGGCTCGTTGCATGTCGGTATTATAATATAGGTGTGAGTCCTGGAGCTGAGCCGTGAGGATTTGTATGCCGCGACGCTGCAGCCAGTCGATACATTCGTCGCTGCTCACCGCCACGCACGGCACGGTGAACACCGCACCGATGCTGCTGCGAATGATGTTGGGGTTGTAGATGTCGGTCAAGGGGTCGCACACTATGACTGCATCGGCACCTGCTGCGTCGGCACTGCGCAGCACTGCACCCAGGTTGCCCGGTTTTTCCACGCTTTCGAGCACCAGCAGCAAGGGGCATTCGGTGCGAAACCGTAGGTCGTCGAGCCTCGTGGTGCGTGCTTCCACCACTGCCATCAGCCCCTCGGTGGTGCCTCGGTAGGCTATTTTCGAGTACACGTAGGCCGATACCTCCATCTGCCCGGCAGCTATGGCAGGCAGTTCGCCCACGATGAGTTCGGGGCAGAGGATGAGTGTGCGCACAGCATATCCGCCCTCGATGCAGTGCTCCAGTTCGCGCCGCCCTTCAACCACAAACAGCCCCATCTTCCGTCGCTCGGCCGACGACTGCTGCAACTTCATCAACTGCTTCACACGCGGGTTGTGAACGCTCGTTATCACGTCTCTGCTGTTATCTTCATTGTTCATGATTCTCCGGTTTTCATTTCTTGCCACAAAGGTAGTAATAATTCGAAAGAAAACCGACATGGTGAGATGAAAAAAGAGTGGAAAGGCCATGGATTTGGCTCTGAACACGTGGCAAGTGCCCCCTGTCGTGGCATCACGGGCATCACTACACCCGAGCCGACACGCGCGGCGAAATCGTGCGAAAGAAGCGGACTCTGAATATCAAGCGATTGCATTCTCAACGCGTCCCCCGTGCTTGAGAAAGTCGTCCCCCGTGCAGGGGACGAGCGTTTTCTGCACAAAGTACGGTCGTCCCCTGCACGGGGGACGGCCTTTAAGTGCGGAGGGAAAACGCCGCGCAAGCACAACTTCCGAGGCATGAAGATGCAGTCGGTGCGGTTGACCGATGCGAGCTCGTAGCCGAAGTGGCGCTGATAGGTCAACCTTGTGCATTAATGCAAATGCTCGTGACAAGCATCACGAGCATTGGCAAAGTTCTTTTAGTTATTGTCATTTGTTTCTGCAAGCTGTTGTTGGATAACAGCCATCAGGGAGTCAACCTTGGAATCGAGGTCGCTGCTCACATTCTTCTTAACCTTCAGCAATACCTCCTTTGCCTCCTCTGGCTTTCCTTCGTTCAGCTTGTCCTGAGCCAAATCATAATAACTCCAGGCGACGGATTGCGGTGTGTCGCACGATACGAACGCTGCAGTTCCCATCAGAGCCACAGCAATCAATACATTAAGTTTCATAATTTTAATGAATAATGAATAATAAATAATAAATAATGAATAATGAATAATGAATAGGAGCCCCCTCCTATCCTCCCCCAAAGGGGAGGAACTCCATCCGGATGGCATCTTCCCCCCTTGGGGGGATAAGAGGGGGGCTTGGGGGGCCAGGCCCTTTACTTCAACTTCGTAATCTTATATCCTTTCTTCTTCAGCATCGAGAGCACGCCTTCGCTGCCCGATGTGGGTACGAGGTGTGCGAGGCCGACGCAGATGAGTGTGGAGTTTGCCTTCATAAGTGCAGGCAGTTGCTCCATCCAGTAGCGGTTGCGGCCATCGACAAGCTGTGGGTCGGAATAGGTTTCCTGTTCGATGGCAGCCATTGCATTGACCACCTCCTGACCATGACCCTGGTCGTAGAGCGGCATACAGTGCTCAAAGGTCTGTCCCACACGGTGGTAGTTGATGGCTGCACGATAGATGAGGCGTGCCAGATGTTCGGCTGTGAGGTCGGACACGAGGTCCTTGATGGTGGTCGAGTTCTCCTGCATCTGCCGGTAAGCGTAGGTCGAATCAAGACCGACGCAGAGGATGTCGGCACCTTTATTCTCGTTCATATCGTTTACGGTGAGCATCACCTTGTGGTCGAGTTGCTGATAGTCCTGCGAGTAGCCGCGCTCCACGAAATACTTTGCAGCTTGTGTCACACTGAGGGCTTGCAGCAGCTGCGTGAGTTCGAGCGGACTTGCGTGGCGATATATCTTGCCTTCGGGCACCTCCTGTCCCTGCATCTGAGCCAATCCGCGTATGAGCTGATCGACCTGCAGGTATTCCATTGCGCGGTCGAGCGAGTCGAGCTGCGACGTAGTGAATGTGCGTTCATAAACATCGGGAGTGGTACTGTCG
The DNA here is from genome assembly GCA_947166155.1 of uncultured Prevotellaceae bacterium. Classification (GTDB taxonomy): domain Bacteria; phylum Bacteroidota; class Bacteroidia; order Bacteroidales; family Bacteroidaceae; genus Colivivens. The sequence goes on along the minus strand of CAMVDC010000021.1, from coordinate 17,271 downwards.
AGCAGTTGGAACTCCGCAATGATGTCGGGCAACATGCTGTTGAGCTTGATGCTGTCCATGCGTGTGAGTCGGAAGTTGGGATTCGTCTCCACCGTCTCGGGATGCAGGATGTAGTCCATCTTCAGTTCGGTGGCAAGGCAACCGATGGTGGCGAGGATTGAGTCGAACCCCTCGATGTGGTGCATGTAGTCGCCGTGTACGTAGTGCATGGTGCCCAGAGCGTAGGATGGTTGTTTCAGTCCTTTACCTTCAATCTTGAAGAAGATGCCGTCGGGCACGTCGGGTGTTTTCGATTTCTTTTGTGCAAAAGCGTTGGTGCTCGCCAATATGACGGCACCAACAATCAGTATTGTTCTTATCATTGCTTATTCGTAAATAACCGTGTCGGCCTTCAGTTTCTTGGTGGTTGTGGTTCCGAGCATAGTGCTCTTGGTGTACAGTTTGTTGGTATGTCCCTTGATTTCCACATCGCCCGAACCTTGCGACGATATGTTGAGTAGTTCACACTCGACTTCGAGGTCGATATCGCCCGATCCCTGAGCCGTGGCAGTGATGCATCGTGCGTCAATAGTTGCATCGACATCGCCCGAGCCGCTGGTCATGAATTCTGCCTCCTCCGCACAATTCACGTTGCGCAGGTTGGCATCGCCCGACCCATCTGTCTCGACCTTGAGGTATTGACACTCGAGGTCGCGCACGGTGGCATCGCCCGAACCGTAGAGATGGAGGGTGAGGGTGGATGCGGTGCTGAGCTGACGCACGTCGATATCGCCCGAGCCGTTGACAACGATGTTGAGATGATCGACACTGAGTGAGTCCTTTATGTCGAAGTCGCCCGAGCCGTTGAGCGTGATGTTGCTGATGTTGGGAGTTATGATGCGCAGGCGTACGCTTGGCAGGTTGTAATTCAATCGGCGTGCCACATCGATGGTGAGTGTGCTGCCGTTCTCTTCGAGTTCGTCATCTTCTACGATATATGTGTATTCGTTGATGGCTTGCTCGTTGCCTTCCACTACTACTTTCAGCTTGTCGCCCTGGGTGAGAACCACATCAACAGCGGCATTGACCACGATGTTGTCAAACTGTTTGAGGTCGAGGGTATCGGCTGTCACCTTACCCCATTTCTCTGAGTCGCGATAGTCTTTGGTACGGATATTAACATCGCAAGCTGTGAGTAACACTATGGCCGACAGACAGATGCCGCACATTATTATTGATATATTCTTCATACTGCTTGCTTGTTTGCTTTGGTTAATAACTGTGTGAGTTCATCGACACCGATGCCCAGGGTCTGCATGGTGCGCAGCAGGTCGGGCACCGACTCTTCCACAAACTCGGTCTTACGCAACGACTGTATCGCCTGCTGCGCTCCGGTGGATACAAAGTAGCCAAGTCCGCGCTTGGTGTAGATGATGTCGTGACTCTGGAGCCAGTCGTAGGCTCGCATCACCGTGTTGCTGTTCACCTCGACGTCGGCAGCGGTCTCGCGCACCGAGGGCACGCGTTCCTCTTCCTTGTATTCGCCCAGCAGCACTTTGTCGCAGATGTAGTCGGCTATCTGCAGGTATATTGCTTTCTTTCCGTTAAAGTTCATTTGTTCCACGAGTTAGTTAGTTGTGCCTTTGTATATAGCTTGTAAGCCCACACGAACAGTGCGATGCCTCCTGCGGCAAACAGGGCTGCAAGTACGTAGAAGTAGATGTAGAGGTGCTCGATGAAGTTGCGTGCGGTTATGGGATCAATGCTGTCGGCATGTTGGCTGAAGATGATGGAGCCGATAATGAAGCAGATGGCGAATATGAAGCCGGCGAACTGCATGGCAACATAGGTGATGATGATGTTGAACTTATACTTCAATGCATTGCCCAGTGCATAGATTCCCATCTCGAACAGTGACAAGCAAAGCACCCACACCCATGAGGCACCAACCATATTGCCGAGGAAGCTATCAGGTTCGGGCTGATAAGTGGGGTCGAAGGACTGGCCGTTCATGTCGGCACTCATGGTAGCGTCCATGAAAGATATCTGTGTGGTCAGCTTGTCGGGTATTGTATAGAACACATTTGCAAACAACGACTCCACTCCGTCGGTCGATTTGAATATCAGTGCGCTGAGTGCGAAGTTGACCAAATCGGCCACTGCCACACTCACGATGGCCACTGCCAGACATCCGCCGATGCAGATGAGCAGGTGCCAGAGGTATTTCTCCAGGTTGGTGGCAGGCAGGGTGAGGTTGGTGATGCGTCCCTGCTTGTTGCGAAGCGGATGAAGAGTGCATCCGGCCATGATGTGAAAGGCAATCATGATGAGCGACACTGTGAACATAGCTGTCGTGGTGAGGTCGTTGTAGGTTTCCTGGTCGGCACCTATCGAGAATGCGAACCATCGCATCATGAACGATATGACTACCAATCCCACGATGGTGGCAAGGAGTACGAGTGCCAGGTTGCGATAGAACGAGCGGTTGATGGTGAAGTCGAATTTGGCATAACGGCCAAAGCGGGCTTTATCGAAGTTATTCATTGCGGAGTCCTCCTTTCCTTTCTTCTAATAAACGGTTAAACACATCTTCGAGGTTGATGACATCGTTGTCGCCAAAGAGCTGATCCATGCGGGTGTTGAGCAGCACGCAGTTGCGTTCGATCATCGTCACATGGTCGAGCAGCAGCTCCACGTCGCGCACCTGGTGGGTGGAGATGATGACAATCTGGTCGTCGTCGGTCGAGCTTGCCACTATCTTGCGGAACTGCGACTTCGACGGTATGTCGAGACCGTTGGTCGGCTCGTCCATCACGAGCAGGTGTGGGCGGGCAGCCAGCGCGATGCTCATATACACCTTCTTCTTCTGTCCCATCGACAGGGCGCCGAGGTTTATCTCGTGTGGCATCTCGAAGGCATCGAGGCAGCGGTACATCAGTTCGGTATCGAACCGAGGATAGAACGGGCGCACCACCTCGATGTATTTCTCGAGTGTGATGGCCGGCAGGTTATACTCTTCGGGCACGATAAACATGTCTTCGAGCAGTTCGGGACGACGACTCGTGGTGTCGATTCCCTTGTAGGTCACTTGGCCTGCCTGCGGGCGCAGCAAGCCCATGATGAGGTAGAGCAACGTACTCTTGCCGGTACCATTCTTGCCCAGCAAGCCGTAGATGCCACCTTCGCTGTAGTCGAGCGAGAAGTTGTCCAACACAGGGACACCCTTCCTGTAGCCGAATGTGAGGTCTTTGATTTGTAACATAATCTTATTTACGATTTAACAATTTACTATTTACTATTTGATTTTTATTTATTCATTTTCTATTTATTCATTTCCTTCCGGATGGTATCTTCTCCCCTTTGGGGGGATAAGAGGGGGGCCGGTCCTTTCCTTCCGGATGGCATCTTCTCCCCTTTGGGGAGATAAGAGAGAGGTTAATCTTCTCCCCTTTGGGGAGATAAGAGAGAGGTTAATCTTCTCCCCTTTGGGGAGATAAGAGAGAGGTTACCAGTTAATCACTCGTATCAGTGCACACTTTGATGTGTCGGACAGGGTAAGTGACCTTATCCAGTCGTATCGGTCCTTGAGGCATTCCGGCACACGTCCGCCATCATCCACCGCGGCAGAGTAATGATATGTATGCTCACCCTCCTGACTCCAGCGACGCACCGATGTGGAGTCGTAACTGTCGATTTCAGCTTTTATGCGTCCGATGAACTCAGCCGAAGGAATGGAGTCGAACTCAATGAAAATAGAGTCGTTGCAATCGCCTTGCCACGTGAAATAAGGATTAAACAGGACTTTCACTTCCTTATAGGCGGGAAGCGGCATACCTACTATGTCCTCGAGTTGGCCTTCTTCGAAGTAAGGACCGTCCCACGTGCTAAAACACGACTCAAATCCAAACGTTACAACCATTGCTACGGCAATAACACTTAATAGTCTTCTCATTTGTTTAACCATGATTTTATTTATTTTATAGTGTACTACTTTACTAAGACACCGCAAAGGTAGTACACTTCTGCGTACTTACCAAATGTTTTTCGCATTTTAACACTTTTTTAACATTTCAGAAACGTTTTTCCACTGCAACACCGTCACCCTACTGCCATGTTTTTCACACGTGCGTAACTCGTTGTATTTCAATAGCCACACAGATACCGAAAAATGAGTGCGCACTCGCGGGGCTGAGAGCGCGCACTCACAGGCCCGAGAGCGCGCACTCGCAGGCCCGAGACTGCGCACTCACAAACGCAAAAGCAGGCACTCGCTCATTTCGCCCTGCCAGGACGAAAACTAAAACCTGACGACATGAAAGAGGAAGTGTACATTTTCATAAGCAAGAAAATATACATACGAAGAAACCTGCCATAAGGCCAAAGGCATAAAGCGGTAGGGTGTTAGTAATGAAAACAAAGGCAAACCCCTACTGGGTGTATGCTTACAGTCTTATATAATTGTAGTATGATATGCATGAATACGATTATCATCGGGCAATAAAAAAAACATTGGATGGGAGTAAAAACTCCATACATCCAATGTTTTTTAGTTTGCACTAATGTGCTATAGGGGAATGGTCTGAATGATACTGGCGCTTAACGTTCCATATCATCAAACTGTCCGAAGGCTATGTCGGGGTTGAACGAGCGACGGAGGTTGAGCAGCTCTTCTTTCGAACCTACCACAATCTTCTCGAACTCGCGAAGACCCGTTCCGGCAGGGATGAGGTGACCGCATATCACGTTCTCCTTCATTCCCTCGAGGCTGTCGCTCTTGCCGCTGATGGCAGCTTCGTTGAGCACCTTGGTAGTCTCCTGGAACGAGGCAGCGGACATGAAGCTGGTTGCTCCGAGGGCTGCACGAGTGATACCCTGCAGAATCTGTGTCGAAGTAGCAGGCACAGCATCGCGTGCTACCACCACCTTGAGGTCACGACGCTTGAGGCTTGAGTTCTCGTCGCGCAACTTGCGTGCAGTGACAATCATGCCTCGCTGCATAGTCTCGCTATCGCCGGCGTCGGTCACAATCTTCTTGCCCCAGATACGGTCGTTCTCCTCCTGGAACTGAAGTTTGTCGACTATACCGCCCTCGAGGAAACGAGTGTCGCCCGGGTCGTTGACCATCACCTTACGCATCATCTGACGTACGATTATCTCGAAGTGCTTGTCGTTGATAGCCACACCCTGCATACGATACACGTCCTGAACCTGATTTACGATATATTCCTGAACGGCGGTAGGACCCTTGATGGCCAGGATGTCGGCCGGAGTCACAGCACCGTCGGAGAGTGGTGTACCGGCACGTACGTAGTCGTTTTCCTGAACAAGAATCTGCTTCGACAGTGGGATGAGGTACTTGCGAACGTCGCCCACACGCGATGTGAGGATAACTTCGCGGTTACCACGCTTGATCTTACCCATGGTGATTTCGCCATCGATTTCGGCCACGATAGCGGGATTGGATGGGTTGCGAGCCTCGAAGAGCTCGGTGACACGTGGCAGACCACCGGTGATGTCGGCCGATGTACCTACGCTACGTGGTATCTTGATGAGGACGTCGCCCGCATTGAGCTTCTGTCCATCCTCGATAGATATATGACCATTTATAGGGAAGTTGTATGTACGGAGCACTTCGCCGTTTTCACCTATGATGTGGCAGACAGGAACCATCGACTTGTCGCGCGACTCCTGGACGATGAGCTCACGCAGACCGGTTGTGGCATCTTCGTCCACACGGTAGGTGATGCCTTCAGCCACACCTTCGAACTGTGCTGTACCAGCAAACTCGGTAACAATGACTGCATTGAATGGGTCCCACGAAGCGATGAGCGTTCCAGCCTCAACTTCCTCGCCATCGTTGTGGTAAAGGGTTGAGCCGTAAGGCACACTGACGTTAGAGAGAGCGATGCCTGTACCTGGATCGACAAATCGGAGTTCAGCCAGTCGGCCTACAACAATCATTGATTCCTTACCATCCTGTGATGCCTCGGCAGGACGCACGATGGTACGCAGTTCGTCGAACTCAAGGCGGCAACGGTTCTTCGCAACAATCTGTGCGTTGGTAGCAGCAGAACCTGCAAGACCTCCGGCGTGGAACGTACGAAGTGTAAGCTGTGTACCTGGCTCACCAATAGCCTGTGCAGCGATAACTCCGACAGCCTCACCCTTCTGAACCATGCGCTGGGTGGCGAGGTTGCGTCCGTAACACTTCATGCAGACTCCCTTGCGGCTTTCGCAGGTAAGTACCGAACGTATCTCGACGCTTTCGATACCTGCATCCTCAATCTCCTTTGCAATGCGCTCGGTGATTTCCTCGCCTGATGCTACGATGAGTTCACCAGTCGAAGGCTCTTGTATGTCGTGAACACTTACACGACCCAGAATGCGCTCGGCAAGCGATGCTACGACGCGATCGCCATCCTTGAGGGCTGTGCAGATAAGTCCACGAAGGGTTCCACAGTCTTCCTCGGTGATGATAACATCGTGCGACACATCGACAAGACGACGAGTGAGGTATCCGGCGTCGGCCGTCTTAAGAGCGGTATCGGCAAGACCCTTACGAGCACCGTGGGTAGAGATGAAGTACTCGAGCACCGACATACCTTGCTTGAAGTTGGAAAGGATTGGATTCTCGATGGTGTTGTTGTCGTCGGCACCTGCACGTTGAGGTTTTGCCATCAGACCACGCATACCAGCAAGCTGTGCAATCTGGTCTTTAGAACCACGGGCTCCAGAATCAAGCATCATGAACACGGCGTTGAAACCTTGGTTGTCTTCGGTCATGGTCTTAAGCAATGATGCCTTTACCTTGTCGTTTACTTCCGACCATGTGGCGATAACCTTATTATAACGCTCCTTCTCGGTGATGAGACCGAATGCATATTGCTGTGCAATCTCTTCAATCTGGTTGTTTCCTTCATCGATGAGAGCCTGACGGTCGGCCGGTTCGATAATATCATCGAGGTTGAACGACAGACCACCTTCGTATGCCTTGCGATAGCCGAGGTTCTTAACACCATCGAGGAACTGGCAGGCACGAGCCATACCGACAGACTTGATAACCTTGGTGATGACCTTCTTCAAGGCTTTCTTTCCTATAACCTCGTTGACGAATCCCACCTCGGGCGGCACGATTTCGTTGATAATGATACGACCAACGGTTGTTTCGACCAGATGCTTTATATAGCTGCCGTTCTCATCAACGTCGTTTACCATACACTTTATAGGTGCATGCACATCGCAACGACCTTCATTATATGCTATGAGAGCCTCCTCAGGACCATAGAAGGTCAAACCTTCGCCCTTGGCTCCCGGACGCACCTTAGATATATAATAGAGTCCGAGCACCATGTCCTGCGACGGCACCGTGATAGGTTCGCCACTGGCAGGTGAAAGGATGTTGTGTGACTGCAGCATGAGCAACTGTGCCTCGAGTATTGCTTCGTTCGACAATGGGAGGTGCACAGCCATCTGGTCACCATCGAAGTCGGCGTTGAACGCTGTACATGCGAGTGGGTGGAGCTGAATTGCCTTACCCTCAATCATCTTAGGCTGGAATGCCTGAATACCAAGACGGTGAAGAGTAGGTGCACGGTTGAGAAGAACCGGGTGACCCTTCATCACATTTTCGAGGATGTCCCATATCTGGTCGTCCTTGCGGTCAACCATCTTCTTGGCAGACTTCACGGTCTTTACCAATCCACGCTCAATAAGTTTGCGGATGATAAACGGCTTGTAGAGTTCGGCTGCCATGAGTTTTGGTATACCACATTCGCCCATCTTGAGTTCCGGACCCACGACGATAACTGAACGAGCTGAGTAGTCGACACGCTTACCGAGCAGGTTCTGACGGAAACGTCCTTGCTTTCCCTTGAGCGAATCGGACAGAGACTTGAGCGGACGGTTGCTTTCAGACTTCACGGCACTGGCCTTACGCGAGTTGTCGAAAAGGCTGTCGACAGCTTCTTGCAACATACGTTTCTCGTTGCGAAGAATGACTTCAGGTGCCTTGATTTCGAGCAGTCGCTTCAGACGGTTGTTACGAATGATGACACGGCGATAGAGGTCGTTGAGGTCGGATGTTGCGAAACGTCCACCATCCAGTGGCACGAGCGGACGGAGGTCGGGAGGTGTGACGGGAATGTTGTGCATTATCATCCACTCAGGCTTGTTGCGGTTGCGTGATGCACGGAACGACTCTACGACCTGCAGGCGCTTCAGTGCTTCCTGCTTGCGCTGCTGGCTGCCATCAGTATTGGCACGGTCACGGAGTTCATACGACAACTTGTCGAGGTCGAGATGCTGAAGCATATATTCAATTGCCTCGGCTCCCATCATTGCAATAAACTTGTTTGGGTCATCGTTTGGCAACTGTGCATTCTCCTCGGGCAGAGAATCGAGAACGTCCCAATATTCCTCCTCGGAAAGCAGTTCGTTGTTCACGATATTCTTCTCTGCATTCTCGGCTGCACCTGCCTGAATGATGATGTAGCGCTCATAGTATATGATAGAATCGAGTTTCTTGGTTGGAAGTCCAAGAAGATAACCTATCTTGTTTGGCAGTGAGCGGAAATACCAGATGTGTGCAACAGGCACAACGAGGGCGATGTGTCCCGTACGTTCGCGACGCACCTTCTTTTCAGTGACTTCCACACTGCATCGGTCGCAGACGATTCCCTTGTAGCGAATGCGTTTATACTTTCCACAATGACACTCATAGTCTTTTGTAGGACCGAAGATACGCTCGCAAAACAGACCATCGCGCTCGGGTTTATATGTACGATAGTTGATGGTTTCGGGTTTGAGTACCTCACCATATGAATTCTCCAAGATTTCCTCCGGCGATGCCAATCCGATTGTTATCTTTGTGAAATTCGTCTTTATCTTAGATTCTTTCTTAAAAGCCATCTTTGTATATGTATGTTGTTTGAGATAACTACTATTGATAATATTATTCGAGGGTTACGCTCAGTCCGAGACCACGCAGTTCATGCAACAACACATTGAGTGACTCTGGAATTCCAGGTGTTGGCATTGGGTTGCCCTTGACAATAGCTTCATAAGCTTTTGAACGACCTACTACATCATCCGACTTGATTGTGAGAATCTCTTGCAGCACATGTGAAGCACCAAATGCCTCGAGTGCCCAGACTTCCATCTCTCCGAAACGCTGACCACCGAATTGAGCTTTACCACCAAGAGGTTGCTGAGTGATGAGTGAGTACGGGCCAATAGAACGTGCATGCATCTTGTCTTCAACCATGTGACCGAGTTTCAGCATATATGTGACGCCGACTGTTGCCTTCTGGTCGAACGGCATACCGGTCTCACCATCATAAAGCTGAGTAGAGCAGGCACGTGGCAGTCCAGCCTTGTCGGTCCACTCGTTGAGGTCCTCAATGTGGGCTCCATCGAAAATAGGAGTCGAGAACTTAACACCGAGTTTCTGACCTGCAGCGCCAAGAACGGCTTCGAATATCTGGCCGAGGTTCATACGTGAAGGCACACCAAGCGGGTTGAGGACGATGTCGACAGGTGTTCCGTCAGCAAGGAACGGCATGTCTTCCTGGCGAACTATCTTGGACACAATACCCTTGTTTCCATGACGTCCGGCCATCTTATCGCCGACACCTATCTTACGCTTCTTGGCTATGTATACCTTTGCCATCTGAATGATGCCCGAGGGCAATTCATCACCGATAGTGAGTGCGAATTTCTTGCGCTTCAGTTCTGCATCGAGCAGTTTATATTTCTTGAGATAGTTGATTACGAGGTCGCGAATCATGTTGTTGATATGCTCGTCGTTGGTCCAGCCAGTAAGCTGAATCGATGTGTAATCCATATTCTCGAAGAACGATGCCTTGAACTTAACTCCGGCAGGAATAACTTCAACACCCATATAGTCCTTCACACCCATCGACACCTTCTTACCTGTCAGGGTAAGCAGTTTATCAATAAGTATTGCCTTGAAGTCATCTACTTTATCCTGGAACTCCTTATCAAGTTTTGGCAGTTCCAGCTTGTCGCGGTTCTTATCGGCACGGGTCTTTATGGCGCGCGAGAAGAGTTTCTTGTCGATAACGACACCGCTAAGCGATGGGTTGGCCTTCAGAGATGCATCTTTCACATCACCTGCCTTATCACCGAAGATAGCACGGAGGAGTTTCTCTTCTGGAGAAGGATCAGACTCTCCCTTTGGAGTAATCTTACCGATGAGTATATCTCCTGGTTCTACATGAGCACCAACGCGGATGATACCATTTTCGTCGAGGTCCTTGGTTGCCTCTTCGCTCACATTTGGTATGTCGGATGTCAACTCCTCGACACCACGTTTTGTCTCACGGACCTCAAGATAGAACTCATCAACATGCACTGATGTCAGAATATCTTCACGCACTACACGTTCGTTGAGCACGATAGCATCCTCGTAGTTATAACCCTTCCAAGGCATGTAGGCCACAAGCAGGTTACGTCCGAGTGCCAACTCTCCGTTTGCAGTTGCATATCCTTCGGTCAGGATATCGCCAGCCTTCACACGCTGTCCCTTCTCACAGATAGGACGAAGGTCGATGGTCATGTTCTGGTTTGTGCGACGGAACTTTGGAAGCTTATATTCCTTAACGGCAGGTTCGAAGCTTACAAATTCCTCGTCTTCCGTGCGGTCATATAGGATACGTATTGTTGTAGCATCAACATATTCAATGACACCATCGCCCTCGGCTGTAATCATCGTACGTGAGTCCTCACATACCTGCTTTTCAATACCAGTACCTACGATAGGAGCTTCGGTTGTGATGAGTGGCACAGCCTGGCGCATCATGTTAGAACCCATGAGAGCGCGGTGAGCATCGTCGTGCTCAAGGAATGGAATCAATGCAGCTGCTATAGAGGCAATCTGCTGAGGAGCCACGTCCATGAGGTCAACCTGTGTTGGAGGTACGACTGGGTAGTCGGCATCCTTACGGCATTTCACGACTTTACGTATGAAGTGTCCGTCCTCCTTCAATGGTGCATTACCCTGACCAATGATTTTTGCCTCCTCTTCTTCGGCAGAAAGATAAACGACATTATCGTTATTGATATCGCAGACTCCGTTCTCAACCTTGCGATAAGGAGTCTCGATAAATCCGAGATTATTTATCTTTGCGTATACACAAAGCGAGGAGATAAGACCGATGTTTGGTCCTTCAGGCGACTCGATAGGACAAAGGCGTCCATAGTGAGTATAGTGTACGTCGCGCACCTCAAAGCCTGCTCGTTCGCGAGTAAGACCGCCAGGACCGAGGGCTGAAAGACGACGCTTATGAGTGATCTCGGCCAATGGGTTGGTTTGGTCCATAAACTGCGAAAGGGCATTGGTACCAAAGAACGAGTTGATGACCGATGAAATTGTCTTAGCATTGATGAGGTCGGTTGGTGAGAACACTTCGTTATCGCGAACGTTCATGCGTTCACGTATTGTGCGGCTCATACGTGCCAGACCTACTGCAAATTGGTTGGACAACTGCTCGCCTACGGTACGCACGCGACGGTTGCTCAAGTGGTCGATATCATCAACTACTGCCTTCGAGTTTGCAAGTTCAACAAGGTATTTGATGATTTCGATAATGTCCTGCTGGGTCAGCACACGAAGGTTTGGATCCGTGTCAAGTCCCAGTTTCTTATTGATTCTGTAACGTCCCACCTCACCGAGGTCGTAGCGTTTCTCTGAGAAGAACAGGTTGTTAATTACTTCTCGAGCACTTGCGTCATCGGCAGGGTCGGCATTACGTAGCTGACGATAGATGAAGAGCACCGCTTCCTTTTCCGAGTTACTTGGGTCTTTCTGCAGTGTGTTGAAGATGATGGAATAGTCGGTTGAGTTAGCCTCTTCTTGATGTACCAGAATAGATTCGACACCTGTTTCGAGGATGATGTCAATCTTTTCATCGTCGATTTCGGTCTCACGTTCGATAACGGTTTCGTTACGTTCGATAGAAACTACTTCACCTGTATCTTCATCCACGAAGTCTTCTGTCCATGATTTCAGAACCCTTGCAGCCAACTTGCGACCTTTCATCTTCTTCAGGTTGGTCTTCGTTGTCTTTACTTCTTCTGCAAGGTTGAATATCTTGAGGATGTCTTTATCTGCTTCATAACCGATAGCACGCAACAGAGTTGTGACCGGCAGTTTTTTCTTACGGTCGATATATGCATACATCACGTTGTTGATGTCGGTAGCAAACTCTATCCATGAACCCTTGAATGGAATGATACGTGCAGAAAAGAGTGGAGTTCCGTTGGTGTGTATGCTTGAGCCAAAGAACACACCTGGTGAACGGTGTAGCTGTGACACGACAACACGCTCAGCACCATTGATTACGAATGTGCCGTTGTCGGTCATATATGGGATTGGGCCCAGGAAGACGTCCTGAATGACGGTATCAAAATCCTCATGATCGGGGTCAGAACAGTAGAGTTTCAGTTTTGCCTTGAGTGGCACACTGAATGTGAGTCCTCTCTCCAGACATTCTTCGACACTGTATCGAGGAGCATCGATATAGTAGTCAAGGAATTCCAGTACGAAATTGTTACGCGTATCAGCAATAGGGAAATTTTCTGCAAAGACCTTGTATAGTCCGTCCTTCTTTCTCTTCTCGGGTGGCGTGTCGAGTTGCAAGAAGTCCTTGAACGACTTTAGTTGCACGTCGAGGAAGTCAGGATAAGGCATCGGATTCTTTACAGATGCGAAGTTTACTCTGTTGTTAACTATTTGAGACATCTCTGATATTTTGATTTATATGAATACTTTGCAATTGGATGCAAGCTATTCAATTAATAATATATATACGCAAAAAGTTAAGAACCCTCAACCTGAGGATTCTTAACCGAGTATGGTAGGTAATTGATTTACTTAACTTCAACCTCAGCACCAGCAGCCTCGAGAGCAGCCTTCAGTGCGTCAGCAGTAGCCTTGTCTACACCTTCCTTCACGTTGCAAGGAGCACCGTCAACGAGGTCCTTAGCTTCCTTCAGTCCGAGACCGCAAGATTCCTTAACGGCCTTCACTACCTGAAGCTTCTGTGCACCTGCGTTCTTGAGAACAACGTCGAATGAAGTCTTCTCTTCAGCAACAGCGGCTTCGCCGGCAGCAGGAGCAGCAACAGCAACAGCTGCAGCAGCTGGTTCAATACCATATTCATCCTTAAGGATGGTTTTCAGTTCACTTACTTCCTTTACTGTCAAATTTACCAATTCTTCAGCAATAGCTTTCAAATCTGCCATAATAGTACAAATTTATTAATGTTTTTATTGTTTCTTGTTTTGTTTTTGTTTGTATTATTCGCCTTTCTCAGCGATTGTGTCAAGCACACCGTAGATAGTGCTTGCACCAGACTCGAGTGCTCCGAGAACACCTTGTACCTGTCCGTCGAGAGCTGCAACAACCTCTGCAATGAGTTCGTTCTTGCTCTTGATAGCACAGAGTGCATCGAGGTTCTCTGCTCCTACATATACACTTTCTTCTGCATATGCACCCTTGAGTGCTGGAACTCCCTGATGGTCCTTATTGAATTTCTTCAACATTTTAGCAGGAACGTTTGCCGTCTGGCAATACATGATTCCTGTAGGGCCTTTCAGGACTGAATCCAATGCAGAGAAATCACCTTCCACTTTTCCAAGTGCCTTCTCGAAGAGAGTGTTCTTCACAACCTGAAGCTTGATTTCAGACTTGAAGCACTCACGACGGAGGTCGCTTGTTGTGACAGAGTCGAGGGCGGTCATGTCAACAACATAGAAATGTGGATAGTTCTTCAGATTTTCAACTAAGCTGTCAATCAATAAGCTCTTATCTTCTTTCTTCATAATCGTTCAGTAGTTTTTATTCAACCGACTTAGGGTCAACCTTGACTCCCTTGCTCATTGTACTCGAAAGATAAATGCTCTTGATGTAAGTACCTTTGGCAGTTGATGGTTTGAGCTTGATGATTGTGTTGATGAATTCCTTAGCATTCTCAACAATCTTATCAGCAGAGAACGAAACCTTGCCGATTGATGTGTGCACAATACCGGCCTTGTCTACCTTAAAGTCTATCTTACCTTGCTTTACTTCACGTACAGCTTTAGCAACATCCATAGTCACAGTGCCACTCTTGGGGTTTGGCATCAGTCCGCGAGGACCGAGCACACGTCCGAGTGCACCGATCTTACCCATGCAGGATGGCATAGTGATGATAACATCAACATCGGTCCATCCGCCTTTGATTTTGTCGATATATTCATCGAGACCAACATAGTCAGCACCAGCTTCCTTTGCGGCAGCTTCCTGATCGGATGTACAGAGGCAGAGCACTCTCACTTCCTTACCAGTTCCGTTTGGCAGTGAAACCACACCGCGCACCATTTGGTTTGCCTTACGTGGGTCAACGCCCAGGCGTATGTCGATATCCAATGATGCATCGAATTTGGTGTATGTGACTTCCTTGACCAAAGCGGCTGCCTCGCTCAGAGTATAAGCTTTCCCTGCTTCAATCTTGTTGGCAACTAACTTTTGGTTTTTTGTCAATTTACTCATCTTGAATTGAAGTTTTAAAATTATTTACCAGGGAATTCTCCTTTTACAGTGATACCCATACTTCTTGCAGTACCGGCAATCATTGTCATAGCTGACTCTATAGTGAAGCAGTTCAGGTCGGCCATCTTGTCTTCTGCAATAGCGCGTACTTGATCCCATGTCACTTCTGCCACTTTAGTACGGTTTGGTTCTGAAGAACCTTTCTTTGTCTTTGAGACTTCGAGTAACTGTACGGCAGCAGGTGGTGTTTTGATTACGAAATCAAACGACTTGTCTGCATAGTAAGAGATAACGACAGGGAGTACTTTGCCTGCCTTATCTTGGGTTCTGGCGTTGAACTGCTTGCAGAAATCCATAATGTTGATTCCCTTCGAACCCAGTGCAGGTCCTACTGGAGGTGATGGATTTGCAGCGCCACCTTTAATCTGTAATTTGATTAACCCAGCAACTTCTTTTGCCATTGTTTTTAGTTTTTATTAATTAACACGATGTTGAACGACAGCGTAACAGATTCCGTCATTCAGTTGTCACTTGTCCATAACCCAACTCGAGTGGTGTCACGCGTCCGAAGATCTTGACAGCCACTTTCAGCTTTTTCTTTTCTCCGTTGACTTCTTCTATTGTGCCATTGAATCCTGTGAATGGTCCGTCGGCAACTTTTACTGACTGTCCTACGATAAAATCGTAAGCCGACAGGTCGGGAGTTGTTTCTCCCTTTTCGTCGAGTCCGAGCAGTCGGTTGAGTTCGTTGGGACGCATTGGTGTTGGCTTGTTGCCTACACCGAGGAAACCGAGCACATCGGGAGTGTATCTCAGCATTCCCTGAATCTCACTTGTAAGAGCTGCTTCTACCAACACATAGCCAGGGAGCATGTTGAGTTCCTTGACTACTTTCTTGTCGCGGTGTTCTACCTCGACTTTTCGTGTGGGCACAAGTACCTGCGGGACGTACTTTTCGTAATGGTGGTTTTTCATGTCGAGTTCGATGTATTCTTTCACTCGGCTTTCGTGTCCACTGATTACTTTAAGCACATACCACCTCTTTTCCAATTCAGCCATTTCCGTTCTCCTTAATTGTTAGTAAAAGAGTGAATAGACCAAAATCATGAGATTCTCAAAGACGAAATCAATCAGGGCTACGATGATGGCAATGATTATGGAAGCTGTCAGTACCATCACAGCGCTGCTTGTCAACTCCTTGAGGGTTGGCCATGTAGTTTTATGTACAAGTTCATCGTAAGATTCCTTGCAATAGTTTGTTATGTCTTTAACTGTAACCATAAATTCTTACATTTTGCACGGGAAGAGGGGCTCGAACCCCCGACCTTCGGTTTTGGAGACCGACACTCTACCAACTAAGCTATTCCCGTGTTTAAGTCAGCGACACGTCTGTGAAGCATCGCTGACTGTATGACTCTTGAGTGAGTTTGCGGATTAGTCGAACACTTCTGTGATCTGACCAGAACCTACGGTACGTCCACCTTCACGGATAGCGAAACGGAGACCTACGTTGAGGGCTACTGGGTAGATGAGCTCAACCTTGATTTCTACGTTGTCGCCTGGCATTACCATTTCTACTCCGTCTGGCAGGCTGATTTCACCTGTACAGTCCATTGTGCGGAGGTAGAACTGTGGGCGGTAGTGGTTCTTGAATGGAGTGTGACGTCCACCTTCTTCTTTCTTCAATACGTAGATTGAAGCCTTGAAGCCCTTGTGAGGAGTGATTGCACCTGGGTGTGTGATTACCATACCACGCTTCACATCCTTCTTGTCGATACCACGGAGGAGCAGACCTACGTTATCACCAGCTTCACCTTCGTCGAGGATCTTACGGAACATCTCGACACCGGTAACTACTGACTTAGCGTCTTCACCAAGACCGAGGAGCTGAACTGGGTCGTTGACATGGATAACACCAGTCTCGATACGACCTGTAGCAACTGTACCACGACCTGTGATTGAGAATACGTCCTCAACTGGCATCAGGAATGGCTTATCTTTGTCGCGCTGTGGCTCTTGGATCCAGTTGTCACAAGCGTCCATCAGTTCCATTACCTTCTCTTCCCACTCAGGAACTCCGTTGAGTGCACCAAGTGCAGAACCGCGGATGAATGGAGTGTCGTCTTCGAACTCGTACTGTGCGAGGAGGTCGCGCATTTCCATTTCAACGAGGTCGAGCATTTCTTCGTCGTCAACCATGTCGCACTTGTTCATGAATACGACAAGACGAGGTACGTTCACCTGACGAGCGAGGAGGATGTGCTCACGAGTCTGAGGCATAGGACCGTCAGTTGCAGCAACTACGATGATTGCACCGTCCATCTGAGCAGCACCAGTTACCATGTTCTTTACGTAGTCGGCGTGTCCCGGGCAGTCTACGTGTGCATAGTGACGCTTTTCTGTTTCGTACTCAACGTGTGCAGTGTTGATTGTGATACCACGCTCTTTCTCTTCTGGAGCGTTGTCGATTTGGTCGAAAGACTTAACCTCTGAGAGACCTCTCTTTGCAAGCACCTGAGTGATAGCAGCGGTGAGGGTAGTCTTACCGTGGTCAACGTGACCGATTGTACCAATGTTTACGTGGGGTTTGGTACGTTCGAATTTTTCTTTTGCCATAGCTTTTCAATTTCTTATATAAGAGTTAATACTTTGTTTTCTCTTTATATTATTAATAATGTGTATTACGTTTGAGCTGTTAACGAGATTTGAACTCGTGACCTCTTCCTTACCAAGGAAGTGCT
>CAMVDC010000020.1 GCA_947166155.1 uncultured Prevotellaceae bacterium | reverse complement strand
GCGAGGCCGAACCTCGCGGCACCAACGCAGGGAGGGAGGGCGGGAAGCGAGGAGCGGCGGGGAGCGAGGAGCGGCGGGAAGCGCTGGGGAGGGGCGGGAACCCGCGAGGCCAAACCTCGCGGCACTGACGCAGGGAGGGAGGGCGGAAGGCGAGGAGAGGCGGGAAGCGCGGGGGCGGGGGCGCCGAGGGGGCGGGAGGCGGCGGGGGGGGGGGGGGGGGGGGGGGGGAAGGGGGGGGGGGGGGGCGGGAACCCGCGAGGCCGAACCTCGCGGCACCAACGCAGGGAAAAAAAGGCAGCGAGGAGCTGTGGGCGCGGCCGTACTGCCGGGGACCTCAGAGATGGAGGATGTGGCCCATGCGTTCTTTCTTGGTGCGGAGGTAGCGCTCGTTGTAGGGGTTGGGGGTGATTTCGATGGGGACGTTCTCGACGATTTGGAGTCCGTAGCCTTCGAGGCCCACGCGCTTGACGGGGTTGTTGGTGATGAGGCGTATCTTGCCTACTCCCAGTTCGCGGAGTATTTGTGCACCGACTCCGTAGTCGCGGAGGTCGGGGTCGAATCCGAGGTGGATGTTGGCGTCGACAGTATCGTAGCCTTGCTCTTGGAGTTTATAGGCGGCGATTTTGTTCATGAGGCCAATACCGCGTCCTTCCTGCATGAGGTAGACGACGAGTCCGCAGCCTTCGCGCTCGATGAGCTGCATGGATCGGTGGAGTTGTTCGCCGCAGTCGCATCGCTGACTGCCGAATATATCGCCTGAGGCGCATGATGAGTGCATGCGGACGAGTATCGGCTGGTCGGGTGTCCAATGTCCTTTGAATAGAGCGATGTGTTCGAGGCCGTTGCTTTTCTGCCGGAATGGTACGATGCGGAAGTGTCCGTAGTCGGTTGGCAGGTCGGCTTCTTCGCCTCGCTCCACGAGTGATTCGCGCTTGAGTCGGTATGCGATGATGTCTTTTATCTGTATGAGTTTCATGCCCCACTGCTGTGCTTTCTCGCGCAGTTGTGGCAGTCGTGCCATGGTTCCGTCGGGGTTGAGTATTTCGATTAGTGCCGCAGCTGGATTCATGCCTGCGAGGCGTGCGAGGTCGATTGCAGCTTCGGTGTGTCCGGCGCGGCGGAGCACTCCCCCGTCTTGTGCGTAGAGAGGGTTGATATGTCCGGGTCGGCCGAATGTGTCGGGTGTTGACGATGGGTCGGCCAGTGCCTGGATGGTGGCAGCTCGGTCGTGTGCCGACACTCCGGTGGTGCATCCCTCGAGTTTGTCGACGGTGATGGTGAACGGGGTTCCGAGCATGGAGGTGTTGTGGTCGACCTGATGTGGAAGTCCGAGCTCGCGTGCACGGCTGATTGTGATTGGGGCGCAGAGCACTCCGCGGCCTTCGCGCAGCATGAAGTTTACTGCTTCGGGTGTGATTTTCTCGGCTGCGATGATGAAGTCGCCTTCGTTTTCGCGGTCTTCATCATCGACCACGATGACCATCTTTCCCTGTCGGAAGTCGTCGAGTGCTTCGGGTATGGTGCTGAATGTTGTTTGCATTATGTTATGTTAGTGTTATTGTTTTAGTATTTGTTGTATGTGACTGACTATTTTGTCGGATACTGCTGCTGCCTGTTTCAGTTCGCGTCGCAGGCGGTTGTGGAACCTTGGCTCCAGACTGATGACTGGCAGTTGGTTGAGGTAGATGAACATCTGTCGGTCGCGTGCGTTTGACAATTCTTCGACGCATGCCTCGAGTTCGTCGGCCATTTGTGTGAGCCGTGGGTCGCGTTGGTTTTTCACCACCTCGATAATCCATGTGTGCAGGTGCCAGCGGCGTGTCTGTTTGCGATAAGCTCGCATGTCGGCTGCGAGGTTGGCCATGCGTTTTGCGAGTGTAGGATAGTCGGGGTCGTAGATGATGACTTCCTTTCTGTAAAGGTGTCGCTTTTGCGGTATGCCGAGCAGGTGGTTGAAGAATGATTTGTAGGAGTCGAGGTTGAAGACGACAGAGTCGTTGTTCGACTTTATGGTGAGGAATGCGCCTATCGGCGCCAGCACAATGGTGCTGAGCCACTTGCCGAGGAGTACGGGTATGGTGCCTACCTTGGCCATCTTTTCGCCTCCGATGTCGATGATGTAGTATGCGATGAAGATGACTACAGCCACTACGACTGGCAGGCCGAGTCCGCCCTTGCGGATGATGGCACCGAGGGGAGCGCCGATGAAGAAGAATACGAGGCACGTGAATGCCAGTGTGAACTTCTGCCAGAATCGTATCTCGTGCATGCGTATGTCGGAGTCGGCAGCCTTGATGAGTGTGGCCTTGAAGTCGGCGTCCATCTGCTGTCCGTTGACTTTCGACAGTGCTGTGCGCACTATGCCCTGCTGAACTGCGGGGTTGAGGTGTGCGAACATGGTGTCGATGTTGAGGTCGGTAGGTGTGTTGTATATGTCGGCAATGCTGTCGGGGTTTGACTGATAGACGTACAGGATGCTTTGCTGCATCTGGCGGTAGTATCCGTGTGCCAGGCTGTCGGCCTCCGAGCGCAGCGAGTCGATGCCTGTGAGCAGTTGTTCGATGCGCTTGGTGCGAGCCGAACCCGAGAATGTCTCAGCGTCGGCCATGTCGAGGTTGGTGTCGAAGTCGATGATGAAGTCCTTGCGGATGAATGTCTCGCGGCGGTAGGGTATCACTTTGGTGATGAGCGCCCCACCCCTCATGTTCTCGAATTGCTCGCCGCTGTAGAGCTGGAGCAACAGCGAGCGCTTGTCGGCGCTGGTCTCCAGGTGTGCCGAGTCGGCCAGTATGATGTGTGCGTTGTCCACTCCGTCGCGCAGGTTGTAGATGACCACATCGTAGAGCATGCCCGTCTGCTTGTCTTTCTGCTTGACGTAGAGGTTGATGCCGCTGATGCCGTCGTAGAACACGCCCTCGGGTATGTCGAGCTCGGGCGACTTCTGCATGATGCTGTAGCGGAAGAGGAGTACTTGGTTTTCTGCCTCGGGTGTGACGACGTTTTGGAAGTAGAACGACACTCCAGCCAGTACCGACATCATGACGAGCAGCGGTTGCATGGTGCGCCACAAGCTCACGCCCGACGCCTTGATAGCGAGCAGTTCGAACCGTTCGCCCAGGTTGCCAAACGATATGAGCGATGCCAGCAGTATGGCCAGCGGCAGGGCCATGGGCACCATGGTCTCGGCGGCATAGAAGAAGAACTTGGCGATGACGATCGTCCCCAGGCCTTTGCCCACCAGTTCGTTGACATATTTCCACAGAAACTGCATCATGACGGCAAAGAGGCTGATGCAAAACGTACCAGCAAACAGGGTCATGAAATTCTTCAGGATATAGATGTCGAGCTTCTTTATTATGCGCATACAAGTGCAAAGGTACGAATAAATCTGCAACCTGCAATCGGTTAAGCCTATTTTAATAATAAATAAGGTGTAAGAAACACTGCGGAGGGTCGTATATCTGCCCCTCGGTTGGCAGCGAAGGGCATAGCGACAGGTGATGGCGCAACCGATGAAAGCGGGGAGAAAGACCGATGTTTCGGAGCCGAAAGACCGAAGGAATTTTGCTGCGCATATATGGTAGTTTTGCTGCGAGTGCACGGGAGTTTTGCTGCGAGTGCACGGAAAAACTTTAATTTGCGACGCAAATTATTAAATTTACGACGCAGTTTTATTGTTTTTCCGTGGAAAATTATTAAATTTGCGACGCAAATTAAAGAATTACTCCGCACTCGCAGCAAAAGTTGTGCGCACTCGCAGGTAAATTAGTGCGTACTCGCGGACAAAACTTCTGCACACAGGAATGGAACAACAAGTGAATCGAGAAAAAAATAGTCAGTGGATGTAGTTTTCAGGCGACACAAGCGTCTAAACCAGTAAACACACAAAAAACCAACAACAATCATCGACATCGCAATGAAAGCAAGCGAGAAAGAATTCGCCAACATAGTGCGCCAACACAAAAGCACCATCTACACGGTGTGCTACATGTTCTCGAAAGACGAGGACGAAGTGGCCGACATGTTTCAAGACGTGCTGGTCAACCTGTGGCGCGGCTTCGAAAAATTCCGCGGCGAAAGCAGCTTGAACACATGGATCTACCGTGTGAGCCTCAACACATGCATATCGGCCGACCGCAAACGCAAGCGCATTGGCCGCCACGCCGAGCTCGACATGGAGGCCAACCTCTATGAGGACAACGACCAGGACACACGGCAGATACGCCAACTCTACGACCGCATCAGCCGACTCGGGGTCATCGACCGCGCCATCGTGCTGCTGTGGCTCGACAACCTGAGCTATGAAGAGATAGGGCAAATCATCGGCATCTCGACCAAAAACGTGTCGGTGAAGCTGGTAAGGATACGCGAACAACTAAAACAAATGAAGTGAAGACTATGGAACAGACTACCGACTACAACGAAATGGAAGAGATGCGCCGCCAGATGGCAGTGCTGAAAGAGAAACTCGAGAAGGAAGAAATACTGTCCGACCGCCTGTTGCGCAACACGATGCAAAACCAGGTGCGCAGCATACGCCGCCGTGCCAACCTGAGCATCGTGGCCGGTGTGTGTGTGCTCACTGTAGGTCCTATGGCCTTCAGCAACCTCGGAACGTCGAATATATTCATCGTCGTCACCTCGATCATGATGCTCGTCATGATGCTGCTGACGGTCATGATGCACAGCAAGTTGAGGGAAGCCGATGTGCGCGACGGCGAACTGCTGGCCGTGGCACGCAACGCACGCCGCCTAAAGGACGACTACCGCCGCTGGCGAAACATAGGAATACCACTCATGATAGTGTGGCTGGTATGGCTCGTGGTCGAAGTGATGCACGGACAGAGCGACCCCACCGACAGCCTCATAATGCTCTCGCCCGTAGTCGCAGGAGGTATCATAGGTGGAATACTCGGGGTGATGCGCAACAACCACCTCGTCGGGATGCTCGACGACATCATACGCCAGATAGAAGAGAAATAACAGAACGCGGAGGCACACATATGTCTCCGCGTCATGTTTAAGAGCCTCAACATATTCAATATATAACCATTTCTCCATCCGCATTGAGCCAAAACCACACTTTTTACACCTTATATTATATATAATAAAAAGTTTTTCGTAACTTTGCGCCTACTTAATACTTAAACAATAACCACGTCATGAAACAAGCACTCATCATCATCGCAGCAGCACTGCTCGCCATCACACGAGTAGATGCCAAGCAGGAAATTCCGTTTATCGACGCAGCTCCGTTCGATACCATAGTCGATGGTAAGCAAATCAAGCTCTACACCATCACAAACGGCACGGTAGGCGCACAAGTGACCAACTTCGGAGCATTCATTGTGACAGTCTTCGCTCCCGACCGCGACGGAAACTATGCCAACCTTGTCACATCATACGGAAACATACGCCAGTACCTGCGCTACAACCTGGGGCAGGTGGGGCCGGCCGTCGGACGATATGCCAACCGTATCTCGGGCGCACAGTTCACACTCGACGGCAAGACCTACGAACTGACACGCAACAACGGACGGCACACACT
Organism: uncultured Prevotellaceae bacterium; assembly: GCA_947166155.1. Lineage (GTDB taxonomy): Bacteria > Bacteroidota > Bacteroidia > Bacteroidales > Bacteroidaceae > Colivivens. The sequence goes on along the minus strand of CAMVDC010000020.1, from coordinate 18,999 downwards.
GCACAGCGGAAACCAAGGATTTGACCACACGATATGGGACGTCGTAAGTGCGGCTACAGACAAACTGGTGCTCAAGTGCATCTCGCCCGACGGCACCGACGGATTCCCCGGTACACTCACTACAACACTCACATATTCAATCACCAAGGACGGAGGCCTCAAAGTGGAATACGAAGCCACGACCGACAAGCCAACCGTGGTGAGCATGACCACACACTCTTACTTCAACCTCAACGGAGTGGGCAATGGCGACATACTCGGACACCAGCTTCAGATCATGGCCGACAACATCACCGAAGCCGACCGCGACCTCATCCCGACAGGCAAGCTCACACCAGTTGACGGCACACCCTACGACTTCCGCAAGCCAGTCACACTGTCCGAACGTCAGGTGGCAGTACAGGGCTTCGGGTTCGGATTCGGCCAGCGAGTGGAGATACCCGAAGGCAAAGTGCGTCAGTACGACACCAACTTCTGCCTCAACCACACCGACCCGAAGAAGGTGGAAAAGGTGGCAGAGGTCTATGCACCAGAGTCGGGACGAGTGATGGAAGTGTGGAACAACCACCCGGGCCTCCAGCTCTACACCGGAGCACGCACATCAATAGCACTGGAGTCGCAGATGTATCCCGACACTCCAAACCGCCCGGAATTCCCGTCGGCACGCCTCGACCCCGGACAGAAATACCAACACACATGCATATATAAGTTTAGCGTGAGATGATACAGATTTACTGCAAGAACACCCAGACCTCGAAAAGCGTGGCCGAAGGCACTACGCTGCTCGACCTCATCAGCGAGTTCGACCTCCATCAACAACACCCCATCGTAGCCGCCAAGGTGAACAACGTGGTGCAAGGACTGAAGTTCCGCGTCTATCAAAACCGCGACGTGGAGTTTCTCGACATGAGCGACACCAGCGCAATGCGTGTTTACAGCCGTTCGCTATGCTTCGTAATGACAAAAGCAGCACACGACCTCTTCCCGGAATTCCGCATATACATAGAGCACCCCATATCCAACGGACTGTTCTGCAGTGTGAAGAAACCCAACGGACACAAGATAGCAAAGCGCGAGATAGAACGCCTGAAAGTGCGAATGCAGGAAATCATTGATAAAGACACACCATTCCGTCGCAACGAAGTGCAGACCCCCGAGGCAATACGCATCTTCCGCGACCGAGGCTACGACGACAAAGTGAAACTGCTCGACACCAGCGGACAAGTGTATGTCGACTACTACACACTGGGCGACTATGTGGACTATTTCTACGGACGCATACTCCCGTCGGCCGGATACCTCACCGTGTGGAACATCATCGAATATCATGGAGGCATGTTGCTACAACTGCCCGACATAAACAAGCCCGAGCAACTGGCACCATTCAACGACCAACCCAAGACCTTCAACATGTTCTCGGAGAACCTGCGGTGGAACCTCATCATGCGCCTCAACAACGTGGGCGACGTGAACCACGCATGTCTGGCAGGATATGCGAGCGAACTAATCCAAGTGTCGGAAGCCCTGCAGGAAAAGAAGATAGTGCAGATAGCCGAGGAGATAGAACGCCGATACAACAGCAACACACCGCTGCGCGTGGTGCTCATCTCGGGGCCGTCGTCGAGTGGAAAGACCACGTTCTGCAAACGCTTGAGCGTGCAACTCAAGGCATGTGGCCTAAGGCCCATATCGATGTCAACCGACGACTACTTCGTCAACCGCGTTGATACGCCGCTGCTGCCCAACGGACAGTACGACTTCGACAACTTCGACACTGTTGACCACGAAGCCCTGCAAGCGGACGTGGTGCGAATGCTGAAGGGCGAAACCGTGGAAGTGCCCGAATACAACTTCAAGACAGGCATACGCGAATACAACGGCAAGAAGATGAAACTGGGCAAAGGTACCGTGCTGCTCATCGAAGGCATACACGCCCTCAACCCACGACTCACCGACCAGATACCAACCGAAAGCAAGTTCAAGATATTCATCTCGACACTCACCAGCATAAGCCTCGACAACCACAACTACATACCGCCGACCGACAACCGCCTGCTGCGACGCATAGTGCGCGACTACAACAAAGGTGCATTCACTGCGCGCGAGTCGATTCAGCAGTGGCCCAACGTGTGCGAAGCCGAACAGAAGTGGATTTATCCATATCAGGAAGAGGCCGACGTGATGTTCAACTCGGCACTGCTCATCGAGTTTGCAGTGATGCGCAACCATGCCGAGCCCATCCTGGCAAGTGTTCCGAAGAACTGTCCTGAATACAGCGAAGCGCACCGCCTGCTGAAGTTCATGCACTATTTCATACCGGTGCCCGACAACGAAATCCCGCCCACAAGCCTCTTGCGCGAGTTCCTCGGCGGCAGTTCGTTCAAGTATTAAAGGGAAACAAAGATACTTGTTAAAGGAAAAAGAGAGATTCGTTATAGGATAATAAGATACCCGTTAAAGGAAACAAAGATACCTGTTAAAGGAAAAAGAGATACTCGCATGCCGAAACTACACTTGTTCAACCCATCCCACGAGATGGCGCTTGCTGCCAACGTGGCACAATATACGCCCACGAAACATGTGGCACAGATGGAGCGCGACAAATGTAGATTCCCCCTTCAGTGGGCAGCTGCCGACGATTTTGTGCTCACACCCGATGGCATCATCGACACCATGGGGAACACCGTGCCCCTGTCGGCCGACATGGTTCCCGCCCCATGGGGATGGAACAAAGCAGTGAAGCAGCGGTTCATGCGTCTCGGAATCGACCCACAACTGATGCCGACCGACGACGAACTCGACCTCTGGCGCACTTTCGCATCTCGACGCTGGGCGGCGCAGATATGCAAGGAACTATACTCCACACTTCACGACACCACGTTTGTAGTGGACAATCACATGTGTTTCTGCGACACCGACGAGCAACTCAATGCCTGGCTCACCGAGAATGAAGGACAAAGATACATATTGAAGAACGAATATTCGAGCAGCGGACGCGGCAACAGTATCGACCGCCGACAGAAGGCGCCTGTGCTTGCCGACCGCTTCTACGACAAAGCTATCGACTTTGCCCTCGAATATGAAATGACAGAGACCGAGGTGCGCTACCTCGGTCTCTCTGTATTCAAGGCGTCGACATCGGGACGCTATGAGTGTAACTACTGCCTGCCACAGCCACAGTTGCACGATATGATTGTGGGGCACATCCCCAGCAATGGCAGTCGTCGCCTTACGACACTCGTCGACATTTACCGCGCGTTGCTTTCCACACATCTGCTTCACCGCTATCGCGGCATCGTGGGAATCGACATGCTGGTCGCTCAAGACGGGCTCATCCACCCTTGCATAGAAATCAACCTGCGCATGAACATGGGCGTAGTGGCTATATTGACAAGTAACAGTAAATAACGCAAGCGATTGCATAACACAAGCGATTACTTAACGCAAGCGATTGCATAACACAAGAGATTGCATAACACAAGAGATTACTTAACCGACAAACTAACCCTACTTTAGCAATCGAACGACTTGCCATTCTATCCGTATTCTTGCTTTAGCGGGCATGCTATACATATCTTAGCTATCATGCTACACATATCTTAGCTGTCATGCTACATATATTTTAGCTGTCAAACTACTTACCTAACCATCTGAATACCTACTTAAAAATCCATATACTTGCTAAAGTCGACGGTGATTATTTGCTGCTCTTGCTTTGGCTGGTTCTTCTGCTTGGCTGGTTTGGCGGCCTTTTCTGCCTTGGCAGCCTTCGGTGTTTTCTCTGCTTTTGTGGCTTTTGCGACCTTCGATGCCTTACCTGTAGTGGCCGGCATGGCTGCAACCGATGTGCCGCTGTAGTGGCGACCGACGGCTGTCATCACCTCGTCGTAGGTGTGACGAGCACCGTTTCGTGCCACCTCTTGCAGTGGTTGGCTCTCGATTCCATATCGGTTGATGGCTGTCACGGCATAGTATCGCCTTGTTTTCGTGCGGTCGGTAATGTCGATTGTGGTTTGAGCCACGTGGTGTGCCATGAGGTTCTCAGCCTTGTCGGTATCTACGGGATATTGATTGCTGCCATATACGTTGTAGCGCACAGAGGCCTCGCCGGTGCCCTGCCATGCGATTGTCCCTCCTTTGGCCACGAGGTTGCTGGGCGATGCGGGTTGTGTTGCCTGTTCCATCCAGGTCATAGGTGTGGTGAGGGCAGGATATGTGAACAGTTCGTTGGTCACTGCATCGTATATTCCCTTAAAGTTGCGTGTGAGGTATTCGCTTCGGTAGAATGCAATGCCACCAGCGCCCGACTGACGTGCAGCATACATCTCGGCACGTACGTCGTCGAGTTGCCAGCGACCTTCGCGCGGATCGAGGAAGTAGATACCAAGTCCGGCAGCCACGGGATGACCGTAGTTATTCTCTTTCCAGTTGATGAGGAAGGGGTAGAATTGGTTGCCTTGGAAGTACATCATGGGGAAGAGCATGTCCTGCAAGTTGTCGCGCAGCCATGCCTGTGGGTCTTGATACACGGCATCGTAGCAATCCCATCCGCCCGATGCATACCGGCTCAGGCTTCTGTACTTGCCTATAGGGCTGCTGCTCAGTTTCACCCACGGCTTTACGGCCTTCACTTCGTCGTGCACTCGTCGCACTATGCGTGTGATGTTTTCGCGTCGCCATTCGGCCTTAGTCATTCCTGTCGACGTGGTGTAGAGGTTGTCGTCGCTGAATCGATACTGGCTTTCGGGATAGCGTATGTAGTCGAGGCTGATGCCGTCGACATCGTATCGTGTAGCTATCTCGCGTGCTATCGATGCTATGTAGTCGGCTGTTTCGGCTCGCCCTGGTATCATAAAGACCTCGCCACCTACCGTCTTACATAGCGACGGATGGTGTCTGGTCACCGATTGTGCTCCATAGCTTCGCTGCCTGCTTGCTGTCCCGAGGGGTATGCACACCATCCAGGCATGGAGTTCCATGCCGCGTTGGTGACATTCGTCGATAGCAAACTGCAGTGGGTCGTAGCTCGGTGCTCGTCCTGCACGGCCGGTGATGGCCTCGTCCCATGTCTCTATGTCCGACGGATATATCACGCTTCCACGTATTCGCGTCTGCAATATCACCACATTGATGTTGGCACGTTGCAGCTGGTCGAGCATTCGCCTCAGTTCCTCCTTCTGTGCCTCGGTGGTTGCAGGGTTTGTGGCCTTGGTTCGCGGCCAGTCGATGCCGCCAATCGTGGCGAGCCACACGGCACGCTCCTCGTATTTCGGCACGTTGGCTTCCCATACCTCCTGAGCTGCCAGCGTCATGGTCAGAGCCGACAGCACACACATCATCGTTATGTTGAATAAAGTCTTAAGCATATATTTCCTGGCAATTGAAGTGCAAAGATACGGTTTTTTCGTGAATTATTGGCTATGATTAACGAATAATTCGCCGAAAAGCCGTATCTTTGCATTTGTAAAAACCATACACGCACATGAAGAAATCGACTTGGCTTCCCTTGGCCCTCGCCCTTATGGGCGCCGCCTTCTACATAAACTACGGCATCGAATACAATGCCTGGATAAAGAACCTCCCGCTCATCATCATCGATGTGGTCATATGTGTTGCATTGTTTTTTGCACTGAGGAAGAAGGAAGAATATAAAAAATAACCTCCCCTAACCCCTCACAAGGAGGACAACCTCCCCTAACCCCTCACAAGGAGGGGGACAGACCCTCTCCCCAGCCCTCCCCCTTTATGGGGAGGGAGTGCCATCCGGATGGAAATAACTAAATTACTAAATAGTACATAAATAGTAAATCGTAAATTGTCAAATCGTAAATAACAATAGATCGTCAAATAGTAAATAAGATTATGAAAAAACTAATGACAGCAATGCTGCTCATGATGGCAGCCATCAGTGCCAACGCACAATTCGAGAAAGACACCAAGTATGTAGGCGCCTCGCTCTCGGGCCTCAACCTCTCGCTGAGCGACCGCAAGGACTTCGCCATGGGCCTCGACCTTCACGGCGGCTACTTCATCGAGCGCGACTGGATGCTTACCGCCAACATGGGCTTCCACTGCTCACGCTCCACACTCGACCGCTTCGTACTGGGCAGCAAGTTGCGCTACTACACTCGCGAGAACGGCCTCTTCTATGCCTGCGGCCTGCAGTACGTACACGAGAAGAAAAGCTTCAACGACCTGCAGCTCACCCCCGAACTGGGCTACTGCTACTATCTCAACCACTACATCTCGGTCGAGCCATCGGTATATCTCGACATGAGCCTCACCGACACCGCCCACAAGAGCGAACTCGGACTGAAAGTTGGTATCGGCATCTATTTCTAACGACCGTCCGACCATAAAAAAAAGTAGTAACGCCCCATGTCATCACGTGCCTTGCTACTCTGCGCAACAATAGCCGTGCTTCATGCGTCGCCCATGGCGGCGCAAGAAGCCGTGCATGCAGTGATTCAAGAAAAAGTATACCTACACCTCGACAACAACAACTACCACATAGGCGACACCATCTGGTATAAGGCATACGTGGTAATGGCCGACGACCACAGCCCCACCCCCCTAAGCCGCATACTCTACACCGAACTGCTCAACGAGCAAGGCTATCTCATAGAGCGACAGCAACTCGTAGTCGACGAGCACGGACAAGCCCAGGGACAATTTGCCCTGCAAGGACAGCTCTATGCAGGATACTACGAAATACGAGCCTACACCAAGTGGATGCTCAACTTCGGCTACAGCGGCGACCCACATCCACGAGGCTTCCGCTTCGCCTCGGTCGACGACAGCAACCGCTCGTTCAGAAAATACGAGCACCTGTTCTCACGAGTAATACCCGTCTACGACAAGCCCGATACACCCCAACAATACACCCTCAAGACCATGACCCCCAAGGTCAGTCTGGGACCCTTCGACATAGTATGGACCACCCCGCGCCTCAGCGTAGCGTTCTATCCCGAGGGCGGACACCTGCTGCGCGGCCATCGCTGCCTCGTGGCATGGGAGGCCTGCAACCAGCAACTGCAGCGACAAGACATCAGCGCCCTTATCATCGACGACGCCGGTCATGTGGTCGATTCAGTAACCACCACCTACAGCGGTCGCGGCACCTTCTTCATAACCCCCCAAGCCGGACAGCGCTACCGGCTGCAGACCACCATCGACGGCACCCTCTACACCTTCCCACTGCCGCCAGCCCTCGACGAAGGTGTGAACCTCCACATGCAGCAAGCCGACGATGCTGTCGCCATAAACATCGGACAACGATTTGCCACCACACACCCACGGCTCACGCTCGGCATCTATTGTCGCGGACGCCAACTCACCAGCCAACCCCTCGGCAACGAACCCACGGCAACACACATCATATCTACCGACGACCTGACCGAAGGCGTGAACCAAGTCGTGGTGCACGATGCAGAAGGCCGCGTGTATGCCGACCGTCTGTTTTTCATCAACAAAAGCTATGAGTCGAAAGCACACATCACCATAGCACGCGCCCCCGCCACACGCCTCACGCCCCACCAGCGCGTGACACTCAACCTCCTGCTCACCGATGCCAAAGGCCGTCCCGCCGCAGGCGAGACATTCTCCGTAGCCGTGCGCGACAGCAGCCAGCTCAGCCCCACCTACGCCACAGGAAACATCCTCACCCACATGCTGCTCGAGTCCGACCTGCGCGGATTCATCGACAACCCACACTACTACTTCCAGTCCGACGACTCGGCCCATCGCGCCGCCCTCGACCTCCTGATGCTCGTACAGGGATGGCGCCGCTACGACTGGAATACCGCCTCCAATCCCCGCCACACACAACTCGACTACCTGCCCGAACGCAAGATGATGATTTACGGCCGCGCCATACCCCTGCGTACCGCCCTGTTCACTGGCAAAGACCTCGGAGCCATACAAGTGTCGTGTTACCTCAACAACACCCTCGACACCACACTGCGCGTCGGCGACTACAACCGCTTCGAAGGCGTGGCCGTGGCCGATTCCGACGGCCGATTCCAGTTCGAGTACCAACCCTTCTACGGCAGCGCAACACTCATCATGCGCGCCAAATTCGTCGACCTGCTCAAGAAGAAAAAGAAATACGACATCAAGACCTACGACAACCGCATCTTCGTGTGGAAGCAACACTTCTACCCTATGATGCTGAAGCAATACGCATGGTATGAGACAAACACCCCACCTCTTATCCTCCCCTTGGGGGCAATTGCGGAATTAGAGCAATTGGGGAGCGAAGCGACGAAGGGAGCGGGGGAGAGGTTGTCAATCGTCAATACTCCCAACGGGGTGGAGCTCCCCTCCGTCGTCATCGTAGGCCGTAACAACTTCAACCGATACGCCCGTCCCCAGCGCGACAAAGTAGTCGCCACCATCGACGCCCTCCACTTCATCAACACCATGTGGGACATGGGGTACTACAACACCCAGCACCTGCTCGACAACAACGACTTCGATATCAGCGAATTCATAACACTCATGCAACAATACATCAGCATGAACTACCGCCCCTACCACGGTGAGCACCACACCACTACATTCGACTGGGACGACACCAACGTCGCCATGCTCGCCCAGCGATACTCCTTCCTGCCCACACTGGGCAAAGTGGAAATCGTGAGCGACTCGCCGCGTCGCCCCGTCCCCTATCAGGTGCGCCATAAATACCGCTACATACATCGCAGCATGGGCGTGGCCGACTCCCTCGCATTCGATGCCCTCATCAACATCGTCACCCTGCCCACAGGCAGCACCCGCTTCCTGCGCGGCCGCGAATACACATTCCCCGGCTTCAACCGCCCCGCCCAATTCTACAACCCCGACTACAGCCACACACCACTGCCGCCACCCAACGACCACCGGCACACCCTCTACTGGAACCCCACCGTCACCACCGACCGCTACGGACAAGCAACCATCACATTCTACAACAACGCCTCGTGTACCGCCATCCATGTCTCGGCCGAAGGACTTACACGCTACGGGCAGTACATCGTGAGCGACCCATAAACCACCACACCTTATATATAAATACGCGCGCGCGTAAGGAAGTTTTGCTGCGAGCGCACGGAAGTTTTACCGCACATGCACGGAAGTTTTGCTGCGAGTGCGGAGTAATTCTTTAATTTGCGACGCAAATTATTAAATTTACGACGTAGTTTTATTAATTTTCCACGGAAAATTAATAAATTTGCGACGCAAATTAAAGAATTACTCCGCACTCGCAGCAAAAGTTGTGCGCACTCGCAGGTAAAATTGTACGTCCGCGCAGCAAAAGTTTTACATGTGTGCGACACAGCGTCCGTATCTGCGAAGCAAAAAAGAGGTGTGGATACAAAAAAAACTTTGTGCAGTTTACGTCTTTTTCGCCCCCGATTTCGTCATAATAGATAAAGACGTGCAGCCAGCACTGGCATGGCAGCAGCCGCTCAAACACAGCAAACCAAGACCCCGATGCATCAGAAAGACAGAGAAAAACGGCTCCGTGAACTGGAGGACATAGTCGAACAGCGGCTCGACTGGTTGTTCCGTTTCGCCTATCTTCGCATCGGCAGCAGGGAGGATGCCGAGGATGTGGTGCAGGATACTCTGCTGAAGCTCTACACGTCGGGGCAGGACCTGAGCCATGTCGACAATGTGGAGCGCTACCTGCTGCGGTCGGTGAGCAATGCCTGCATCGACTATCAGCGACGACGGCGGCCTACGATGGTGGACATCAGTCAAGCCACCGACCGCCCCGAGCCGCCCGATGCCGATGGCAACCTGCACGATGAATACATGCGCATCAGCCAGGCGCTCGACACTCTGCCACCACAGCAGGCCGAAACGGTACGACTGCACATCACCGACCAACTGACCTTCCGACAGATTGCCACGATGCAGGGGGTGCCCGAATCGACGGTCAAGGCACGGTTCCAGTATGCGATAAAGAAGTTGAAGGAAAACCTCTCCCCCCCTTGGGGGAATTGACAATTAGCCATGCGGGGAGGAGACCCCCTCCGCTTCGCTCGTCCCCCTTTCAGGTGGGACAGTCCGTCCGGAAGGGTTGCATCCGCTATTCATTATTCATTATTCATTATTCATTAAACAAAGCATCCGCTATTCATTATTAAGTATTAATTATTAATTCAGGAATGAAGAACGAAAACGACATAAGAGACTTGCTCGAAGCTCATTGCGAGTACCACGCCTCGGCCGAACTGCGCGAGCGGGTGATGAAGGCTGCAGCTCATGCACAGGTGGAGCGTAGCAGCCGCAGGTGGTGGCCGTGGATGGCTGCTGCCGTCATACTGATTGTAAGCGGCGCGGGCTTATATATATATTATAAGGTGGATATTCACAATAAGGTGAATGAAGTGAAATATAGGGCCGAGGCAAAAAACGAGAAAGTGATAATGAATCCCTCGGCCGAAGAAGAGGTGGAGAGGTATCAGGATGAGGGATATGTGAAGATGAATGATGAAGTGGTGACAGACGTGGTGGCTGATGTCCCAAAGCCTGCAGATGAAGAAACGTATCGCGAAGAGGATGCTGTCGAACCTATCGAAGCAGCGAACGACGAACCTATAGCCGAACCAATCAACGAGCCCGACGACACGTATGCCTACGAACCAATCACCGAAGAGGACCTGCCTGCCGAATGGCGCTCCATGGCTTCCATTGAGGAAGAGCCGGAAGAAGAACCTGTGATTGATATAATACACGAACGCAGCAACCGACTGTCGGAGATGTTCGACAGAAAGATGCAACAAACAGAGCCACAGCCATGAAGAGACTATCTATATACTTATTGCTTGTTGCGGTGTCGATGCATGTCGGGGCACAGACCGACAGCCGCCTCGACAGCATCTACACCTACGTGTGCCGCCTCGGCACATCGCTCCAAGCCAGCAACAGCGACTGCGACTACAACAACAAGAAGTCGCAACTGGGCAACATGACCAACCACACCCTGTCGCTCACCACCGACATGGCAACAGCTGCCGACACCTTGCAGCCGCAGAGCTATTCGGCACGAAACATACTGCGCTCGCTACGCACCTTGCTCAACCAGCTCACGGCAACTCATGCTGCCGAGAGTTGCATACACGAGTCGCACACCGCCGACAGCGATTCCACCTTTTACATCATACGTCTGAAGGGTCGCGAGCAGAACATGATGCGACTGAAATGCGCACGACACGCCATTGAGGGCACCAATCGTTCGACCATCAGCATAACGCTCGAAATGTCGTGCACCGCCGATACAACCACCATCGAGGCCGACATGCCAAAACATATAGAAAGAGAAAGGAAACGATAAAACAAGATAACGACTATGAAAAGAATGAGAACAGCAACAATCGTCGCAGCACTGATGCTGATAGCACCGACCATCGATGCTGCCGTAAGGACCGACGAGGTGCAAAGTCCGGAGCCGATGCGGATAAGCGCCGACGAATTTCACACACTGAAGTATCCGCTCACCATCACCGTCAACCCCACCTACACCGTCATGACCGTATATCATCTGTGCATGTCGGACGAAGAACACATAGTGGTGGCGAGCGACACATCGGCACTGCTCGACCCGCGCACCGGAAAGAAATACCATGCACGGCGCATCATGAGCGGAAATGCACTGATGAACCACGACACCATCATCCGCGGGATGAAAGACCAGGTGGTGGCATTCCAGATTGAGTTCGACCCACTGCCGCGCCACACTCAGAAGATTTGCATCGTGGGTATGTCGTGCCTGCAGAAGACCAACACATACAAGTATATCGACAAAGTGCTCGAACTGCCGCACCTCAGCAACCTGATTATGGAACCCGCGACACCAACCATGGCGACACTCATTGCCCGTTTGTCGGAAGGCCGCACCACCGTCGGCTGGTATTCCGACGATATGCCCCCGCGCCAACGAGCCAAGATAGATAAGAAAAAGGACTCACCTCACATCACCGGAGTGATGAAGATTCGACCATACTTCACCACCGACATGCGCGACAAGTATGCAGCATGGTTCACACCCGAAGCCACCTACGTGGCATACATCACCACATGCACCACAAGCAGTGCCAGCTTCACATTCTACAAAACACCGATAACACCGATAATGGTTGACGACCAACACACCGTGTACGACATCGTTGGGTCGGCACCCTATCCACTCGACACCACCTTCACCACCGACACCGAGGCAGGCGACTGCATTGCAATCATCATGCAGTTCCCGCCCGTACCGCTCGACACATATCAACTCTACTTCCGCCTCATCTCGGGCAAGAATCCTGTACGCGTTGACGTGTCGGAACTGTTGGAGAACCAATATCTTGTACAACCAATAAAACCGTAAGACGAATATGAACAAACGAATATATATAGCAGCACTGTGTACCCTCTGTACAATATGTGCCACAGCACAGGTGAATGCCAGAATTGAAAGCCTACGTCAGTTCTGCGATTCGATAGGTGAGCCGATGGAAATATATTACGAACGGCCCGCTTTGGCACCTGAATTCTATTGTGTATCTAAAGGACTTACTGTAAGCTACTTTTTGTTTGTCAAATCAAAAGCAAGTGCTCAGATAGGCAAAAAGATACAGGAAACCATCGAAGCACTACGCGACGAAGCACTGACCTACGACCGATGGGACTATCATGAAGACGACGGCGACAGCATCGTCTGCTGCCTGACACTGCCAGGTGGAGCCGGTGAACAAAAGATTATCAAGAGTATTAATGCAGAACACCCACGCATCACTGATGCCAATGAGTATATAAACTATAGCTACATCAATCAGGGTATCAACTTCCAATATACTTGCCATCTCGATACCATTTCGAGTGAAGACAAGACATTCGACATACCGGCACTGCTCAGTGAGATAGGCACGGCTATAGACCCGTTGGTAGAAGACCGCCGCGTGGTACATTGGCAGCACGACGAGTCGATCATCGAACCATTACGTGAAAAAAGAGAGTCCCATACTACCATGGCATATGGATATATGAATGACGGTCATGGAGTAACGAATGGCATGATCTACACCATGAGGTCGAAAGAACAGAGTGAAAAGGTGATTAGGATTTTGAAAAACGTAATAGAGAACTATCTTGCCACACACAAGGATGAGCCTTACAGATATAGCAAACTTGCTGAGGATCATGCAGACGAAGTATTATGGACTTACTCACAAATGGATCCTATAAATAATTCGCCTGTCAGATATAGCTTATATATTTACCTTGAAAAGAATGCACCCCTTGACGGTGTAGAGCCTTATACGAAATACATAAAAATCCTTGTCGTTGATGGCGACCGATGGGAACCCAGGCTGTGGCAATATGTAGATTACTACGACAACGACCAAGTGACGTTCAATCCCAAACTGACCCTTACCGACATGTACATCATATCAAGAGCTTTGGAAGAGTATTATGAGCCAAGGCGGTATAAGTGAGGGGAGTATTTAAGTTTTTAAGTTCTTGAGGTTTTAAGTTCTTGAGCTCTTAAGGTTATAAGTTTTTGAGTTCTTAAGGTTTCGCAAAAACTCAAGAACTCAAGAACTCAAAAACTTATAAACTTAAGAACCTCAATCCATATGGAACATCTCGGGCAGGGGGATGGATATGGGTGAGTTGTCGGGGTTGGTGAGCATGATGTCGGCCATGTAAGCCCACCATTTCTGTACTATCTCGAGGCTTCCCATGTCCTGACTGCCGCCTTCGCCGCGGGTCTTCTGGAAGGCAAAGAGAGTGTTGGTCTCTTCGTCGAGGTAGATGCTGTAGTCGTAAACTCCGCCATCGTGGAGCAACTGGCGCATCTCGGGCCACAGTGCTGCATGACGACGTTTGTATTCTTCCTTAAATCCGGGTTTAAGGTACATTTTGAATGCTTCTCTTCTTTCCATCTTCGGTTATTATTATTTGGTTAGGTAGTGCTGATGTGGGGCGGATGCGACGGCCGGCGAGGTCGAATGCCGCACTGTGGTTGTTGGCCGATGTTGCTGTGGCCTTGTCGGCATGTATGCCATCTATGCCCGTAGTTTCGTCAACAATGATGACGTCCTTCCCGAGCGGAAGCATGACTATTGAGTCGGTAAAGAGGTCGACATCATAGAATGCACAGACGTGCATCGTGTCGGCTCGGTTGCGTATGGGCGAATACTGGAAGTCGAGGGTCTCGGTCTGTCCTGGCTCGAGGTAGAGTCCCACACCCGCGATGACACCATAGAGCGGTATGTCGGGACCCAAGGTATAGGCTATGTAGATGCGTCCGCAGTATTCGGCAGGGCTGTCGTTGGTGATAGTGAGTGCCATGTGGGGCGACTGCCATCTCACCATGGTGTCGGGCATGAGGTAGCTGTCGAGCCGCAGTTTGGCAGTTGCCGTGGCCGACGGGCCGAGGCTGAGGTGATGGTGCTCGTCGATATGTGCCAACAGGTAGTTGGGTGTGCCGCGACATGTGAGTGCCTCGCGCCATGTGCCGTCGTCTTCCTGAAATACTGGCAGCAGGCGGCAGGTCTGTGCCGGCAGCGATGGCCACTGAGTATCGATGCTGATGGTATCGGTATAGGTGGTGTCGCTGATTTCCTCGAGGGCAAAGGTGCGGTCGTAGGTGTGGACGATGGCTATGGGTGTGGCTTGATCGATGGGACAGAGGGCGAGTGCCACGGTGCCACGATGTGTGTTCCACCCTATGTTCGAGAGGTTGTATACGCCGATGGATGCCTCGCTGGCAGTGGAGTCGATGAGTGTGATGTGCGAGAATGCATATTCGTGCATCACGCGGCTATCGACAGCTTGCGGTTGTGGCTGTATGCCTATAGTAAAACTCTGGAGGATATTGGCTCCGCCCTCGCGCCGGTCGCGGAAGAGGTTCCACTGTGGCTGGTGTGAGCACATGTAGTCGATGTTGTAGAACCCGTCGGCATAGCCATACCATCCCCAGTTGATGTGGAAGAGTCCTGCACCGTCGTAGCCGTCGATTACGAACGCATGACCTCCGCCGTCGATTCCATATCCGCTGCAGAGGACGGGGCGTCCGCTCTGAATCTCGTCGATGAGGAGTGAGTAGAGTTGGTCGCGGCTATAGAAGTCGCGGAATATCTGACGTATGCCTCGGTCGTAGCCGAAATAGGTGGTGAGAGCTATGGGTTGGTTGATAGATGCAGCACCGCTTTCCTTCACACCATAGTGCATATCGACACTGATTCCTGCATCGCTGGCGAGCAGTGCCACGGCTTGGGCCTGCCTCTGGCTGAAGCTGATGCCCGAATAGCTGTCGAGCATATAGTTCCACTCATAGGTATGGGAACCGAAGTCGGCAGTGAGTGTCTGCTCGCATCCGGTGGAGTCGATATATGTGTGTGAGCCCATGCCTTGCTCGGGATATCGGTAGTAGTACATGATTTGGCTCATGGCCGTAGCCACACATCCGGTCTTGCATTGCAGGGTGTCGACCATCGGACAGAGGATGTTGTAGGGGTATTCCTGTCCCCAAGAGTCGGTGAGGAGGTAGGAAGATGCTCCATCTGCCATCTCGGTAAGGAGGGGATGCTCGGTAAGGAGGGGATGGTCGGTAAGGAGGGGACGGTATGTTTTACGCGATGGGACATACCCCTTTCCCTGCATGGAGGGCGAGTGGAGGTTATTATCCTTCTCCACCCACTCCCTGAATACTGGATTGTGTTGCAATGCCTCTTGGTATGTGCCACGGTCGATGCGGCCGACAACGACTTCACGGCCGTCGACATTGTCGGTCATGGTGAATCCCTGTCGGTGTTGCGTCACGCGCAACGGGCGTTCTTGTGCCCACACGTGGTGTACGGCACAGACCGTCAGGGCTATTAGTATCGATATTGCTTTGTTCATCCTTGTCGGTGACTATGGTTTCATACAAACCCACAACAGCGTCGATCAGTTCGTTATCGTCATTATCCTACTTCAGGTATTTGGCCAGCTTGCTGTTTATCTGCTTCAAGCCTTCGGCCACGCTTTGTGCGTTGCGCAATGCACCTTGGCGCGATGTATGTGTGTGGTCGTTCTTGTAGTATGGTGCAGTGGCTTCGCGGCCGATGCTGTCGAAGTAGTCGGCAGTGATGTTGTGGACATCCACAAACTCCACTCCTGTCTCGGCTACCACCTCGCGATACCAGCGTCCGTAGGAGTCGTTGCGGCGCTCAATCTTGCCGCCGGGCCATTCGTTGCGCGGAGTGAGCGAGAGCAGTATTGGCGTTGCTCCCTTTTCGCGCACATCCTGTATGAACTTCTTCAGATACCATCCGAACGAGTATATGACCTTATATTGTCCGTTCGAACGCAGACGGTAGACGTGGCATGTGTCTTGTGCCGAGGCAATGACTCCGCGCTCCTTGTCGCGGTCGATGCCGCCGATGTCGTTGTGACCGAACTGTATGAGTACGAAGTCGCCTGGCTCGAGCGAGTTGTAGACTTTGTCCCACCGGCCTTCATCGAGGAATGTGCGGGTGCTGCGCCCTGCCATGCCGGCATTGACTACGGTACACTTCGTCTGGTCGAATACTTCGCCAGCCACGGCTCCCCATCCCCACATGCCATTGGGGTCGCTGTCGGTGTTCTTCATTGTGGAATCGCCAGTTGTGAACACCACGGGTTGCCCCTTCTTGCGTCCCTTGTCGATGCGCTCGGGATGCAATGCCGACTGGTTCAGCATGGTCTTGAGTTGTGCCACAGCCGGGTGTTGGCATGCCTCGATGCCTTCGGCACACGATGCTGCGTTCATCTTGGCACCAAATTCCGACGAGTGTATCTTGTCGCCAAAGAAGTGGTAGTCGGTCTTCCAACGTCCATACTTCTCGAGCTTGGTGGCCGATATGTCGTTGAGGTCGACCATAGCGCAGTTGAGTTCCTGGGCCATAGCCTTAATCCATGGGGTGAAGTCGCTGAGCTTGCGCTGTATGCGAGTCGGGTCGTTGGGCTCATAGTCGTTGCGCGGAGTTAGTGTGAAGAGCACCGGTGTAGCTCCCTTGGCGCGTATCTGTGCTACGTATTTGCGTATGTATCCGCCGAAGGTGTAGACCATTTCCTGTCGTCCTGTCTCCTTGATGGTGACGAGTGTCGAGTCGTTTCCCACACCCTTGATACACGAGCGTGCGCGCCCCGAATCGAGCGGGCCATTGTCGTTGTGGCCTAATTCGAGGAACACGTAGTCGCCCTTCTGCACGCCTTTCAGCACTGCGGGCCATAGGTCGCGATAGAATGTGCGGGTGCTCATGCCACCCAATGCGTGGTTCTCGACGGTTATCTTGGTTTCATCCCAGAACAGGCGTTCGAAGTATCCCCATCCCCACTGCCCGTTGTTACCGTTGCCGAGGGTTCCGTTGCGCATGGTGGAGTTACCCACAAGGAATATGACGGGGTTGTTGCCCTTACGGCTCGAACCGCTCACGGGTCGCACCTGATTGGCCTTCTCGAGCGAGTCGGCAGTGTTGTCGATTACTCCGTTCACATCGCGCATACCTTCGTATCGAGGGCGGTCTTGCGCCCACATCGTTGTTGTGGATGAGAGGATTGAGAATGCAAAGATAATAGATTTGCAGAATGTCAATGTTTTCATAGTCATGTCTATTTCAGTTTTGTTTTCTTCAGTTGTTCGCGGAAGGCGTCGGCCAGGTTTTGTGCACTGAGGTCTTGTCCTGATGCCATCACCAGCTTCACTGCATTATAGTAGGCATATCCCATGCCCGAGGTGACGATGCTGGCAGTCACGGCACTGATGGTGCCACCCACGATGGTTCCGGCTTCGGGTATGAGCTTGATGAGCCCGCGGGCCACTGCCCTACCCGTCATCGTAGCGCCTAATACGCCGGCTGCGCTCGACACCAAGGTGGTGATAAACGTCTTGTCGGTATCTATTTTCATCACTTTGCTTATGCTGGCAATCATGCCTATCTGTACCGGCGCGAGCAATACTGCGTCGCTGAATGGGACCGGTGTTGCACCGATGGCGGCTGCCGCGGTGGCTGCGGTGGCGATGACCTTGTCGACCGCCCGCTTCGTTATCTTGTCGTTTACTTTCTGTGCAGCGGCCAGGGCCGCCTTGGCCACGTCGGGCACTATCTCGTAGGTATGGTCGATGAGTTCCTCGAGCCCGAATGGCGGAATGGTGCCGATGGGGGTCTCGTAGGCCTGGGCCAGCACACGTATGACATTGGTGGCGGCTCGACATTCGTTTTTCACTATGTTGTAGAACTCCATGTTGGTATCGACCGTCTTGGTCAGCACCACAACCACCGGCACTTCCTTCGACAGTTCTTCGATAAACTCGCTTTCGGCATGCTCCAGGCGTTTGCCGTCGTTCGAGATGCAGAACCATGCCAGATGGATGTGGGTCGAGGCGTCGCCGCTGTTCTTCCGTCGCTCTATCTCGCCCTTCAGTTCCTTCACCACCTCCTTATAGTTGCCCAGTTCGAAGCCCTTCGTGTCGAAGATGTGGACGGGTTCGCCGCTTTTCGAGTACTCCTTCATGTGTTGGGTTACGGAGTATCCCACACCGGTTTCGGCCAGGTTGCCCTTAAACACGGCGTTGATCAGTGTCGACTTGCCCACTCCAGTCTTACCTGCAATCAAGATGTTGGCATGACCAATCTTCTCGATTGCATCGTCGATAATCTGTTTTATATTGAGCCCTTTGGCATTTTTGGCTGCCTCGGTCAGGTTTCCGATGGCTCCGCCAGTCTTTGTCACATCCTTCACATTGCGGATGATGTCGAGTATATTTCCCATAGTGTTCTCCTGACTTAATTAGATATCGACCACAAAGATACGAAAAGAAGCATAAACGGAAAAGCGAAAACAGAAAATAATGTATATCCTGGCACGAATTAAGGAGGATAAACGAGCGTTTTGCCACTTGGGGAATGTGGAGAAAATGTGCGTAGATGTAGCGGCATGTTTTTGCGACTGCGTACTTGCGAGTTTGCGAGTGCGCACTCGCGGGGCTGAGAGTGC
>CAMVDC010000019.1 GCA_947166155.1 uncultured Prevotellaceae bacterium | reverse complement strand
GGGGTGTCGCTCCACTTCCGAAACCACGGCGGAAAGGCATCTTAGCGAATGCCATTTTCCGAATCGACACCATCGTTTTGCTTCATTCGACTCAAAGCAACCGACATTATTGGCAAAAAGAGGTTGCAAAACAAAAAAACACCCGTTTGGTAGGTTGTATTTATGCGAAAATTCGTAACTTTGCACCCTGATAGCCCCTCTCCTATCCCCCTAAGGGGGATGACGTAATACACAAATCCATTTCCACCCCGATGGATTAAAACAAGGGGCCTGTAATTGTTATGAAGCGCAAGAACCGAACCCTACAACGACGACAGAAGGACAAGGCCATGAACCTCTTCCTGCTGAAGATAGCCCTGGTGGCGGTGATGACTGCACTGATAGTGTATTTCATGCCTCGCACCGGCGGATTCAACTATTCGTATGAACTGGGTCAGCCATGGCGATATGGTACCGTGATATCCGAACACAAGTTCAACATCGAGATGAGCGATTCGCTCCTTGCCCTGCAGCGCGACAGCCTGGCCCGCCATTTCATGCCTTACTACACCCGGCATACCGACGTGGAAGCCAGTGTGAAAGCGGCGGTGATGAACCTCGATGAGGGCGACATGACACTGAAACGACACGTGGTGCAGATGCTCGACACGGCCTACAGGCGCGGAGTGATGTCGGGTGCCGACCGCGACAGCCTGCGGCAAGCCGGCACGTCGTACGTGAGAATCATAGTGGGCAACGAGGCGCAGGTGGTGCCACTCAACCGGGTGATGTCGACCCACGAAGCCTACCAATACATAACCCATGCCGACACGAAATACTCGCCGACAGCCATCAGCCGCATGAATATCAACACGGTGCTGAGGGAAAACCTGACCTACGACGCAAACAAGTCGACATCGGAAATGGAGGCAGAAGCCGAAGCACTGTCGACAAGTATGGGCTTTGTGCGTGTGAACGAAAAGATAGTGGATCGCGGCGAGCTCGTGACCGAAGACATATACCAGAAACTGCGCTCGTATGAAACCATAGTGAACCGCACAGCCCAAGAGAGCGGCACATCGAAACTCATGCTGTGGGGACAGGTGGGACTCGTGGCCATCATCGTCACACTGCTCATCACCTACCTCTCGGTATTCCGGGTCAACTACCTCGAAAACCTCCGAAGCGCCATACTGCTCTTCTCGCTCGTGGCCCTGTTCCAAATCATGGCATCGGTCATGGTGAGCCACCACATACTGCATGTCTACATACTGCCATACTGCATGGTACCAATCATCATACGTGTGTTTATGGACTCGCGCACGGCATTCACCTTCCACGTAGGCATGATACTGCTCATAAGCCTGTCGCTCAGCCAGCCATTCGAGTTTGCACTATATAACATAATCACCGGCCTGGTGGTGGTGCTCAACCTGAGGGAACTGACCCAGCGCTCGCAAA
This sequence comes from uncultured Prevotellaceae bacterium, assembly GCA_947166155.1. Lineage (GTDB taxonomy): Bacteria > Bacteroidota > Bacteroidia > Bacteroidales > Bacteroidaceae > Colivivens. The sequence goes on along the minus strand of CAMVDC010000019.1, from coordinate 23,422 downwards.
TAATTCACACGTCGATTGTGGCCACACTGGCATACTGCACACTATATATTTGCCACGAATTCAGCATCGGAGCCGAAGTGGCCGACCTCGAGCGCAGCATATTCATATACTTCTGCATAAGCGGACTGCTCCTGCTCTTCACCTACCCCCTGTTCTGGGTCATGGAGAAAGTGTTCGGATTTGTGAGCGACGTGACCCTCGTCGAACTCTCGAACATCAACCACCCACTGCTGCAAAAGATGTCGGAAGAGGCACCAGGCACATTCCAGCACTCCATGCAAGTGGCCAACCTCGCCACCGAAGTGGCAAAACGCATACATGCCAAATCGCAACTGGTGAGGACCGGAGCACTCTACCACGACATAGGCAAGATGGAACGCCCCGTCTTCTTCACCGAAAACCAAGCCGGAGGCAACCCACACAAACACCTCAGCCCCATGAAGAGCGCCGAAGTGATAATAGCCCACGTGGAGCGAGGCATAGCCCTGGCCGACAAATACAACCTGCCCGAGCAAATCAAGGGATTCATACGCACGCACCACGGCACAGGCAAGACCATGTACTTCCTCGTGACCTACAAGAACGAGCACCCCGACGAAGAGGTCGACGAGACACTCTTCCAGTATCCCGGACCCAACCCCTCAACCAAGGAGGAAGCCATACTCATGATGGCCGATACCGTCGAGGCAGCATCGAGAAGCCTGGGCGAATACACCGAGGAAGCAATAGGCAACCTGGTCGACAAACTGGTCGACAGTCAGGTGAGCGAAGGATTCTTCAAGCAATGCCCCATCACATTCAAGGACATAAGCGACGCCAAAGAGGTGATGAAAGAAAGGCTGAGAATAATGTATCACACCCGCATATCATATCCCGAACTCAACAAAAACACCGACGAAGACAATAAAACAGAAAAAAAATAGTTAAACAAATAGAAATGGGCAAACGACTCAACATATTAATCGCAATGCTACTCGTGATGTCACAGGCAGCACATGCGCAGTGGGATGTACAGTTCACCGACTTTACAACCCTCAAGTCGTTTTACAACCCTGCGGTATCGGGCACCGACGGCCTGCTCAACGTGTCGGCAGCATATTCAGCACAGATGGTAGGCTACGACAATGCACCAGTGAGCATGTATGCAGGAGCCGACCTGCCCATCTACTTCCTCAGCCCACGCCACGGAGCCGGACTCAGCTTCATGAACGACAACATAGGTATATTCAAGACCCAACGCATGGCACTGCAATATGCCTACAACATGAAATTGGGCGAGAAAGGACGACTGGCCATCGGTGTGCAGGCAGCCATGATGAACGAAACCATCGATCCCTCCGACATGAAACTGCACGACCAGAACGACCCCGCATTCCCATCGTCGTCGACCGATGGCGAGAGCGTAGACTTCGGTGCCGGTGTCTACTACTACCACCCGCGATTGTGGCTCGCACTTTCAAGCATACACCTCACCGCACCAACCCTCAACATGGGCGAAAAATACGAAATAAGCATATCGCGGATGTATTATTTTATGGCTGGAAGCAATATAAAATTAAAAAATACGTTATTATCATTACAGCCCGCACTCATGGTGCAGACCGACATGCAGTCGTGGCGCGAAGACCTGCAATGCAAGGTGACATACAAGTATGAGGAGCGAGAATTCTACGCCGGAGTAGGATACAGCCCCTCAACATCAGTCACTGCACTTGTGGGAGCCAACTTCCACGGCATACAGCTGGGATACTCATATCAGGCATACACCACAGGTGTGGGGCTACAAAACGGAACACACGAAATAACATTCAACTACAAAACAAACCTCGACCTCTTCCGCAAAGGTAAAAACATGCACAAGAGTGTCAGGTTCTTGTAAGGGGGGGAGAGGCGAAGAGACGAAAAGACCTCAAGTTCTCAAAACCCCTCATTAAAAGCCAACTCGAGTAAAAAAACAATAGAGAATATATATGAGAAAAGGATTTTTAGCTGCGGGCACACTTGCCATTGCCATCACGGTGGCTTCGTGCATGGGCTCGCGAGGCGCATCCGAAGCCATCGGAGGTGAAGTGACAGGAGTGGGCGGATCATCAGTATCCGAACCCGCACCATACGGCATGGTACTCGTCAAGCGAGGGTCGCTCAAGATGGGAACCAGCGACACCGACAGTCTGTGGGGCAAGCAGATGCCCGAACGTGAGATATCGGTAGATGCGTTCTGGATGGACGAGACAGAAGTAAGCAATTCCAAGTACAGACAATTCGTGCAGTGGGTGCGTGACTCAATACTGCGCGAACGACTGGCTGATGCCGGATACGAAGAGTATAGAATAGAGGAAGACCGCAACGGAGACCCCGTCACTCCACACCTCAACTGGGCAAAAGCACTGCCATGGCGCAATCCCGACGAGGACGAAGAGGAGATACTCAACAGCGTATACACCTACCACCCGTTCGACGGAACCAAGATGCTCGATGCCAGCCAGATGAACTATCGATATGAGACATTCGACTACACCATGGCTGCACAGCGCAAGTACCGACTCAACCCGGCCGAACGTAACCTCAACACCGATGTAGCTGTAGATGAAAACGAGGTAGTCATGATATCGAAGGACACCGCCTACATCGACGACGAAGGACGAATCGTACGCCAGACACTCACTCGTCCGCTTTCGAGCATGTGGGACTTTGTCAACACATACATCATAAACATCTATCCCGACACCACCTGCTGGGTCAACGACTTCCAGAACGCAGAAAACGAGTTATACATGCGTCTGTACTTCTCACACCCCAACTACAATGAATATCCTGTAGTGGGAGTGAACTGGGAGCAAGCCAATGCATATTGCAACTGGCGCACCGACTACCTCATGCGTGGACTGGGCGGAAGTGCCAAGTTCATACAGCGTTATCGTCTGCCGACCGAGGCTGAGTGGGAATATGCAGCACGTGGTCGCGACGGCAACGAACTGCCATGGGAGAACCCCGACGTGAAGAGCGACAAGGGATGCTTCTATGCCAACTTTAAGCCCGACCGTGGAAACTACACCATGGACGGAAACCTCATCACATCGAAGGTCGGAATCTATTCGCCAAACTCCAACGGCCTGTACGACATGGCAGGCAACGTGGCCGAATGGACATCGACTGTTTATACCGAAGCAGGAATCCTGTCGATGAGCGACATGAACCCGACCTTGAAATACAACGCAGCACTCGAAGACCCATACGCACTGAAAAAGAAATCGGTACGTGGTGGTTCGTGGAAAGACCCCGAGAGCTTCATCAAGTCGGCATGGCGTTCATACGAATACCAGAACGTGGGACGCTCGTTCGTCGGTTTCCGATGCGTACGCACACAAGTGGGCACGGCAACCAAACAGAAGAAATAAATACAAACACACAATCAAATAAACACACAACAGATTGTAAAAACCCATAGAAAAGCAATGGCAAAGAATAATATCATATCAAAGATGCAAACCTGGATGGACAGCCGTACAGGTCAGCAATTTCTGAACTACGCATATAGCTGGGGCGCATCAATTGTGATTCTCGGTGCATTGTTCAAGATTACTCACATCAAGGGAGCCGACTTCATGCTCTTCCTCGGAATGGGCACAGAGGTCATCGTGTTCTTCCTCGCAGGATTCGAACGCCTATATGATGACAAAGAAGAAACGACAGCCGACACAGCCACAGGCGAACCAGCCGCTACCGCTACAGGCGGCGGAACAGTGGTAGTAGGCGGCGGAGTTCCAGGTGGCGGCACCATCATCATCGGCGGTGGTGGCAGTGCACAGCCAGCAACCGAAGGACAGGTGGCAGCCGTCGCATCACAGCCGGCAGGCGAAGGTGGAAACATCGACGCAGCACAACTGGCCGGAGCAATTGCAGGCTCACCAATCATGTCGCCGCAGTTTGCCGGCATGTGTCCGGAGATGCAGGAAGCCACACAGACATATGTTGACCAACTCAAGGAACTGACCGACATCCTTCAGAAGGTGGCAGAGCAGTCGGCACGACTCACCCGCGACTCGGAAGAGATGGAGACCATGAACCGCACACTCACCGGCATCAACCGTTTCTACGAGATGCAGCTGCGTAGCGTGAGCGTACAAAGCGCAACAGTGGATGATGTCAACGCACAGACACGCCGACTGGCCGAGCAACTTGAAGAACTCAATCAGGTTTATTCGCGCATGGTTGAGGCCCTCAAAGTAAACATGGTGAACAAAGCGTAAAACTCAAAACACGCAAGCCAAATGGATAGTATAGACCAAATATCATGTATTGACAACGTTCTGCTATTCATTATTCATTATTAATTATTCATTATTAACATGGCTATAAAGAAGAGAAGACAATCACCGCGTCAGAAGATGATCAACCTGATGTACCTGGTGCTGATGGCAATGCTTGCATTGAACGTCAGTTCGGATGTGCTGAAAGGTTTCTCGCTTGTGAACGATGGTTTGACTAAAAGCAAAGATAATGTCTCGCTGCAAAACGAGGCTATATATAAGACCCTGGAAGAGGCCATGCAGCAGAATCCGGAGAAGACCCGCGAATGGTACAACCGCGCTCAGGCGGTGAAGGCCATGTCCGACTCGCTCTATCAGTTTGCCGAGGACCTGAAATGGGAAATCGTGCGTGAGGCCGACGGTGCTGATGGCGACATCAACAACATACGCGGACAGGAAAACCTCGAAGCTGCCACACACGTCATGCTGGCTCCTGGCATAGGTAAGGGCGGACGACTCTTCAACGCAATCAACGCCTATCGCGACAGCATCACATCGATGCTCACCGACGAGCGTCAGAAGGAACTCATTGCTGCCAACCTCTCGACCGACGTGCCTGAGAAGGGACGTCTGCAAGGCAAGAACTGGCAGGAATACATGTTTGAGAACAACCCCGTGGCTGCATCGGTCACATTGCTCACCAAACTGCAGAACGATGTGCGCAGTGCCGAGGGTGAGGTGCTCCACCGCCTTGTCTCAAACATCGACATCAAGGATGTGCGTGTAAACGAAATCAACGCTTACGTCATACCCACATCACAAACCGTGGTGCGTGGCGGAAAGTTCTCGGCACAAATCATCATGGCTGCGGTCGATACCACCCAGCGTCCCGACATCTACATCAACAACACGTTGCTGCAGTCGTCTAACGGACGGTATGAAACCATATGCAACTCTACAGGCGAATTCACCCTGCGCGGCTACCTCATGATGAAGAACGGAAACGGCGAGGTGATACGTCGTGAGTTCACGCAGCCATACACCGTAGTCGAACCGACCGCAACCGTGTCGGCCACGATGATGAACATGCTCTATGCAGGTTATCAGAACCCAATCAGTGTCAGCGTGCCAGGCATACCAACCAATAAGGTGACTGCATCGATGACAGGCGGCACACTCACTAAGAAGGCCGATGGCGAGTATATAGCCACTCCGTCGAAGGTGGGCGAAGATGTGGTCATAACCGTCACAGCCGAGAACGAAGGACGCCAGCAGGAGATGGGCAAGTTCACTTTCCATGTACGCAAACTGCCCGACCCGACTGCTTACATTTCATATACCGACGATAAGGGCAACCCCATCCGCTACAAAGGTGGTATGCCGCTTAGCAAGACCGCATTGCTCAATGCAGGAGGTATCAGTGCTGCTATCGACGACGGATTGCTCGACATTCAGTTCCGTGTCGTGGCATTCGAGACCACATTCTTCGACAACATGGGTAACGTGCTGCCCGAAGTATCAAAAACCGATAAGTTCACCGACCGTCAAGTCGATATGTTCCGACGTCTGGCACGTGGCAAGCGCTTCTATATTTCGCGTGTTCATGCCATAGGTCCCGACGGCATCGAGCGCACATTGCCAAGTTCGATGGAAGTGATACTGAATTGATGTATATACACACGAAAAATAACAGAGATATGACAATACATAAGTATTTATTGATATCAGCATTGATGCTGGGATGCACACAGCTGAGTGCACAGCCGGCACAGAGTAGGGTTCAGAACAACCAGAACCGTACCACTACTGGTACAGCGACACGTACCACCACCGGTACAGCGACACGTACCACTACCGGTACAGCCACACGTACTACTACCGGTACAGCGACACGTACCACCACCGGTACAGCGACACGTACCACTGCCAACCGCAATGCCGCAGCGCAGCAGACTCCGAGTCGTGCCAGCCTTATGTTCCCAACCACTGTAGAGCAGCCGGCCGATGCAAGTTGGCGTCGCGACATCTATCGCGAGCTCGACCTCACGAAAGACGAGAATGCAGCACTCTACTATCCTGTAGAACCGATGGCCAACGGGCAGGTGAACCTCTTCACACTGTTGTTCCAACTGCTCAACACAGGTAAGATTCCTGCTTATACCTACGACCCCTCAGGTCTGGAGAACTTCAATCAGGATAACCGTATGCACTTCAAAGATATGCTCGACCGCTTTGAAATACCATACGAGGTCAATGGCAACAGCATCAAGGTAGAACCTGTTGACGTGCCGTCGGCCGAGGTACTGAGCTATTTTGTGAAGGAAAGCAGCTACTACGACCAGCACACTGCCACCTACCACAGCCGCGTTACCGCCATTTGTCCTGTAATGCATAGGGCAGGCAACGTAATCGACTTCAACAGCCCCGGCTATGCATCCGATGTTCAGAAGAACCCGCTCTTCTGGGTAAAGATTGATGACATCGAGACCTACCTCTCGCAACACGAGGTGATGACCAGCAACATCAACAACGCAGCAACAATGTCGATGGCCGACTTCTTTGCTACCAATAAATACAAAGGCACTATCTATATGACAGCCAACATGCAGGGCAAGTCGCTCATCCAGGAAGCCGGCAGCGACACCGCACTTGTTGCAGCACAGAAGAAGATAGAGAAAGAGATGGTTGACTTCGAGCAGCACATATGGCACGCCCCGGTCGATTCGGCCGAGTTGGCACGCAAGGATTCCATCGCAGCAGCCGAGCTGGCATCAAAGAAAGCAAAGAAGACATCGACCTCGAGCCGCACTACCGCACGTGCCTCGAAGAGCGAGAAGTCATCAAGCTCAAGCAGCAGTTCGGGCAGCAGTGCACCACGTGTGTCTGTGCGTCGTGAACGGCATTAATTGATAAAAGAGGAATAACAAAAAAAAGACAAAACGCCCCATTTATGATAACCAAATGTAAGGAATGCGGGCACATAGTGTCCGATAAAGCTTTAAGCTGTCCAGAGTGTGGCTGCCCAATAAACGGGCAGACACACTCTGACGTATATACGCCATCCATCCAACAGCCATCTGAATCGGTTTCTGAGTCGGAACAAGAGCAGAGCGAGCAAATACAGAGCAATCAAATCAAGAACGAGCAACCCAAGAGCAATCAACCCAAGAGCGAGCAGGAGCCCTATCAGTATAAGTACCACTACAAGCCCAACAAGACCAAGGGATGCTGGGGTTGCTTCTTTGCTGTGCTCATCGTGTTTCTGCTGGCGGTGGTGGCAACGGGCGCCATCGTCTTCGGATGTGTTGATTATGTAATAAACTATACTACTTCTTCTGACTTCACTACAGTTATCGACGATTTCATCGACGAAAATGAGTCGGAAGATACATACGACTATACCGATGCTGACGTGCCGGACGAACAAGCGGAAACGAGCGACGAAGAAGCCGAACATGCCGATGAAACCGCGGAAATAGCCGCAGAACCTACAGCCACACTTCATGGTTACATAGGCGGTACGACATACAACATCACCATGACAATCTTCATCGACGACGAGGGCAACGTGTCGGGTCAATACTTCTACGACAACCAGGGTGCCACGACGGCCACACAACTGCTGGGCAACTACCAAGAGCCTTACCTCACGGTATATGAAGACCAGAGCCGCGCTGGCAAGTCGGCGTACTTCGAGGGAAAATACGACGGCGAGACTTTTGCCGGCAGCTACACCAATGCCAGTGGTGCTGAATATGCGTTTATGTTGAAGGCCGAGAAGAACGACGATACAGAAAACTGAACTAAAAGGCACGACTTCTATATTATGAGCGACGGAAATTTCAATAGAGCACTGCTACCCAAGAACGAGCTTTCGGCTGGTATTCGTGCCGGAAAGGCTCAGATGCGCACCAAGGCCGAAAGGGCTTTTGAACTTACCATTGAGCAACACATGCCGCAAATCGACCAGGAGCAACGCGAGCAGATGTACCACACTTTTATGCAACTGTTGAGAAAGTAACTCACCCGTCATATTCCTCTTTTTATATATCCACCACATGAAACGCCTGTTGATTCTCACATATTTCTGGATGGTCATATTCATGTCGTATGCCCATCTTGATGATGCCACCATCATACCCCTCAACGGCAACTATCAGCTGCCGTCGAACGAGATTACATGCATTTTTCAAGACACCGACGGTTTCGTATGGTATGGCACTACCGATGGTTTGTGTCGTTACGACGGATATGGCATTCACGAGTTTCGCAAGGACGTGTTTCATCCCGAGCGTGTCGACGTACATCGTGTCACCAACATCGTGCAAGACCGCTCCCATCATCTTTGGGTGGGCACCAGCCGTGGGTTGCTGCGCATCGACCTCAATACTTTCGACATAGTGAGGATGGATCACGATGAGTTGAAAGACTCGCAGATAGACTATCTGATATCGGCTGCCGACGGCACCATCTGGGCTATGGGTTCCACCAATCTTTACCACATAAGCTCCGACATGTCGATATTAAACGCCTACCACATGCCCGAATACATCACATGCCTGTATGAGGACACCCACCGACGCATTTTTGTTTCGCGATATGCCCACGGCTTCATGGTACTCGAACCGGGAGCCAAAGACTTCAAGGTAGTGTCGCCCCACTACAACATATCCACCATGATCGAGGATGTGGAGCGAGGTTGTTATTGGCTTTGCGACCGCGACCGTGGCATCATAAAGTATGTCAACTCCCCTTCGGGAGAGCCTCAAATCATTCCGCAGAAGCCTGTGCTCGACTGGAAGGGGTCGAATGTCACATTCTTCACCCACATGGTGCAGGACGACAGGTTTCACTACATCTGGGCCATATCCTACTATCGCGGCTTGCATGTGCTTGATGTCAATTCCGAAGGGCGTCTTGACGACATACAGTTCATGCCTGGCATGCTGCAAAACAATCACATCTTCCACAGCATCATGAAGGACAACGACGGCAACCTCTGGGTTACGGGCTTTGATACACATAGTTTCATTGTCAACATTGATCACAAACGTGTGAACCACAACTCGCTGACGCGCCTGGCCTCCATCACTAATTTCTCGCCATCGGTATTGTCGCTTTATCGCGACCAGGGTGGCATCTTCTGGATTATGCAGATGCGCAACAACTTGTGGCTCTACGATGCCGACCACGACACATGGGTCGACTATGCACGCGGCACGTCGGCTGCTTCATATCCGCTCTATCTCACTCGCCAAATAGCGCCTGCCCACCAGCACAACCATGTGTGGGCCATTACCGACCACTCGGCTTATCTGCTCAGGCGCTCGGGCATGGACATACAGGTGTTTAGAACCGTCACCCCCAACGTCGGTGGCAATCAGAACGTGGAGGTCACAACGGCTTACGAGGATTCGCGTCACACATTGTGGGTGGCCACCAGTGAGGGGCTTTACATTTGGTACAATCACATAGACACGGGTAGCGAGCCACTCCCTACCGCCATCTCGCCCGAACGACTGCCTGGCTTCAAGGGTGAAGTGTCGGACATCATCGAGGATTCGTATGGCAACATGTGGTGCAGCGTGCGCGACCAGGGGTTGCTGAAAATCACTCCCTCGCATACCACTACGCTCTACCCCCTTTCCATCGACATGCTCACCCTCTCTGCCACTCCGGGATATATATGGATAGGAACGCGTGAAGGACGCATCTTTCGTTTCGACGAGTCGCAAGCCGAGGGACACCGATTTACCGACTTCACCGAGGAGTGTGGCCTTGGCGGGCAACAGATTGTTCAGCTCGAAACCGATTGCTACAACCACCTGTGGGTACTTTCCAACCAACGTGTCAAAGAGTATGACCCGCTCAACGGAGCTTCGCACATCATGTCGACTACCGAGTCGGATAGTCCTTTCTCGCGCATCATGCCCAGGTCGATATTCATTGACGATGCCGACAGCATGGTCTATATAGGTGGTACTCCGGGATACATATCGGTGAAACCACGACCGCAGTTTGAGCGCAATCGTGTCGAGCGCCAGCCGGTCATCACCGATGTGATGGATTCTGGCAGTTCGTTGTGGTTTTCGAGCGAAGCACACACATCGGGTCACCTCACCCTACAACCCAGTGCCCACAACATCACCATCACATTCTCGACACTGCAAATCACCGAGCGTCAGAACATACGCTACAAGTATAAACTCGATGGTGTCGACGACGACTGGACGGTGCTCGATGCCGGACTCAACAGTGCCATCTACAACCGCATTCCTCGTGGCCGCCACACATTCCGACTCATGGCTACCGGTACCGACGGCCTTTGGAACGACCACGAGACCACACTGGTCATCTACCGCATGCCTGACTGGTATGAGTCGACATTGGCCTATGTAGTCTATGCACTTGTGGTGCTGCTCATCATCGTGTCGCTTGCCTATGCCTACCAGCGGCGGCTGAAAGCGGAAAACCAGAAACAGCTCAACGACAAGATAACCCAAGCCAAGATGGCTTACTTTACTGGCATCAGTCATGAGCTGCTCACCCCACTCACTATCATCAACCTGCTGGCGTCACGCCTCGAAACCAACGACGAAAGCACTTCGGCCCCCCGGCTGATTCAGGCCAACGTGGCACGCCTGCGCCGACTCTTGCAACAGGTGCTGGACTTCAGGAAGATGGAGAGCCACAACATGAAGCTGTATGTCGAGCAGGTCAATGTGAGCGAATTCCTCACTACACTCAGTACCGAAAGTTTTTCGCCACTCGCAGCCGACCGCCACATACAATTCACCACCATGCTGCCCACGCAGCAAATCACGGGCTATGTCGATAGCGATAAACTCGAGAAGATACTCTTCAACCTTGTGTCGAATGCCTTCAAGTACACCAACGCCGATGGCACGGTGACCCTCAGTGCCACCCAGGCCGACGGATGGCTCACACTGAAGGTGGCCGACAGCGGTGTGGGCATCGACCTACGCGAACAGAAGTTTATCTTCAACCCATTCTATTCGTCGAAAAAGAACGACAACACCATAAGCAACGGCATAGGGCTGTCCATCACCCGCCAACTCGTCACCCTGCACCATGGCACCATCGATGTAGAGAGCCAGACGGGGCGCGGATCGACATTCACCGTAGTCCTGCCACTCGATGTGTCGCACTACAGCGAGGCGGAAATCAAGACTCCGCCACTCGATGCCGACACCTCGGCTCCGGCCGCCGACCTTCCGGCCGCCCATCAAGCCACCACGACTGCGGGCAGCGACGCCACAGGCCTGCTCATGGTGGAGGACAACTTGGAGTTGCTGTCGGTCATGCAAGACATGCTGAGCGAGCAATACACCGTTTATGTAGCACGCGACGGCATCGAGGCACTCGACATACTGCGCTCCGAGGATATCGGCATCGTGGTGAGCGACGTGAGCATGCCACGCATGGATGGCATCGAACTCTGCCGCCAGGTGAAGACCGACATAGCCTTGAGCCACACCATCTTCGTGCTGCTCACAGCCATGACATCGTCGCAGACACAAGTCGACGGCTACAGCGCCGGAGCCGATGCCTATCTGCCCAAGCCGTTCGACACACCTGTGCTGCTATCCTTGCTCGGCAGCCTACTGGCCGGGCGTGCCAAGATGCAGCAGCACTTCCAACACACAGCCATGCAGGCCGCCGCAACCGAGGTCGACAGCACCATGACCGACATCGACCGTCAGTTCGTGCAGCGTGCGATACACTTCGTCGAACACCACATATCCGACTCCAGCTACGATGTCGAGGCACTATGTGCCGACACGATTATGAGCCGGTCGACCCTGACACGCAAGCTCAAGGCACTCACCGGGCAGACTCCGGTGCAGTTTATCAGGAGCATACGCCTGAAGTATGCCTACCACCTGCTGCAAAACCAAACCGTGAGTGTGGCCGATGCCATGTATCGAGTGGGATACAACGACCAACGCTCATTTACACTTGCATTCAAGGACATGTTTGGCATCACTCCAGGCATGGTGAGAGGGGGGTAAAAAATGAGTGCGCACTTTCGGGCCTGAGAGTGCGCACTCACAGGCCTGCGACCTCGCACTCTCGAGGCCGCGAGTGCGCACTCGCAAACAGCATACCCCGCACTCGCAAAAACAAGGGCTGAGCGATGGGGTGATATGGAAAAGTGAAAACCGACGTGTGGGCACGATAAAAACGAGCCTGCCAAACCGATTTTTCCTATTTCTACGTTCCACTGTCGATAGCTTTTTGTAACTTTGCACTCGCTAATGCCACTTGGCGGCAAACCAACAATTGATAATACAGGGCAGCCATCACAACACTGCCACCAACAAATAATTACACATTATATATTATTTATTTCATACACAGAAAAATGGGATATTTATTTACATCAGAATCAGTGAGCGAAGGTCATCCCGACAAAGTGGCCGACCAGATATCAGACGCCGTTCTCGACTCATTCCTTGCCTTCGACCCACAGTCGAAAGTGGCATGTGAGACACTTGTCACCACCGGACTCGTGGTCATAGCCGGCGAAGTGAAGTCGAAAGCATATATCGACCTGCAGGAAGTGGCGCGCGGAGTGATTGAAAACATAGGATACGACAAGGCAGAATACCGCTTCGATGCCGCCAGCTGCGGAGTGCTATCGGCCATACACGAGCAAAGCCCCGACATAAACCAGGGTGTGGATCGCGCCAATGCCGAGGAGCAAGGGGCCGGCGACCAAGGCATCATGTTCGGATATGCCACCAACGAGACCGACACCTACATGCCACTGCCACTCCAGCTGAGCCAACACATACTCAAAACCCTGGCACAGATAAGGAAGGAAGGACGCCAGATGACCTACCTGCGCCCCGACAGCAAGAGCCAGGTGACCGTAGAATACGACGACCAGGGACGTCCGGCGCGCATCGACACCATCGTGGTATCGACCCAGCACGACGAATTCCTCGACGACGATGCAGCCATGCTCGCTCAAATCGAAGCCGACGTCCGTAACATACTCATCCCACGAGTGCTCGACGAGATAGCCGACGACAACATCAGCCGCCTGTTCAACCCCGACATCAAATACTTCGTCAACCCCACAGGAAAGTTCGTAATCGGAGGACCACACGGCGATACAGGACTCACCGGACGTAAAATCATCGTCGACACCTACGGAGGAAAGGGTGCACACGGCGGAGGCGCATTCTCGGGCAAAGACCCCAGCAAGGTCGACCGCTCGGCCGCCTATGCAGCACGACATATAGCCAAAAACATGGTAGCCGCCGGAGTGACCGACGAGATGCTCGTGCAGCTGAGCTACGCCATCGGTGTGACACAACCCGTGAGCATATACGTCAACACCTACGGCAAGAGCCATGTCGACATGACCGACGGCGAAATAGCTCAACGCATAAGCAGCATGTTCGACCTGCGACCATACGCCATCGAGCGCGACCTCAAACTGCGCCAACCCATCTACACCGAGACAGCTGCCTACGGACACATGGGACGACAACCACAGTGGGTGGAGAAACACTTCTTCAGCCCCTACGCATCGGGCGGAACCAAAGACATGAAGGTGGAACTGTTCACATGGGAGAAACTCGACCTCGTCGACCGCATCAAGCACGAGTTCTGCATACATTAAGCAACAAAGCCTGCAACCACCAAGCGTGAGTATATCCACACAGAGAGACAGACGTCGATCCAACATATTAACGTCAGAATAAACTCACACGTTTTCCAGCCATGACAGGGCAAGCATTCCCTGCTCATCTGGCTTAACGAAAACGATTCATTAAAAACTATCCATACTCCATTGTTACTTATCAACACCCTCAAGCCCTACACCATGTGGGGCGACGACATAATCGTGGTGAGTACGGTGCTGCTGTTCGTCCTATTCACCTTCGTGCTCTATCGCAGCCGGTTGATACTTGCCTACAAGGCCAAGACCTTCTTCTCATCGCGACAGACATTTGCCGCAGGCGAAATCATGACCAGCAAAGCCGAACTGCTCGACATGGTGCTGCTAATACTCATTGGCTGCATGTCGTGTGGGGTGATAATAAGCAGCAACATCAAATCCACCACAGCAACCGAGTCATACTACTCACTACTCATCCAGGTATTCGCCATCGTAGCCCTGCTCGTGGCCAGCAAGGGCATACTCTACTCGGCCGTCAACTGGACATTCTTTCCGTCCGACCGAGGGCGCGGATGGCTCTCCGCCTTCTTCTTCTCGGTAGCAGCAGTGTCGGCCGTGGCATTCCCACTTTCACTCTTTTGCATCTATGCCAACGACATCGCGACAACCACACGCAGTTGCTTACTCGGAGTTGTAGTTTTGCAGAAAATATTGTTGCTTTGCAAACTATTTGCCAACTTTAGACCCAAAAGATATGGCTGTTTGCTGTTTTTTTTGTACTTTTGCAGCGTCGAAATAATGCCCACGCTCGTTGTGTGGCATTTATTGACAGAAATAGACTAAAATAGGATGAAAATACTAGTTTCACAACCACGACCTGGGACAGAGAAATCACCTTATTTCGACGTTGCCAACAAATACGGAGTTGACATAGTGTTCCGACCATTCATCAGGGTCGACGCAATGCCAGCAAAAGACTTCAGACAACAAAAAGTATCGATACTCGACCACACTGCAGTTGTGTTCACTTCACGACACGGAATCGACCATTTCTTCGCTCTATGCAAAGAAATGCGAGTTGCAATACCCGAGACCATGAAATACTTCTGCAAGTCAGAGATAATAGCACTATACCTGCAGAAATACATACAATATCGCAAACGCAAGGTGTTCTTCCCAATGAGCGGAAAGATGGACGACCTCATACCCATCATGGTGAAACACAAAGTCGAAAAGTATTTCGTGCCGCAATCATCAGTTCACGACGACGAACTGAAAAACAAACTCAACAACGCAAAGCTCAACCACACCGAAGCCGTCATGTACTACACCGTGGCAAACGACTTCGAGCCGGGCGAACAGCTCGACTACGACATGGTAGTGCTCTTCAGCCCCGAGGGAATACACTCACTGCTGAAAAACTTCCCCGACTTCAACGGCGAACACATAGCACTGGCATGCATCGGAGTGAAAACCATGGAGGAAGCCGAGAACCTCAACCTCAGGGTCGACTACAAACTCACACCCGAACTGCGCTCCGTACCTGCCATCATCGAAGAGTTCGTAAAAAATAATGAATCAAAATAAGCACGCAAACACACTGCCAAAAGCCGAGCGAATAAAAAGCAAACTGACAATCGACCGCCTCTTCGCCGGAAACAACCAGTCGGTCATGGCATACCCATTCAGGGTTGTATACATGACCACCGAGCAAAGCCATCCTACAGCAGCAATGATGGTGAGCGTGCCAAAAAAACGATTCCACAACGCAGTCGACCGCAACCGCATCAAACGCATGGCACGCGAGGCATACCGACTGCAGAAACAACAACTCGTCGAGACACTCCAGGAACGGCAACACACACTGGCCATTGCATTCATATGCGTAGCAAGCCACATGTGTACCTACAAGACACTGCATGCCAACATGGGCAAGGCACTCGCCAAAATCAGCGAAGCCATAAGCCAGGACCACCACACGGCAGCAACAGGAACCGACATCACATCAGCACCACCAACCGCCCCGACAACACCAAGCCAACCAAACGATACGCTTGAAAACAATCATAACATACATCAATAAAGGATTAGGAATGATACTGCTCGTTCCTATTTTCTTTTATCAGCGGTGCATATCACCCATGTTTCCACCCACATGCCGCTTCACACCCACATGCTCACAATATGCGGTCGAAGCAATAAGGAAACACGGGCCACTGCGCGGCCTCTGGCTCGCTATCCGTCGAATCATGCGATGCCACCCCTGGGGAGGATCAGGATACGACCCAGTGCCATGAACCGAAACATGATACCATATATCGACATACACACCCACAAACATCCAGAAAACCCCGATGAAATGGCGATAATAAGCCTCGATGTCGAGGCCGAACCACTGCCGATGTGCTCAATAGGCATACACCCATGGCGCACGCAGGAAGCCAACAAAACACCCCATTTCATCGAGAAAAGCCTGCAACTGCTCGCATCGAAAGCCACCGACCCGCGAGTCATGGCAATAGGCGAAGCCGGGATGGACAAGATGCAAGGAGCCGACCCCGAAGTGCAACGCAACCTGTTCGAACGCCAAGCACTCATAGCCGAGCAAGTAGGCAAGCCATTAGTCATTCATGTGGTCAAGTTTGTCGATGAAATCGTGGAAATACACAAGAAACTGAAACCTACAAACCGATGGATAATACACGGATTCAGGGGTAAACCCATGCAAGCACAAACATTCATCGACCGAGGCATCGACCTCTCATTCGGCCAGCACTACAACCCCCAGTCGCTCATCATGGCCTACGAAAGCCACCGCCTATGGCTCGAGACCGACCAAAGCGACATGACCATCACCTCACACTATCAATCCGTATCCCATCACCTCGGCCTGACCCCCGATGACCTCAAACTCACCATCTACCACCAGGCATCGTCTTTGTTCGGGAAATTATAAGACATCACAAGTCGCAGGCGAGGCGTAAACCATTATTGCCAATTCTACTTGTCGGCGGCGTATGGTTTCGATTAGCAACCCCACAATGGGTTCCATCCATGTTGCCATGGTCTCCTCCGCGCACAACACGATATTTTCCTGTCTCTGGCCCTTTGGGGTTTTGTTGCGGTGAAACCTTATAATAGCCCTCGTCGTACCAGTCGCTACACATTTCGCTCACATTGCCGGTCATGTCGTATAGCCCCAATTCGTTTGGTGCCTTTTTCATCACTTCTCTTGCTACTCCTGCGGGTCCAATCCAAGCCACTTCATCCAGTTCGTTGCTTCCACTGTATCTGTAACCATGAGTTTTATTACCACCGCGTGCTGCATATTCCCATTCTGCTTCGGTAGGCATGCGGTACTTTTTCCCTGTCATTTCGTTTAACTTGTTGATAAATTCTTGGCAATATTCCCATGATGGTCCGCTGAGTGCTTTGTTTTTATTATAGCCATAGTATTCTGCTTCCATACAATTCATGACAGCATCCCATAGTTCCCAAGTCACTTCGTGTTTGCATATATAGTATGAGTTGAGCGTCACTTCGTGTTGTGGAGCAAAATCCCATTCTTTGTTGCTACCCATAATAAAAGTACCGCCTTCTACTAATACCATATCGGCCCATAGTTGGTCGAACACCTTCTTTCGTTCTTCGTCGGTGAAATGGCTTTTGTCTTTTTTCTGGGTTGTCGTTGTTTTAGTTTTTTTTGTCTGTTGTGTAGTAGTGGTTTGTTTGGTCTTTGTTGGTCTTGTTATGGTATGTGTCTGACCATAGCATAGGCAGGCAATCATAAGTCCGATTGCAATTAAAATGTTTTTTGGTTGCATTGTTGCTGATTCCGATATTGGGTGTTGTTGTTATTATTATTTGTTATTGTAGTCTGAATGTTATAGGTACTGTGAATGTTGTCCTCAAAGGCTTGCCATTTTGCATGCCAGGAGTCCATTTAGGCATGCTGTTGACTACACGCAGTGCCTCTTTGTCAAGGCTGGGATCTACCGATTTCACCACTTGAGCATTTGTTATAGAGCCATCCCTCTCGATAATGAATTTAACAGCTACCGTACCTTGAATTCCGTTTTCCTCTGCGACTACTGGATATCTTAAATTCGAACTCAAGAAATTGATAAGTGCAGAGTTTCCTCTAGGGAACGATGCAGCTACCTCAACCACATCATGAACTTTGTTATCGTCATTGCTTGTTTGCGGTTCGTCAACAGTTTTTGATTGTTCTGCTTTCTTCTTAGCCTCCTCTTCAGCTTTCTTCTTTGCCTCTTCTTCTGCTTTCTTCTTAGCTTCCTCTTCTGCTTTCTTCTTAGCTTCCTCTTCAGCCTTTTTCTTAGCCTCCTTTTCAGCTTTTTTCTTTGTTTCCTCTTCTTCTGCCTTCTTACGTGCCTCCTCTTCTGCCTTCTTGTCGGTTGATGTGGTTTGGTCTATTGCCAGCAGGTTTGATATGCCGTCTGCTTCGAGCGAGTCGGCAATCTCTTCATATGCGGCCGAATCGTTGGCGAGACTGTCTATATGGTCCCAATCATCCAGCATATTGCTCGTGCACCATCCTACAAGCCCGAGTACGATGATAAGGCCGATAGCTCCGGCAATTCCAACACCTATCAGTATAGCTTTCTTGTTGCTCGACTTCGTGGGTTGAGGCTTGATGCCGCCACTGCTTTTCACGGCAGCAGGCTTTTGCTGTGGCTTGGCGGTGGGTTTCGGGGTCTGTCTCTTTTGTGGTTCGGGCTGTACCACTTGTGTTGCCTCGCTGTTGTTGTCGGTCACTATGTGTGTCTCTTCGTCGTCTGCAGCGGGTGCATCCAGCAGTTTCATAAAGGCCTCGATTGTCTGTGGGCGGTCTTTCCTACGTGGTTGCATCGCTTTGGTGATAGCGTTCCACACCGTTGTTGATACATTGGCCGGACGGTCGGGCAGTCCTTCTTCGTTCACTATGCTGGCTTCGGGCGGTGTCTCTCCTGTGACGAGTTTATACAGCGTAGCACCGAGTGAATACACATCGGTAGCTGGCGAGAAGGTCTGCAGCCCTTGGTTGTATTGCTCGAGCGGAGCATATCCCTTGCTCAGTCCTGCCGGTGTAGAGCTGGTCTGACCTCCCTCTTCATCATAGCGTTTGCTGATTCCGAAGTCGATGAGCACTGCATCGCCGTT
This sequence comes from uncultured Prevotellaceae bacterium, assembly GCA_947166155.1. Lineage (GTDB taxonomy): Bacteria > Bacteroidota > Bacteroidia > Bacteroidales > Bacteroidaceae > Colivivens. The sequence continues at coordinate 4,357 of CAMVDC010000019.1, read as the reverse complement.
GCGTCGCAACAGTATGTTTGAGGGCTTTACGTCGAGGTGCAGCACATTGTGCGAGTGGATATACTTGAGTGCTGCAGCTATCTGGCGTATATATGCCAGTGCTTTTTCTTCATTCATCGGCATGGTTTGGTCGCTCAGCGCTCCGCCGTCTATGTTTTCCATCACATAGTATGCTGTTCCGTTTTCCTCCGATATGTCGTAGATACGCACTATGTTGGGTTGGTCAAATGCCGCTATGGTCTGTGCTTCCTTCAGGAACTTCTGGCGGAACCGCTCCACCAGTTCGCGACTGCCTATCGATGGTACCGATACTTGTGATGTCGTCTCGTCGCGGTTGCAGAGGTCTTTCATGAAGAACTCCTTCACTGCTACTCGGCGGTTCAGTCCTGTCTGAACTGCCAGATACGTGATACCGAAACCTCCTTGTCCCAGCACACGTTCTATCCTGTATTTACCGCCGCATAGGGTGGTGCCTGGTTGTAGTTGCATATATTACTGATTAGCTATTTGTGTTAGTATTTCTAAAATCATATCTGTTCGTTCTGTCTCTCCCATTGGTAGTGCACATTCTATTTCCTCTCTGATGTTATTCCGTTTCAACAATTTATTACATTCTTTACTCAGATATTGCTTCAATTCGCTGTTGGTTTCCGCTTGAAAACGTTGTATGATGTAAGAGCAATAGTTCATGACATAAATCACATCTTCGAAGTCGGACGACATGCGTAGGTCGTTTCCTCCTCGCGAATTGATGGCTTCCAGTTTTGTAGCAATAAAGTATAACAGGGGCATTATATATATTGTACGTCCGTTTGGCAAGAGGTGTTCTATTCTTTCTTTTACTCCGGGTTTGTACCAGCGGTTGGTGAATCCCAGAATCTTTTCGTCGGTGGGCATTATGTCCACTTCTTCGCCTTTGAAAAGCCACCTGCATATCGGCGCACCCTGATTATTATCCTCTGTAAATTGTTTCTGATGTAAAAGATCCGTAAAAGCAATATATTCGGGATACGACATCAGTTCGACAACACAATCTACATCGTTTGTAGGGCGTGAATCGGCAGCAGCCGAATCATCGACATACAACTCAGATACAGCACCGCCAACGTATGTCACTCGTTCGTTGAGTTCGTTCATGCCTTCTGCTATAGATTGTAGCCGTTCAATGTTGTTCTGCTCCATATGCTTCGCATGCTTTTCTCAGTTCTTCGATTGCTATGGTGCGTTCGCGCGTCCGTCCCATGCGCAGTGTTTCTGCCACTACCAGCAGGCGGTATAGCTCGTCGTCATTGCTTGCAGCTTCGGGCACGGTGGCATATAGTGGCAGTATTGCCTGTCCTCTCATGGTCCCATTCTTGTATGGCCATACAAAATTCTCGTTTCCAACCGATACCTGTTCCTTGATTGGAGATGCAGAAACAGCAGTAGGCATGCCTCGCACAATTGCGCCAGGCTGCACAGGGAATACATATCTGAGACCCGAGACAAGGAAATCTTGCAGAGCAAGCGTGTTGACCACACTCTTTTGGTTGTCAACCAATCCTGCAATTCGGCAACGCTCCATTGCATCCGATACTTCCGACGGGCTGATGAGTAGCGAAGCCGCGATGTCTTTATTCATCAGACACTTTCCCGATGTGGTTAACTTCTTCAGTAGTATCACCACATCTTGTGGTCTCATTCCGTTATGTTTCTTGGTCATAAGTACATGAATTTGCGATTTGCGAATTGCGAATCGGTGATTTGTGTGCAAAGATACGTTTTTCTAACGACTTTCACAATAGTTGATGTCATTTTTCCAGCGACTTTTATATATTTTTATGTCTTTTTTCTAACGAGATTCACAATTCCGTTGCTTTTTCCCAAAAATAGCATCTATAAGTTCAGTGCCGAAATCCTCAAAGGGCTATTGTTGGAATATGCCGAAAATCTCAATGGATGTCCTATCCGAACAATCCATTTGTTAGGTTTACGACATCTGCTTTCTTTGTCGTTTCGCTTAAATTGTTATTTAAGGATTCTACCTCAGAGGACGAGGCGGAAGCCGAGGAGGGAGTCGCGGTACGACGGTGCGCTGAAGTCACGGTACGATACGCGGCAGCACCTCGCGGGTTCGGCCCAGCTACCACCACGCTTCACGCGGTAGGCACCCGATGAAGGGCCTTTAGGGTTGTTGCTTGGAGAAATAGCATAGTATTCGCCATCATCCCAGTCGCTGCACCATTCCCTAACATTGCCGCTCATGTCGTAGAGGCCGAGTTCGTTGGGCGATTTGGTCATCACTTCGTGGGTTATGATGCCGCTGTTGTCGCCATACCATGCAACATTGCTGAGAGTGTTGCTGCCACTGTATTTATACCCATTGGAGCGGTTGCCTCCACGGGCTGCATATTCCCACTCCGCCTCGGTGGGCAGGCGGTACTGCTTGCCGGTGATGGAGTTCAGCTTGCTAATGAAGGTTTGGCATTCATTCCAGGAAACACTTTCCATGGGCAGTCGCTTGCCTTTCCAGCATGCTTGGTTGCTTCCCATCACTGCTTCCCATTCTTCTTGAGTCACTTCGTGTTTGCAGATGTAGAACGATGACAGCGTCACTTGGTGTGGTGGTTTCTCATCATCATCTGCATCACTGCCTTGTTCAGTAGTTGCTCCCATAGTAAATGTACCACCCTCTACATATACCATATCATCGTATAGTCGTGTCAGCACGTCATCGGCTTCTGCAATATCTTCCTTCGGTGTCGTTTGTTGTGATACTGCAGGCTTGGGTGTTGTTGGTGCAGGTCGTTCCACCTTGGCTACCACCACAGTTTCTTCTTTCACTGGTTGAGCAACCTCGTTGTCAAGCAACTGCAGAAATGCACTTACTGTCTGTGGGCGGTCTTTCCTGCGTGGCTGCATGGCACTCTCTATTGCTTTCCATACACTTACTGAGACTCCGTTTGGTTTGGCTGGCAATCCGTCCTCGTAAACGATGCTGGCTTCGGGCGGTGTCTCTCCTGTGACGAGTTTATACAGCGTTGCTCCGAGTGAATACACATCGGTAGCTGGGGAAAAGGTCTGTAAACCTTGATTATATTGTTCAATCGGGGCATATCCTTTGCTGATTCCAGCTGGCGTGGAGCTGGTCTGACTACCACCGTCATCATATCGCTTGCTGATTCCGAAGTCGATGAGTACTGCATCACCGTTGCGTCGCAACAGTATGTTGGATGGCTTTACGTCGAGGTGGAGCACATTTTGTGAATGAATATATGCCAAGGCTTTGCCTACCTGTCGTATGTAGTCAACCGCAACGGATTCACTCATCGGCAGATGTTGGTCGCTCAGCGCCCCGCCGTCGATATTTTCCATCACATAGTATGCGGTGCCGTTCTCTTCGAATATGTCGTGAATGCGCACTATGTTGGGGTGGTCGAATGCCGCTATGGTCTGCGCTTCCTTCAGGAACTTCTGGCGGAATCGCTCCACCAGTTCGCGGCTGCCTATCGATGGCACCGATACATGGCGTGTACCAGCATCGCGGTTGCAATGCTCTTTCATGAAGAACTCCTTCACTGCTACTCGGCGGTTCAGTCCTGTCTGAACAGCCAGATACGTGATGCCGAACCCTCCTTGTCCCAACACACGTTCTATCTTGTATTTACCACCTTGCAGGGTGGTGCCTGGTTTTAGTTGCATGGTTTTAATTAATAATTAATAGTATATATGTGTAAGTATTACTGAAATTACGTCTGTATTGTTTCGATTGAACTGTGTTATGTTTTGTGCCGCATGGACTGTCCCACCTGAAAGGGGGACGAGCGAAGGATGGATATGCGAGCGGAGCGGAGGGGGGTCTCCTCCCTGAAAAACTAACTTCTTTATAGTTACATGCCATGCGGATTGGAGACCCCCTCCGCCCTTCGGGCTCGTCCCCCTTTCAGGTGGGACAGTCCATGCGGCATGATAACTATAATCTCAGAGGGCCAGACGCAGGCCGATGCGTTGGTCGCGGGAATTACCGAAATCTTTTCGGTACGAAACGCGACAGTCCACATCGTTATTATTCCAGCAACCACCACGCTTTACGTGGTCAGAGCCCGATGATGGTCCTTTTGGATTGTTGTTCGGTGAATTTGCATAGTATTCACTATCATACCAATCGTCGCACCATTCGGCTACATTGCCGCTCATGTCGTAGAGGCCAAGTTCGTTAGGAGCCTTTACCATCACTTCATGGGTCCTGTAGCTGCTGTTGTCTTGATACCATGCAACGCCTTCTAGGATGTCGTTGCCGCTGTATTTGTAACCTATGCGATGACATCGCCATGAACAACTGGCTGTTTTGGACTGCCAGAAATGTACTGAAATGTAC
>CAMVDC010000018.1 GCA_947166155.1 uncultured Prevotellaceae bacterium | reverse complement strand
TATAAAAAGACCTTGGCTTCGCTTCGCTCCGCCGAGCTGTCTTTTATACGATGCCTTGAGCCATCATAGCTTTAGCCACCTTCATGAAGCCGGCTACGTTTGCACCCTTCACGTAGTTTACGTAGCCATCGGGCTCGGTGCCGTACTTCACACAGTTCTGGTGGATGTTTTCCATGATGGAGTGGAGACGTGCATCGACTTCCTCGGAGGTCCATGACAGACGCTCTGAGTTCTGACTCATCTCAAGTCCTGATACCGATACACCGCCTGCGTTGGCAGCCTTGCCTGGGGCATAGAGAATCTTGGCCTCCTGGAACACGCGGATAGCTCCCGGGGTAGAAGGCATGTTGGCTCCTTCGCTCACTGCCATCACTCCGTTGGCCACGAGGGTGCGTGCTTCCTCTTCATTGATTTCGTTCTGAGTGGCTGAAGGCAGTGCGATGTCGGCCTTCTCGCCCCATGGACGTGCGCCTGCTACGTACTTGCAGCCGTATTTCTCGGCATATTCGCGGATACGTCCACGATATATTTGCTTCAGCTCCATGATATAGTCGAGCTTCTCGCGGTCGATGCCGTCGGGATCGTAGATGTAGCCGTCGGAGTCGGACATGGTGAGTACCTTTCCGCCCAACTGCAGCACTTTCTCGGCTGTGTATTGTGCCACGTTGCCCGAACCAGATATGAGGACTGTCTTGCCCTTGAGGTCGGTGCCCTTAGTCTTGAGCATTTCCATGAGGAAGTACACGTTGCCGTATCCTGTGGCTTCGGGGCGAATGAGCGAACCGCCGAACTCCATTCCCTTGCCGGTGAATGTGCCGCTGAACTCGCGTGTGAGCTTCTTATACATACCGAACATGTAGCCTACTTCGCGTCCGCCTACACCGATATCGCCTGCTGGCACGTCGGTGTCGGGACCAATGTGGCGTGTCAGCTCAAGCATGAATGCCTGGCAGAAACGCATCACTTCGGCGTTGCTCTTTCCGCGTGGAGAGAAATCGGAACCTCCCTTGCCACCACCCATAGGCAGTGTGGTGAGCGAGTTCTTGAATGTCTGCTCGAATGCAAGGAACTTAAGGATGCCGAGGTTTACGCTTTGGTGGAAACGGATGCCGCCCTTGTAGGGACCGATGGCATTGTTATGTTGTACTCGATAGCCCATGTTGGTCTGAATCTGACCCTTATCGTCCATCCAGTTTACGCGGAATTGGTAAACTCGGTCGGGGATGCAGAGGCGCTCGATGAGGTTCACCTTGTCGAATTCAGGGTGTTTGTTGTACTCTTCTTCAATTGTGCCAAGCACTTCTTCTACTGCCTGATGGTATTCCGGTTCGTTGGGGAAACGCATCTTCAGTGTCTCTAATACTTTCTTTGAATCCATAACTGTTTGTGTTTTGTGGTTGTTTTGATTCTTTGTGAGTTTTAGCAAACTTTTTTACGCTTTGTCCAACTCGTGAAGTGTCGCGTATTTTGTGTTTGTATTGTAAATCGGCTGCAAAGTTAAGCATTATCCTCGAAACAGCAATAGCTTTTGACAAAAAATCGTTGTTTGTGCTGCATTTTGTGGACTTTTGTTAGTTTTCGGGTGCGTTTGGTGCTAAAATGACAGCTTTTTTGCTGTGTGTACGGAAACAGGTAACTAACCGCGTGGACACAAAAACAGCCTCTCCCATGGTGGCGGAAGAGGCTGTGGACTTACTCTTTGTACCTGCGTCGGCTGTATGTTTGCTCTTTATACCAGTCTTGGCCGCAGGTTTACTCTTTATACCGGTCTTGGCCGCAGGTTTACTCTTTATACCGGTCTTGGCCGCAGTTTTACTCTTTATACCAGTCTTTATACATGATGTAGTGGCTGGCGATGCCTTGGTTGAGTTCTTTGGCTTGCTCGGGGTCGACCTTCTTGATGAATTTGGCCGGTACGCCGCCCCATAGCTCACCGTCGCCCACTTGGGTGTTGGAGAGCACGAGGGCACCGGCTGCGATGATGGCTCCCTCGCCTATGACTGCGTGGTCGAGCACGGTAGCTCCCATGCCTATCAGTGCGCAGTTCTTCACGGTGCATCCGTGGAGGGTTACGTTGTGGCCTATTGTCACGTCGTCGCCTATCTCGATGGCGGCTTTCTGATAGAGGGTGTGGAGGCATGAGCCGTCTTGGATGTTGACGCGGTTGCCTATGCGTATGTAGTTTACGTCGCCTCTGACAACTGCGTTGAACCATATGGTGCATTGGTCGCCCATGGTCACGTCGCCCACGATGGTGGCGTTTTCGCTGAAGTAGCAGTCTTTGCCCCAGCGGGGTGTGAGGCCGAGTACGGTTTTGATAAGTGCCATGTTGATGTATGTGTGTGGTTTGTCGGTCGGTGTGCCGTTTATGCTTATTGGTGGTTGCGGGCGCGGGGCCGCATGCCGTTGTTTATCCGAAAATTGCTTTGTAGCATTTGTCTACGGCTCCTGCGTTGCCATAGATGTATTGGCTTGCAGCTTTTCCGGCGGTGGTGATGGTGTCGGGTTGGCTGATGAACTTGTCGACGAGGTTGGCGAACGTGTCGGCATCGCTGAACTCGAATGAGCCTCCGCACTGTAGCAGTGCCTGTGCTTCCTGGAATTTACGGTTGTTAGGACCGAATATGGTTGGTATGCCGTATACGGCGGCTTCGGGCACATTGTGTATTCCGACTCCGAATCCGCCTCCGATGAGTGCCAGGTTGCCGTAGCGATAGATTGACGAGAGTTTGCCGAAACAATCGACGATGAGTACTTCTGCTTCTCGCAGCACGTTGTCGTCGACGGCTTGCTGACCGTTTTCGGTGGTGACTTCTGAGTAGAAGATGGTGCGGCGGTCGGACAACCATTCACGCAGTTCGGCCAGGTGGTGGCCGGTGATTTTGTGGGGTGCGATGATGAGTTTCCAGTCGCGGTGGTGGTTGAAGTAGGGGATGAATATCTGCTCGTCGGGTTGCCAGCTGCTGCCTGCTATGAATGTTGGTTTTGAGTCGACGAATTTCTCGACTATGGGCAGGTTGGCCGAGCGTTGTTTTATCTTGATGACTCGGTCGAACCGTGTGTCGCCTACGATGGTGGCGTTGGTGAGCCCATGTTGTGCCAGCAGGTCTTTCGATTGCTGGTTTTGCACGAAGAAGTGGTCGATGTAGGGCAGTGGGTCGAGGGTTCCCCACCAGCTGAAGAAGTGTTGGTCGGGACGGAATATGCTGCTCACGCTATACACTTTGGTGCCGTGTTTGTGGGCGGTGCGCACGAAGTTGGTCCAGAACTCGTATTTTATGAGGATGGCTATTTCGGGATGTGCCAGCTTGATGAATGTGAGTGCGTTTTCGGGGGTGTCGAATGGCAGGTAGCACACGATGTCGGCTCCTTCGTAGTCGCGCCTGACGTCATATCCCGACGGGGAGAAGAAGGTGAGGAGTATCTTGTATTCGGGCAGGTGGCGCCTCACGAGTTCCATGAGTAGGCGTCCTTGTTCGAATTCGCCGAGCGATGCAGCGTGGAACCACACTACGCGGTCGTCGGGGCGTATGGCTTTATGCAGTTTGAGGTAGGTCTGTGCCTGACCTTTCACTTGGTGGCGCATCTTCTTGACGAATGGTGTCATGAAGAGCGCCCCGAGTGAAAAGAGGTACATGCCTATGCTATAGAAAAATCGTTTCAATGTGGCTGTGGTTGTTAGTTGACGGATATGGTTTGGATGGCGTGTGCCATGCGGCTGAGGGTTTCTTCCTTGCCGAGGAATGCGGCGAGCTCGTACATGTTGGGTCCCTGGCCGGTGCCTACGAGTGCCACTCGCCATGCGTTCCATGGGCGGATGCCGGTTTGCTCGGTCCATGGTTCGATGGTGGCTTTGAGGCCTTCGGCGCTGAAGTCGGTGGTGGTGGCGAGCAGATCGGCGAGTTGTTGCATCTCGGCGGCTGTCTCGGCTTTCCAGTTTTTGCGCACGAATTTGTCGGTCGTGTCGTAGCTCTCGGGGGGTAGGAAGAAGAATCGGCAGAGTGGCCACAGGTCGCTCACGAAGCTGATGTTGCGTTTCTTCTTGTTGCCTTCCTTGTCGGTGTATTCTATTACCTTGAGTTTCATCATGTCGACCACTTGTGCCTCGCGTTCGGGTGTGCTCTCGATGCCTTGGGCGCGCAGTATCTTGTCGAACTCGGGGGTCCACTCCATGGCTGGGCGTTGCAGCAGGTACTGGTGGTTGAACCATTGTGCCTTGATGTAGTCGAAGCGTGCTCCGGCTTTGCTGCATTGGCTCAGGTCGAAGAGTTGGACGAGTTGGTCGAGGCTGAGTACTTCCTGTTCGCCGCCGGGGTTCCATCCCAGCAGTGCGAGGAAGTTGACCACTGCTTCGGGCAGGTAGCCTTGCTCGCGATAGCCTTGCGACACTTCGCCGGTCTTGGGGTCGTGCCACTCGAGGGGGAATACGGGGAAACCGAATTTGTCGCCGTCGCGCTTCGAGAGTTTTCCGTTGCCTACTGGCTTGAGCAGCAGTGGCAGGTGTGCGAAGCGTGGCATGGTGTCGGTCCATCCGAATGCTTCGTAGAGTAGCACGTGGAGTGGTGCGCTGGGCAGCCATTCCTCGCCTCGGATTACGTGTGTGACTTCCATGAGGTGGTCGTCGACGATGTTGGCCAGGTGGTAGGTGGGCAGTCCGTCGGCGCTCTTGAAGAGCACTTTGTCGTCGAGTACCGACGAGTTGATGGTCACCATGCCGCGGATGATGTCGTCGACCTGCACTTCGCGACCCGGCTCTATCTTGAACCTCACCACGTATTGATGGCCGCTGGCTATGAGTTGTTCTACCTCCTCGGGACTGAGGGTGAGCGAGTTGCGCATCTGTGTGCGTGTCGATGCGTCGTACTGGAAGTTCTCGGTCTCTTGGCGTTTTTGGTCAAGTTCCTCGGGGGTGTCGAATGCTATGTAGGCCTTTCCTTCGCTGAGCAGTTGGTCTACATACTTGCGATATATGTCGCGTCGTTCGCTCTGGCGGTATGGGCCGTGGTTGCCTCCGAAGCTCACACCTTCGTCGAACTTGATGCCCAACCATCGGAAACTCTCTATGATATAGTCTTCGGCTCCGGGCACAAAGCGTGTGGAGTCGGTGTCTTCGATGCGGAAAATGAGGTCGCCGCCGTGTTGGCGTGCAAAAAGATAGTTGTAGAGGGCGGTGCGTACGCCGCCTATATGAAGTGGTCCGGTGGGACTTGGTGCGAATCGCACTCTTACTTTACGGTCGGATGTCATGTGTGTAGTTAAGTTAGTTTTCGATGTGCAAAGTTACGAAATTATTGCCACCCGACAATCCTTTATGTCTAAATAGTGGCATCTTTTATGGTGTGGCAACACAAATAGTGGCTGTAATGCGGATGTGGTTTTGCACTTGCGACACACATTATATATAATACGTGCGCGCGCGAGGGTGCGTGTCGGAAAATGGGCGGGATGGCAGGCGTGTCGCTGCGAGTGCGGTCTTTCAGGCTTGCGAGTGCGGTCTTTCGGGCTTGCGAGTGCGTGCTTTCGACCTCGCGAGTGCGCACTCGCGGCCCTGTGAGTGCGCACTCGCGGGCCTGTGAGTGCGCACTCATTTTCCAATGCCCCTACAGGTACCTGTGGCGGGGGTGCCACTTGTGCTTTATTCGGGCACCACGAGCTTGTAGCCTTTGCCGTGAACGTTGATGAGTTCGACGTTGGGATCGTCCTTCAACAGCTTGCGCAGTTTGGTGATGTAGACATCCATCGAGCGGGCGTTGAAGTAGTTGTTGTCAACCCATATGGCACGCAGGGCATAGTCGCGCTGCAGCAGTTCGTTGCTCTTGCTGGCCAGCAGTTTCAAGAGGTCAGACTCCTTGGTGGTGAGTTTCTCCTGCTTGCCGTCGATGCTGAGCAACTGCTTCTTCGAGTCGAAGGTGAAGCGGCCGATTTGGTAGATTGTGGCGCTTTGGTTCTTGTTGCCACGCACCCGTCGCAGGATTGCACCGATGCGGAACACCACCTCCTCCATCGAGAAGGGCTTGGTGATGTAGTCGTCGGCTCCCAGTTCGAAGCCTTGCTTTACATCGTCCTTCAATGTCTTGGCAGTGAGGAACATGAATGGCACGTCGGAGTTCAGCTCGCGTATTTTGTGAGCCAGTGTGAAGCCGTCCATCTTGGGCATCATCACGTCGAGGATACACAGGTCGAACTTCTTTTCCTGAAATGTGCGGTAGCCTTCTTCACCGTCGACACACAGGTCGGCACTGTAGCCTTTTGCTTCGAGATACTCGCGAAGCAACATTCCGAGGTTCTCGTCGTCTTCGCACAACATGATGTGTGCATTGTCAATTCTTTCGTCCATAATCTTCTTATCTGTTTTGGTTCTTAATATGTTCGTTATATATGTTTGAGCGGCTAATAATCAGTCTCTTTGCGTTTGTGGCGGGACTTGCAGCCATGATGTGCAGGTGCTTACACCAGCGGCATGCGTATTACGAACTTGGTACCGATGCCCACTTCGCTTTCGGCCACTATGGTGCCCTTGTGCTCCGTTATGATTTTCTTCACATAAGCCAGTCCGAGTCCGAAACCCTTCACATCGTGCCGGTTACCGGTCGGAACTCGGTAGAACTTCACGAATATGCGCTTCAGGTCCTCGCGCTTGATGCCTATACCGTTGTCCTGAATCGATATGCAGAGGCGGTCGCCTTCGTTCCAGGTCGATACCTTGAGTTCGAGCGCTGCATCGGGCCGACGGTACTTCACTGCATTGTCCATGAGGTTGAAAATCACGTTGGTAAAGTGCATATCGTCAACGTATATGTTGCGCTCCTCGGCCCGAAGGTCCGAGATAATCTTGCCGCCGTTCTTCTCTACCTTCAGTGCAAACGTGTGTATCACTCCGGCTATCAACTCGTTGGCGTCGGTCTCCTGAAGGTTGAGTTTGGCACGCTGATTCTCATACATCGACAACTGCAACACCTTCTCGACCTGGAATCGCAGGCGCTTCGTCTCGTCGCTGATTGTCGACGAAAGGCGCTGCACCATTTTCGGAGTCTTAGGCACACTCTCGTCGGTAAGCATCTGGGCAGCAAGCGATATGCTCGAGATTGGAGTCTTAAACTCATGCGTCATGTTGTTGATGAAGTCGTTTTTCATCTCGGTCACCTTCTTCTGGCGGAACACCAGCACGAGGGTCACGATAAATGTGATGAGCAAGATGAGGGTGAACACAATCGATGGCATGATGAACCACACCGACCTGCGTGCCAAGCGGCTGAGCTCGGGAAAGTGAACCTGCAGTGTACCCATCTTCTGTACGGGGTCGTTGCGGAACAGGGTAGTGGTGAACGGGTGGTCCGAACCCGTGTCCTCGTAGTCGGGACACTGGAACACCACATTGCCGTTGCTCGACAACACGCGGAAGTGGTATGTGAGGTCGATGCCGTTGTTCGAAAACTCGGTACGCAGTTCCTGATCAAGCTCCTTGAAGTCGATGCGCTCGTTGAGCGGGCGGTCGCTTGCCGTGTAGAGCATGCTGTAGACCACTTCGTCGACCAGTTCCTTCTGGTTCGTATAGCGTTCGAGCATTATCTCCTGCAGGGTGCGCGACTTGTCGCTGAGCCCGTTCGAACGTTTCGTGAAATACTTGTCCGAGAAACTCGTGTTGGCAGTCGTCTCGCTATATGTAAAAGCACTGCCGTCCTTGGCGCTGATGCGTTTCGTGCGCTGAATGTAAGCCGAATCTGTTGTAAACGACACCGAATCATAAACCGTAGCGATGCCGTCGATAGCGCCCGAACCCTGCTCCAGGTAGCGTGTCGCCTCGCTTATCTCGAGTTGGCGCACCACCTCGCCCAAGCTGCGGTTCACCGATTCGTCGAAATGTATGCGCCGAAGGTCGAGCACTTCCTCGACGTAGTACATCTGCAATGCCAGCAGACTTACGAACGAGAGACCCATGAGTGTGGCCAATATGGCTATCGTAGTTTTCTTCATACGTGCGTGTTTTTGATGCTTCAAAGTAACAAAAAAACTCGCAAACAGCAATGCGTTCTGCTGAGTAAGTTTATAAAAATAAATAAAAAAGGGTCAATACTTAACAAGCATTGACCCTTTAGTTGTGAATTTAACAAGTTGGAGATGGCGTCAGCCTCTCTGTTATTCGTCGTCCTTCTGCTGAGCTTCGAACTCTTTGACGAGCTGCTGCTGCAGGTCGGTAGGCACGAGTTCGTAGTTGGAGAACTTCATTGAGAACGATGCACGGCCACCAGTGAGTGAGCTCAGAGTTGTGGAATAGCTTGCAAGTTCCTTCAATGGAATCTTGGCACTGAGGGTGTCGTAGCCGTTGGCTGATTCAGAACCCACAATCATGCCGCGACGTCCCTGAAGGTCGCTCATCACGTCGCCCATCTTGTCGCTTGGGGTTATGACTTCTACGTCATAGATAGGTTCGAGCAGCTTTGGACCTGCATTCTTGAATGCCTCGCTGAATGCGTTGCGTCCGGCCAGCATGAACGAAAGTTCGTTTGAGTCAACCGGGTGCATCTTACCATCATATACTATTACACGTACGTCGCGGGCGTAGCTGCCGGTGAGCGGGCCTTGCTCCAGGCGTCCCATGATACCCTTTTGGATGGCTGGGAGGAAGCGTGCATCGATCGAACCACCTACGATTGAGTTGATGAATACGAGTTTGCCGCCCCATTCGAGGTCAACTTCTTCCTTACCCTTAACGGTAATCTTGTATTCCTGGTTGTTGAATTTATATACTGTAGGGTCGGGCATTCCTTCAACGTAAGGCTCGACGATGAGGTGTACTTCTCCGAACTGTCCGGCACCGCCCGACTGCTTCTTGTGGCGGTAGTCGGCGCGTGCTGCCTTGGTGATTGTCTCGCGATATGGTATCTTCTGCTCGCTGAACACAACCTTGATCTTTTCGTTGTTTTCCAAACGCCACTTGAGGGTGCGCAGGTGGAATTCGCCTTGACCCTTTATCAGTGTCTGGCGCAGTTCCTTGCTCTGTTCGAGCACCCATGTCGGGTCTTCCTGTGCCATCTTCTGTATGGCTGCAATCATCTTTTCGGTGTCCGACTCGTTTTCGGCCTTTATGGCGCGGATGTATTTGGGCTCTGGGTATTTCACGAGGTCGAACTTCCAGTCGACATCCTTGCCAACAAGTGTGTTGCCGGTGCGTACGTCCTTCAGTTTGGTGGTGCAACCTATGTCGCCTGCCTCGAGGGCATCAACCTTGGTACGGTTGGGACCTGCGCAAACGAAGAGCTGTGCGATGCGCTCTTTGCTTCCACGGTCGGAGTTGGTGAGGTCGTCGCCTTCGTGTACGGTTCCGCTCAGCACTTTGAAGTATGCAACCGAACCGATATGTGGCTCGTTGGCGGTCTTGAAGAAGTAGAGTGCTGTAGGTCCGTTTGAATCTGGTTTCACTTCTACGCCCGATGTGCTGACGTAAGGTGGCATTTCGTTTACGAATGGCACTACGTTGCTAAGGAATTCCATCATGCGACGTACACCCATGTCTTTTGCTGCGCTGACACAGAATACTGGGAATATGCCTCTCGCAACGAGTCCCTTACGGATTCCTTCGCGGCATTCGTCTTCGCTCAGGTTTTCGTCTTCGAAGAATTTCTCCATGAGTCCTTCGTCGTTCTCGGCAGCTGCTTCGATGAGTGCGTGGTGCATCTCTGTGGCGCGTTCCATTTCGCTTTCAGGTATATCTTCGATGGTTGGTTGTCCGCCTTCGGGCTTCCAAGTGTACTTTTTCATGAGTAGCACATCGATGAGCGAGTTGAAGTTGGCGCCTTCGTTCAGTGGGTATTGTATTGGCACTACTTTGTTTCCGAATACTTCTTTCAGGCGTTCGATGCAGTTGTGGTAGTCGCATTTCTCATTGTCCATCTGGTTGATGGCGAAGATGACAGGCTTGTTGAGCTTCTCGGTGTAGCGGAAGTGGTTTTGTGTCTGTACCTCAGGGCCGGCAGCTCCGTTGATGAGCAGCACGGCTGTGTCGGTAACGGCCAGTGCCGACATAGCAGCTCCGGCGAAGTCGTCGGTACCTGGACAGTCGATAAAGTTGAGTTTCTTGCCGTTCCATTCGGTGTGGAATACTGTCGAGAATACGCTGTAGCCGTATTCTTGCTCTACTGGGAAATAGTCGCTCACGGTGTTTTTCTGTGAAATACGTCCGCGGCGACTGATGACTCCTGCCTCGAAAAGTAAGGTCTCGGTCAGGGTTGTTTTACCCGAACCGTCATTACCAAGGATGGTAATGTTTTTGATTTCGTTAGTCTTATAAACTTTCATATAGGTTAATTGTTAAAGATTGTATTAGTTCGCGTTTGGTTCCACGATTTGATTTGGGGGTGCAAGTTACGAATAAAATTTGAACTGACAACGCATTTCCCTTAATAAAATCACTTTTTTCGTGAATAAAATCGTGTTGAGTATATAAAATGTGCGTTTCGTGTCAAATAAAGTCCAGTATCGTTGGCGGTGTTTATCGGTTTTGTGTTAACTTTGCATCGTGAATCATTAAAGTATGTATCAACTATGAATGGTATGAAGAATTTATGTGTTTATTTTTTGACGGTGTGTGCCGTGCTGACTCTGTGTTGCTCATGCATGTCGCGTACCGCCCGTGTTGCCACTTCGGGCGACGGAGTCTATTGGCTTGGTGCCGACATTAGTTCGGCTAATGGTATGAACGCTCGCGGTCAGCGCCTGCTCGACTTCGAGGGCGACTCAACTTATGAACTCACGGCCCTTATGCATCGCATGGGGCTGAATGCGGCCCGATTCCGAGTGTGGGTCAACCCCGGTCGCGGATGGGGCGGAGGACAAAACGGTGGTGATAATCATGCTGGCACATGTGACAAGGAAGACTTGCTGGCAAACTGCAAACTGGCTAAGAGTCAGGGTATGGAGGTTATGATATGCTTCCACTACAGCGACACGTGGGCCGACCCGAAGCATCAGCCTATACCTCGCGAGTGGATGGGTCACAGCTACGACGAGATGCGTGCCGACCTTGCCCGACACACCACCGAGGTGCTGCAACTGCTGAAGGATAACGGCATCGAACCCAAGTGGGTGCAGATTGGCAATGAAACTCGCAACGGCCTGTTGTGGAATCCGGCACGTCGTGCGCCGGGCGAACCCGAGGACCCCAACAATGTGCCGGTAGCCGAAAGCATGGGGCATAGCCGTCTCAATCCCGACCAGTATGCTGGTTTCATCAAGGCCGGGCAGGAGGCTGCTAAACGTGTGTTTCCCAACACTATAACTATCGTGCATCTCGATAATGGCTACGATTCGGCCATGTATGACTGGAACCTCGGCATACTGGAGCGTAACGGTGTGGAGTATGATATGGTTGGCATGTCGCTCTATCCCTATTGGGCCATGAAGGAAGGTGGACAGACCGACCCCGACAAGGTGATTGAGGACTGTGTGAAAAACATCTTGCATGTCTACAAGCGCTTTGGAAAGGAGTCGATGATTGTGGAGACGGGGTTTGAAAACAGCACCGACCCTGCTGTGGTGGAGGAGAGCTATCGCCAGATGGCTAAATCGATTGAAATGACTCGCGATAAGACCCGCGGTCACTGCCATGGCATCTTCTATTGGGCACCCGAATCGCGGCCAGGTGGATATGCGCTCGGTGCTTTTGGACGTGACGGACGGCCCTCGAAGATAATGCAGGCATACGTCGAGGCTGCCAAGAAGCGGTAGGGAGATAATAGAACAAAAGAGAGTGAAGTCGTCGGGCTTCATTCTTTTTTTTGCCAAACATGGTTTATGTTATGCAAAGTTTGCTTTATGTCAGACAAACCTTACTTTGTGTCACACAAACCTTGCATTATGTCACACAAACAGGCTTGAGATGATGTCGTTCGAGGTGAAGATGCCGCGGTTGCTGAGGGTGAAGACGCGCGTCGTGGCATCATACGTCAGCAGTCCCGAGTCGATGTATTGCTGTGCCGCCGTTTCGAGGTGTTGCAGGTAGGGTGTTCCGAATTCGCGCTCTACCTCGTTGACATTCAGTCCGTCAACCCTTCGCAAGCGTGTCATGACCATTTCGTTGTATCGCTTATCAGTGTCGAGATGCTCGCATTCGAGCGGCAACTGCCCGCAGGCGATGTTGTCGATATAGGTGTCGATATCAGCCACATTCCAGCAACGCGACTGCCGGTCGTAGGAGTGGGCTCCGGCTCCCAAGCCTATGTATGGAGTGCCGTCCCAGTAGCTCGAATTGTGGCGCGAGCGATGTTGTGGCAGGGCGAAGTTCGATATTTCGTAGTGCTCGAATCCAGCTTCTTTTAGTCGGTCCACCAGCATCTGATACATTGAGAGCGACAATTCCTCGTCGGCTTCAGCCACTTGTCCTGCTTCGAGCATGGCAAAGAGTCGCGTACCTTCTTCATACATAAGCGAATAGGCCGACAAGTGTTGTATGCCCAGGTTGAGTGCGGCACTGATGTCGCGCCCCCATTGTTCCAGCGACTGATTGGGCAAGCCATAGATGAGGTCGATGCTTATGTTGTCAAATCCTGCCTGTTGCAAGGTTTTGACAGCATTGATGGCGGTGAGGCTGTCGTGGCGGCGCCCTATGAGCCGGAGCAGGTTGTCGTCGAATGTCTGTATGCCGAGGCTTGCTCGGTTCAATCCTATGGTTTTCAGTTCTGTAGCCAACGACGGCGTGACATCCGATGGATTCAGCTCGATGGTTGCTTCGTGTGTCGGGTTGATGTCGAATGTGGTGTGAGCCGAGTCGATTAGTTGCCCAATCTGCCTGGCCGACAACTGCGACGGAGTGCCCCCACCTATATATATAGTGTTGACGGTGGTGTGGTCGCCGAGGTAGTTGTGCCGCAGTTGCATCTCGCGACACACGGCATCGACGTATGCCTGCCGGCGTTCGAGCTTGGTGGTCGAGAAGAAATCGCAGTATATGCATCGCGATTTGCAGAACGGAATGTGTATGTAGAGTGAACTCATTTCATGGTTTTATCAATGCCCTCTGTGGTATGCTGTGGGGCGGGTTGCATGTCGGCTTTTTGCGAGTGCGCAGTCTCGGCCCCGCGAGTGCGCAGTCTCGGCCCCGCGAGTGCGCAGTCTCAGGCTCGCGAGTGCGCAGTCTCAGGCTCGCGAATGCGCGGTCTCAGGCCCGCGAGTGCGCAGTCTCAAAAATGCGGTGATATCAGTGGGTGGAAAACATGGCAGTATGTATGAAAACAAAAAAAACCTGTCAGACTGTGGGTCTACAGGTTTCAATTCTCTCAGTTAGGCTGTTTTATCGGCCTAATTGCGCTGCTGTGAATCTGTTGAATTATTCAGCAACTTCTTCTACAACTTCAGCAAGAGTGTCAACAACCTCTGTGAGGGTGTCAGCTACTGCTTCAGTTTCTTCTTCCTCACCGCAAGTGCAAGGATCTTCACCACAAGTGCACTCAGTGCCACATGGGCAAGCGCAAGAGTCTACATCTTCTGTAGCCTGTGTGTTACCACCGCAAGATGCGAATGAAACAGCAACAACTGCAGCAACTGCAACTAAAAGTTTCTTCATTTCTTTCTTACTTTAATGTGTTAAACAATCATTTTTTTAGTTTTTCGTAAAAAAAAGTTGTTTCAGGCTGTTTTATCGGCCTAATTGCACTGGTGTGAATCTGTTGTATTATTCAGCAACTTCTTCTACAACTTCAGCAAGAGTGTCAACAACCTCTGTGAGGGTGTCAGCTACTGCTTCAGTTTCTTCAGCAACTTCTTCTACTACTTCTTCAGTGCAGCTAGTAGAGTCGCACTCTTCAGCCTGCTGAGCGTTGCCACCGCAAGAAGCGAATGAAACAGCTACTACTGCAGCGATTGCAATGAAAATCTTCTTCATTTTTCTTTTTTTTTAATGTGTTAAACAATCATTTGCTTTCTAAAACCGGTGCAAAGTTACGGAGTTTTTCAATACGTTGTACTCGCAAATGCGTTTTTTTTTCGTTTTTTTTATAAAATAGTTGGTTTGGATGTATATTCATGCCCGCCGAAACGCAATTTCGGCACCCAAAACATCGTTTTCGGATGCTATGGTTTCATGATGTTTTCGGGGTATGTGATGTCGGTTAGGAATAGTGCGTTGCCGGGAACGCTGGTGCCTGCTGCGCAGCGGTCTTTGCGTTCGATGATGTGGCAGAAGTCGTCGATGCTGATTGCGCCGCGTCCCACGTCGAGCAATGTGCCGACCACGGCTCTCACCATGTTGCGCAGGAAACGGTCGGCGCGGATGGTGAACACCCATTCGTTGCCATGCTGTTCCCATCGTGCGTGGGTCACGTGGCATATGTTGGTCTTGGCGTCGGTGTGCAGTTTTGAGAATGAAGTGAAGTCGGTGTACTGCATGAGTCGCTCGGCTGCCTGATTCATGAGGTCGAAGTCGAGCGGCATGGGGTAGCGATAGGTGTAGTGGCGTATGAATGGGTTGCGCTCCAGGGTGATGTGGTATTGATATGTGCGCGATGTGGCCGAGAATCGTGCATGAGCCTCGGCCGCTACTGGCACTATGTCGTAAATGGCGATGTCGGTGGGCAACATGCGGTTGAGTTTATGGCATAGTTGAGCTGCATTGCCGTAGCGTTGCTCCACATTTGTGGCGTCGAAGTGGGCCACCATCAGGCTGGCATTCACTCCTGTGTCGGTGCGTCCGGCTCCGATCACCTCGGTGTCGGAACCCAGCAGCAGTGTGAGGGCGTGCATGAGTCGCTCTTGTATCGTGTCGGCATTTGGCTGAATCTGCCATCCGTGGTATCGGGTGCCGTCGTATGCCAGGTAGATGAAGTATCGCATGTATTGATTATCGGAGTGTGGGTGGTTCGGCTTGCGGTTATATCAGATGACTGTGAGGTGGAAACAGGCTTGCATGCGCTCGTATTTCACGTAGCAACGCCCGTCGGCCCTGAGGTCGTAGAGCACTTCGGCCAACACCTTCTTCAGCGTGTCGTCGTATCGGGTCAGTTTGTTGCCCTGCAGCGGCATGAAGCGGTTGTAGGTGATGTCGATGGTGGTGCCGTAGCAGTGGCATGAGTTGGCGATGGAGTTTGAATTGCCGTGTTGCAGGCGGCGTATGTCGTCGTTGGTGCGCAACACCGATGTCACGATGGGCAGGTGGAGTGGCAGGCCCTTCGAGTGGAGCGAGTCGACGAAGTTGATGCCTATGGTGTTGAGCAGCCGTTGCGCTTTCGGCACGAGGTAGGGCATGGAGTGTGTGAGGTTGTCTATAATATAATAAGGTGAGCTCGATATGTTGCTCAGCTGATTGTTTGATGCACATCTCATCACCTCGTTGCGCCCGTTCATCGGGGCCACTCCGTTGTTGAGTGCTGCCACCATCTGCACCGAGTTGCTGTCGGGGAAGCACTGTGGGTAGGACCACACTTTGGCCGAGGTAAACACCGTGTCGTGACTCTGGCTTATGGCGCATGAGTCGGGTTCGGCGGCGTCAGCCGTCTCGCTCTCGATGTCCTGGTCGGCGGCCGTCTCGCTCTCTTTGTCGTCCATCTCGATTTCTTCTGTGTCGTGTGTCGTGGTGTCGACCTGCAGTGTCGTGGGGCTGTCGGTTGTAGCAGCCGTTTCGGCCACTCGGTTTGCATCAGTCGGTTTCAGGGTGCTTAGGCCGAAAAGATGGCTGATGCCCGACAATAAAAGTATGATGGTGCCAAACGTTGCAAGGAACTTTGGCTTGCTATATCTGTTTTTGGTTTGTGTCACTTGTTCGTATATTTTTCTGCAAAGTTACGAAATAATTATCAATTGAGGGTTGTCAATTATCAATTATTTATTACCTTTGCACCCGATTTTCTATTATGATACATGCAATGAAGCAGTTATTGACTATTGTGTCGGTAGCCTTGTTGGCACTGACATCGTGTACTGGCGGTCATGACGCAAAGCCCATTGATGGCATAGCGTCGTATGTATACCCCGACAGCAGTGTGTATGAAGGCAACTGGCAGGCAGGTAAGCGCAGCGGCCAGGGTAGTATGCAATGGGCCGACGGAAACAGCTATGAAGGCGAATGGAGCAACGACATGCCCAACGGGCAGGGGACATACACATGGGCCGATGGCAATAAGTTTGAAGGTGAGTTCCGCGACAGCTTGCCTTGCGGAGAGGGACGATATACATGGGCCAACGGTGCATACTATGTAGGCAGTTATTCCGACGGGCATCCCAACGGCGAAGGTAAATACCTTGCACCCGATGGCTCGATGAAAGAAGGAACCTTCAAGGATGGCTGGCTCGAGGGTAAGGGTGTGGCCATCAACGAATTTACCGAGAAGTACACCGGCGACTTCCATCACGGACGTCCGCACGGAGAAGGAACCATGGAATACCCTAACGGCGATAAGTATGTGGGTTCGTGGGTTAACGGCAAGAGCGAAGGTAAAGGTACGTACTACTATTCAAGCGGCAGTGTCTATCAAGGCGATTTCCATCGCGGCAGTGCCGAGGGATATGGCACCTACACCTGGGAGAACGGCAACCGCTACGAAGGCAACTGGAAAAACGATATGCGCAACGGCCGGGGCAAACTCACCACGGTCGATGGCGAGGTGTATGAAGGTGAATGGTATAACGACGAGTTCGTAGAATAATTAATAGTTAATGAATAATGAATAATGAATAGCTGACGTGTCGCTGCCGCATGGGTAGCTTCCGCTATTCATTATTCATTATACATTATTCATTAGATCCAAAGAACATCTTGAAGTCGCCGCTTGGCGGCAGTTCTATTTTTATAAGTTTCTTCGACACGGGGTGTACGAATTCGATGGCGTGTGCCTCGAGGCTAATTCCTCCGTCGGGGTTGCTGCGTTTGTCGCCGTATTTCAGGTCGCCCTTCACGGGGCATCCCATCTTGGCAAGCTGACACCGAATCTGGTGGTGGCGTCCCGTCTTGAGGTTCACCTCGAGCAGGTGGAAGTTCACTGAATGGGCAATCACCTTATAGTCGAGTTCGGCTCGTTTCGAGTGTGGCACCTCACGGTCGTATGCATACGATTTGTTTTGCTTCTCGTTTCTCACCATCCAGTTCACCAGTGTGTCGTGGTCTTTGGGTGGCATGTTGCGCACTATGGCCCAATAGGTTTTGTGCACTTCGCCCTGTGCAAACATAGCGTTGAGGCGTGTCAGTGCCTTGCTCGTGCGTGCAAACACCACGAGGCCGCTCACGGGGCGGTCGAGGCGGTGCACAACACCAAGGAAGACCTCGCCGGGCTTGGCGTAGGTCTCCTTTATGTATTGTTTCACAAGTTCCGACAGCGGCGTGTCGCCCGTCTTGTCGCCCTGCACTATTTCAGAGCTCGACTTGCTTACGATGATGATGTGGTTGTCTTCGTAGATGATGTCCATCTCTCTCTCTTACATGTTCATACCACCGTCGATCTGTATGACTTGTCCGCTCACGTAGCTCGACATGTCGGATGCGAGGAAGAGGCACACGTTGGCGATGTCTTCCACCTGTCCGCCGCGGCGTAGTGGAATTTTCTGCATCCATCCCTTGCGTATGTCTTCGGGCAGTTGTGCTGTCATGGCTGTCTCTATAAATCCGGGAGCCACTGCGTTGGCGCGTATGCCCTTAGGTCCGAGTTCCTGTGCTATTGATTTTGCGAGTCCTATCATGCCTGCCTTCGATGCCGAGTAGTTACACTGTCCTGCATTGCCGTGCACACCCACCACGCTCGACATGTTGATGATGCTTCCGCCACGTTGGCGCAGCATGATTGGAGCACAAGCATGTATGAAGTTGAATGCCGACTTGAGGTTTACGTTGAGCACTGCATCCCACTGTTGTTCGGTCATGCGCAGCATGAGTCCGTCCTTGGTGATTCCTGCGTTGTTTACCAGCACGTCGATGGTTCCGAAGTCTTCCTTGATTTGGTTCACCACCTTCTCTGTCTCGCCAAAATCGGCTGCGTTGCCGGCATATGCGCGGCATGTCACGCCCAGAGCCTCGATTTCCTTGCGAGTGGCTTCGAGTCCTGCTGCCATTTCGTCGTTCAGCACGAGGTCGGTGAAAGCTATGTTAGCACCTTCGCTTGCAAATTTCATTGCCACGGCCTTTCCTATGCCGCGTGCCGCACCTGTAATCAGTGCGGTCTTTCCTTCGAGTAGTTTCATGTTTGTTTATGAATAATGTATAGTTTTTTTAATGAATAATGAATAATGAATAATGAATAGCGGATGCTTCCCTTCCGGATGGACTGTCCCGCCTGAAAGGGGGACGAGCGAAGCGGAGGGGGTCTCCTCCCCGCATGGCATCCTCTCCGCACGGCATCTTCCCCCCTTGGGGGGATAAGAGGGGGGCCCGGTTTAGGGGGTCTCCTCCCCGCACGGCATCCTCCCCGCACGGCATCTTCCCCCGGATGGCACTCCCTCCCCATAAAGGGGGAGGGCTGGGGAGAGGGTCTTCCTAATATCTGAAATCGTTTCTGTATCGTTCGTTGCCCATGGCTTTGGTCACCATACGGAATACGTAGGGGTAGAGTTCCTCGGGCGATTGCACTCCGATGCGTCCGTAGATGTATGGCACTTCGCAGCCCTTGAGGCAGTAGTGGGTAATCATCGACATAAGTTTCACGTTGCGAATGTCGAACACCCCCTTGTCGTTGCCCTCGTTCATCACGCGGCGGAAGAGTATCATCTCGTTGCGGTCGAAGTTCTTGCGCACACTCTCCACCCGCCAAACGTCGCGGAAGAATTCGGCGCGCAGGTTGCCGTTGCGGTACACCGTCTCTTTCACAAACTCCAGATGGGCGAAAAACAGTTTCACCATCTTCTTCTCGGGCGACATCTCCTGGCGTGCCACCTCTTCCATGCGGCTCGACAGGCGGTCGAGTTCGCTCTCGATTACAGCCATGTATATCTCTTCCTTACTGCTGAAGTAGGTGTAGAGGGTGCGGCGACCCTTGCCCGATGCCTGAGCTATCTCGTTCATCGTGGTGGCCTCCAATCCGTTTTTGGCAAACAGCTGTCGTGCTGTGTCGACCAACAGGTTTCTTGTCTTCTGCATGAGTGTGTTCTCCTTTTCGGAGTGCAAAATTAGTGTAAATCGAGCATACAACCAAATTTTTTGCACACTTTCTTATGAAAAAGTGTAATTTCGCACCCTCTTAACAGATTATTTCGTATCTTTGTCCTTCGAGGTCAGCATGTGATATGAATACATTTTTAACATCTTTTATGGGTAAACTTCTTGGTCGTTCTGCGTTATACGAGCAGAACAATCAGGAAACCATGACTACGGAACGACACATAATGTCAGAGCAGGAGTTTGAGCAGATGGTCATGCGCCTGCGTCCACGACTCATGCAGATGGGCCGCGACTTCTTCGGCTCCGACACCGAGGCCGAGGAAGTGGTGCAGGAAACGTGGCTCCGCGCATGGAGTGTGCGCCAGCGAGCCGACCTCACCGATGCTTACATCATGCGCATAGCACGCAACTGCTGCATCAGCATGTGGCGCAGCCAGCGCACACAAGTAGAGCTCACCGACGGGGCGGCCGCTGTGGCAACCGAGGTCACCCCGCAGGAGGAAGCCGAGGAACACGAGAACTCGGAGTGGCTGCAGATGCGCATAAAGCGGCTGCCGCCTGCCGAGCGCGAGGTGTGGCAGCTGTTCTACGACGAGGGGCTCACCGTCGAAGAGATAGCACAGAAGCGAGGCACCACCGTGGGCACAGTGCGCAAGACCATCTCCAACATACGTCACACCCTGCGTCGCGACCTGCGCCGCCGTTTCCTCTCGCTGCGCAACCTGCTGCTGATCATAGCCATAGCATTGGCCACAGGCATCGGAGCCGCGGTCATCATAGTGCCGCGAGGCAACTTGCGCGGCATCATGGAGCGCATGCTGCGCCTACCCGAGGACACCACCATCTACGACGCGCCCGAACATGTGCCTACCTACCACTCCGACATCAATGCCCTCTATACCCACCTGGCAGCCAACATACACTATCCCGACAGTGCACTGGCCGACAGCATCGGCGGACGTGTGGTGGTGAGGTTTGTGGTCGAAAAAGATGGAAGCCTCACCAACTTCACCGTCATCCATAGCCCCGACGACCGCCTCTCGGCTGAAGCGATACGCGTATTGAAGCTGACCGAGCCATGGATTCCCGCCCGCCACGAAGGCCGCCCCGTGCGCAGCCATTTCTGTGTGCCCATATTCTTCAGGTCCAACTGACGGAGTCCTGTCTTCCTTCGCGCGCGCGTATATATAATAATGTGTATGCCATTTTCGCTGCGCATGCGTAGTCGTTTTGCAGCGCATGCGTTGTCGTTTGCTGCGCATACGTAGTCGTTTGCAGCGCATGCGTAGTCGTTTTGTTGCGCGCATATAGTAAAATACCTGCGCTTACGGAGTAATTTACCTGCGAGTGCACGGAAAAACTTTAATTTGCGACGCAAATTATTAAATTTACGTCGCAGTTTTATTAATTTTCCACGGAAAATTAATAAATTTACGTCGCAAATTAAAGAATTACTGCGGACTCGCAGGCAAATTAGTGCGCACTCGCAGGCAAATTACTGCGGACTCGCAGGCAAATTAGTGCGGACTCGCAAGCAAATTACTCCGCGCTCTCCTACTTTTTTATTTGATGTTTTAACATCTTTTATGGGTAAACATCTTCGACGCTGTGCGTTATATGGTCGGATTTCAAACAATAAAAACCGACTCTATATGCATAGATCTACATTCATTGCCACCTTCATCTCGCTCGCTGAGCCGCTCCACGCGCAGACAGTCATCGAGGGCAGCGTGCTCGATTCGTTGGGACATACCGTCGAGGCATACGTCACCGTGTCGCCGCGAGGGGCGGGTGGGGGCAGCATACTCGGTTTTTCGGATACCGACAGCAAGGGACATTACCGCCTGGAATTTACTGCTGAAGCCGACTCGCTGGCGGTCACGGCTGCAGGATTGACCATCGGAAACCATGTGAAAATAGTGGCCAACCGCTCCATGCGGCTCGACTTCAGGGTGGGGCGACACGACATAGAACTGGAGGAAGTGACCGTGCGTGCGCAGAAGATTGAGCAGCGGGGCGACACGATCGACTACCTCGTGGGGGCGTATCAGCAGCAGGGCGACCGAGTGATAGGCGATGTGCTGAAGCGTATGCCCGGCATCGAGGTGGCCGACAACGGTACGATAAAGTACAACGGCAAGGCTATCAACAAGTTTTATGTCGAGGAGATGGACTTGCTGCAAGGGCGGTATGGCATCGCTACCAACAACATCAACGCCGGCGATGTGGCTACCGTGCAGGTGTTGGAACATCATCAGCCGAAGAAGATGTTGCAGGGCAAGAGCATCACCGACGATGTGGCCATCAACCTGAAGCTGAAAGACTCGGCCAAGGGAACCGTGGCGGTGAACTCAATGCTGGGAGGGGGAGCAGAAAGGCACATGCTTTGGGCAGCCGAACTGGTGGGCATGTATTTCGGCAAGTCACGTCAGAACATGACGTTGTATAAGGGTAACAACAGCGGCGACGATGTGTCGGCCGAACTTGCGTCGCACTACGGCATCAACTCCGTGGGACTCTATCCCTTCTGCCCCACAGGTGTCATAATGCCCGGCGGGTCGGGCCTGCCGCAGAAGCGCACGTTCGACAACCGCAGTCACATAGTGAGCATGAACCACCTCAGGAAGCTCAATGCCGACAAGGAGGTGACCTTCAACATCGGTTTCTACACCGACCGCATCGGCCGCGAGGGCTTCACGGAGAGCAACCAGTTTGTGAGCGAATCGGAGCGCCTGATTACCCAGGAAAGCATGACGAGCCGTACCACCCTGCACAACCTCTCGGCACAAGCCCGCTACTGCAACAACTCGCCGACCGGCTTCATGGCCGATGTGATGCAAGTGGATGCAGGATGGAACACCGACCGTGTTGGCAGTTCCCTCTCCTCGTCGCTTACAGGACAGACACCTGCCGATTATGGGGCTTCTGTCATCGACCAGCACTTCCATCGCCCCACATTCTCCATCACCAACACCATCAACACCACGCAAAACATTGGTCGCAACACCTTCGACCTCCACTTCTCGGCAGGATATGCACATCGGCCCAACACCCTGAGCGTAGGCATCGATTCACTGCTGCAAGGCACGTCGGCCAGATACCAACAGGATGTGAACTCACACCATATAGCCGGCCGTTTCAACACCAGCTACAACATACGCGTGGGCGACTTCTTCAAGTTCAACTACGGCATCAGCGCAACCGCCAACCTGCATGGTATTGAGACAGAATTGGGAGGATGGACGTCTGCCTCTCAGCTCAATTCCCTGTGGTATAACACCTATTCGCTCTCGCTCGGTCAGAGCTATAAGTATGAGCGTGGTGTCCTGCGTGCCACGTTGGGTCTGCCACTCAACCTCTACATTCAAAGCCTCGACGACCACATACGCCACGACCGCCACAGCTACACCCACCTGCTCTTCTTCCCGTCGCTGTCGTTATCGTGGGATGTGATGCGCGACGTATATCTCACGGCTGGTGCCGACTATTCGAAGACGGTGGGCGACCCGGGCGGCATCTACTCAGGATATATCATGTCGAACTACCGCACATTCCAGCGCTCGTATGTAGAGCAACTGTCGGAAACCAAGAACTACGGAGCCAACCTCTCGCTTCGCTATCGCAGTGCCCTCCATGCCCTCTTTGCCAACATGGCATTCAGCTACCGCCGCACTCGCGACAACCAGATCTATGGCTATAGCTACGAGGGTGCCACCAGTGTGGTTCAAGCCTTCGACCAACCCACCACCAGCGACAGCTACAGCATCAGCAGCGAGGCGAGCAAGGGCTTCGACTTCATGCGCTCCACCATTCGCATCTTTGCCAACTACAGCCTTGGCGAGAGCGAACGCCTCATTGCCGACAACATCTACAAGTATCGCACCACCAACCTCAACTACGGCGGCAACCTCTCGTTCAGCCCCACAGGGTGGATGGGCATAATGTACAGCAGCGGATTCAGCCGCAGCCAGAGCAAGAACCGCTCACAAGATGATGCAATGACAGATGGCGCGACAGTTGTGCGCAGTAACACCCAACGCCTCTCGATGAGCCTTTATCCCACCAAGACACTCACCCTGACCCTCTCGGCCGAAGACAACTACAACAACCTCACAGCCGAGAACCGCCATGCGTGGTTTGGCGATGTATCGGCCAAACTGAAGTTGAAGCACATCGACCTCGAACTCCAGATGAACAACCTCTTCAACCAGCGACGTTACACCCGAGTCACCTACAGCGGCCTCGATATCTTTAGCCATACACAGCAACTGCGAGAGCGTAGTGCCGTCCTGAGTGTGAGGTTCAAACTATTGTAAAATGCTTTCGACTCTATCCGTATAACAACTAAATAACAACCACTATGAAACAAATTATTCTTTTCCTCGTCCTGCTCCTCTCGTTGCAGCCGATGTATTCACAACGGAAAGAAGCAGGTATCATAATCCTCGATCGCTATCATCTCGGGAAGGCCACTGTGGTCGATTCCAGCGATGTGAGGGTTTACTATGCCCTAAATGCCGATTCGCTCGATAATAAGGACACGTATGTCGATATGCGGGTGTTGGAAGTAGGGCAGCGTATCACGAAGTGTAGCAGCGAGTTCATACGCGAAGGCGAGGCACATCAGAAGGAGGTGCTGAAAACATGGAAGAACCTGCATCCTAATGCCGACGGGCTGCCGCGCGCTCATCCCATCCACGGAATACGACAAGACTACTGGAACGAAATCCAATATACCGACATCTATATCGAAGGGCAGACGGCTACCGAGTATCATGTGATGCCTCATGGCTTTCAGGGCGAGTGCGGATATGTAGTCAGTCAGTATCCCTCACAGAAGTGGGAACTCTCAACCGAAACGACCACCATACTCGGCCATAAATGCCAGCGCGCCACATGTCACTGGCACGGCCGCGACTTCATTGCCTGGTTCGCGCCCGATATCCCCATCCGTCGCGGTCCCTGGCTTTTCGGCGGTTTGCCAGGACTTATACTGAAAGTTTACGACAAAGACCGCTTCTACACCTTCGAGGCCGTGGGTATCGAGCGCAGCAAGCAACCCATTGTCCGCTATGCCTACGATGGCTATCGCAAGGCAAACCGCGAACGCTACCTGCGACTGAACCGTGAGCTGAATGCAGAATACATGAACACCATGGGCCGCATGGGTGGCAAGATGCAAAATGCAGCAGGCGAGTGGGTCAGTGCTACAGGACCTGTGATACCGTACGAACCATTGGAAAAAGAATAATATGCAGTTAATCATGGATAAAAGAATCATTTATCTCATTGCCGCAGCTGCTGTATGCACTGTAGCAAATGCTCAACCAAAGAGTGGTGGACGTTGTCCGGCACCTATTTATGCCAGGGATTTCTCGAAGATGGAAGTGCTCGATACCACACAAGTGCGTGTGCGCTATGCTTTTTGTGCCGAACGCATCGACGACCCAAAGACATACATCGACCTGCAACGACTCGATGTGGGACAACGTGTGGTGAAGTATTACAGCGAGTTTGTATATCAGAGCGACTCGCTCCGCACAAAGTATGCCAAGGAGCACCCCAATGCCCAGGCTGCACCTTCGTGGATGGGTGTGATGAGCAGGGACTATGACCAATGGAGCGAATATGAATGGAGCGACTTCTTCTTCGAAAACGGCCAGTTGACGGAATACAGTCAGATGCCGCAGTGGCTGCACAAAGACAACTCGTGGTACACCGAACCGGCACCAAGGCAGGCATGGAAGCTAAGCACCATTGCGACTTCAACCGAAGGAACTGAGACTCAAACCATCCTCGGCCATAAATGCCAGCGTGCCACATGCCGCTTCCGTGGTCGCGACTTCGTGGCGTGGTTCGCTCCCGACATCCCCGTGAGGCGCGGGCCGTGGAAGTTCCAGGGGCTACCGGGGCTTATACTGAAGGTCTATGATACAGATGGCTTATACAGCTTCGAAGCAGTAGGAATTGAGACGCGGCCGCATCCCATAACACGTTTCATGGAGTACAAGAACTACCATCGTTCCACTCGCGAACGTGTGTGGAAAATGCAACGTCAGTATCACGAGAACTGGTTTAAGGCAGTCGATTTTCATAAAGGTCATGTCGATTCGGCCGGTAATATGGTGGACGACGGACCGATGAGCGTATTTACAAAATACAATCCGCTGGAGCTGGAGTAGAGAGTGGGGGAAGTGAAAAGTGAATAATTAATTGAACGCAAAGATAGAAAGGCGTGGAATATTTTTTTGAGAGTGTCATAACACTGCAAAGTGTCGCAGAGCCCTGCGGATGCCTCTC
>CAMVDC010000017.1 GCA_947166155.1 uncultured Prevotellaceae bacterium | reverse complement strand
TGTCGTTGCGCCTAGCGCTCAATCCACCCACATTCATCGCCCAACTCATGGGCATCTCGTGGGGAGCACTTGCAGGCGCTTTCCTCGCTCCGTTCATGCTCGGCCTCTATTGGCGCGGTGTGACTAAAGCCGCTGTATGGGCATGCTTCGCTTGGGGTGTGGGCCTCACAGTGGTCAACATGATGATAGGCAACCCCATCAATCCCATCAACTGCGGAGCCATCGCAATGCTCGGCGGATTCCCAATCGTAGTGCTTGTAAGCCTCGTCACACCCAAACTGCCGCGCACATTTGTCGATGATATCTTCCGCTGCTACGCAAAGCATTAATAACCGACTTCTCAATAACACAAAAGGTCAGGACTCATCCGAGTTCTGGCCTTTATTCAATATCTATAAACTATAATCTATACACAATACACAATCAACAATAAACAATAAACTATAAACTATAAATAATCCCCATCCCCTACATCTCCAGTTCAGTCACCACCTGTCCGTCGTATAGGTTGATGATGCGGTCGGCATACGATGCGTCGCGCTGGCTGTGGGTCACCATCACGATGGTGGCTCCCTCGCTGTGCAGTTGGCTGAGCAGTTCCATCACTTCGCGTCCGTTGTGGGAGTCGAGGTTGCCCGTAGGCTCGTCGGCCAGTATCAACTGAGGGTCGGCCACCACGGCGCGTGCTATTGCCACACGCTGCTGCTGACCGCCCGAGAGCTGACGTGGGAAGTGTTTGGCGCGGTGCATGATGTCCATGCGCTCCATCAGGGCTGTCACCTTCTTGCGTCGTTCGTCACGTTTTATGCCCATATAGAGCAGCGGCAACTCTATGTTCTCCTCGACGGTGAGGTCGTCGATGAGGTTGAACGACTGAAACACGAAGCCGATGCGGCCCTTGCGCAGTTGGTCGCGTTGGGGTTCGCTCAGGTGGCTCACATCGGTACCTCCAAGCAGGTATTCACCTTCGGTGGGCGAGTCGAGCAGGCCCAGGATGTTGAGCAACGTGGATTTGCCACATCCGCTCGGACCCATCACGGCCACGAACTCGCCTTCGTTTACTTCGATGCTGACTCCGTTGAGTGCCAGCGTGCGCACCTCTTCCGTCTGGAACGTGCGCTTGAGGTTCTTTGTATGTATCATCATGTTATTTACTATTTGACGATTTACTATTTAATTATTTGGAATGGAAAGGAATGAAAAAGAAGTTATCGCTTCGCTCAGGAGTTAAAAGGACGAATGATACTGCCTGTAGGTATCGTCCCTTTAACTTCCCTTTTTACTTCCTTTTAACTTCTCTTTAACTTCTGTTTTATTTACGATTTATGTACTATTTAACTATTTAGTTATTTCCATCCGGAGGTTTTTTTATTGTTCTTTCAACACTTTATATGGTTTTATTTTCATGGCCTTCAGTATCTGCCACCACAGGGTGAGGGCACAGAGAGTGACGAGGATGGCGATGCTCAGGAGCGGAATCCACCATGCGAAGCTGGTGTGTGTGGTGTACGACTCCATCAGTCGGTGTACCACGAGCAGGGCGACAGGTATGCTGGCAGCTGCTGCAATGGCCAGTATCGTGATGTAGCGGCGGGTGAGCAGCAGTGCTATGTCGCGCAGCGTGGCTCCATTCACCTTGCGCAGCGCTATCTCGCGGTAGCGGCGACGGATGTCGAACATCATAAGGCCGAGCACTCCGAGGCACGTCACTGCGATGGCCAGCAGCGAGAAGGTGATGAACACACGGGCCGTGCGCTGGTCTTCGCTGTAGAGTTTGTTCCTTCGATCGGTCACCCACGAGTATTTCAACTCGTCGGTATCGAATATCTCTTGCATCATATCCTTGAGATAAGCCACCATGTCGTCCTCATGACCTGGTGCCACATCAATCAGCATATATTCTCCTTGCGGCAGACTCACACCTTCCTCGTCGTATCGCTCGCCAAATCCTTTTGAGAAGAAGAATACAGCAGGTTGAACCGGTTCGGTGGTGCGGCCGAAGTTGAAGTCGCGCACGATGCCCACCACATGATACGGCGGATTGTAGTTCATATCCACTTGGCCGTCAAACCATATACGGCTCTTCAGTTGCACGAGGTCGGTGTCGAGGTCGTTTATTCCCAGCCGTCGTGCTGCCGTCTCGTTGAGTATCATGTTGTAGTCCTGGTCGTTGTCGGTCGAGTCGTTGTATGCACGTCCCTTCACCATCTCCAGGCCATACATGTCCATAGCACGGCGGTCAACATAGAAGAGGCAGAGCTGCTGACCGTCGGCAGTTGGTATGTGTGACCCTTCGGTGAGCGGCATGGGATCGACCGTTATGTTCTGTATGTACGGACAGTCGTCGAGTTTCTGTCGTATGACCTTCGCGCGGGCCACCACCTGTTGCATGTGCGACATCCAATCCTCAGCCGAAGGAAACGACATCCTCTGCTCCGGATATATCAGTGCGCTGAGCAGCCGTTCGGTGCGGAATCCCGGGTCGGCAGTCATCATCACGTGCAGCTGGCGCATGAAGTAAATGCTGACATTGAGCAAGGCAAGCGAGATAAAGAACTGGAGGAAGAGAAATAGCACAGAGGACACGGAGGAGGCAGAGGACACAGAGGAGACTGATGGTACGGAGCTGACCAGCGGCAGAGCGAAGACGAAAGTGAGGGTCAGCAGGACATCGAACTTCCATTGTCCGATAACATTGATATCATAATATGTGGCAAGAAGGGGCGATGTGATTTCAACCACAATCCATACGCCGAGCATGGTGAGGAGCGCGAGCAGGAAGGTCTCGATGTAGAGTTGGGTGAAGATGCTCCAGCGCGAGGCACCGAAGATGCGGCGCACATGCATCTCGTGACTGCGATGCGCTCGCATCACCGCCACACCCAGCAGCATCCACAGATGCACACTGGAGGTGCTCCTGCGACGCTCTATGTCGGTATCTTCGCTGTTCACCATGTTCATCATGTCGTGGTAGGGAACAAGCAAGTAGCGCAACGGCCGATTCAGGTATGAACGGAAGCTCTGTATGGGTTGGCGGTTGTTGTATGCCTCGATGTCAGCACCCTCGTATGTCAGCACCAGGCACATGTTCAGTGCATTATTCACCCAAGGGTCATCACCCCGGTAGTTTGCAAGGTCGAAGCAGATGGATGTCTTGCACCGCGGTTTGCGATACACACCCACCACGGTGTTCAGCTCTCCATCTCCCACCTCGAAGGTCTTGCCTACCATGCTCTCGCCTTTCTTCGTCGATATCCGTTCGGCCAGTTCGGTGCTGATGATGCACTGCCCGTCGGCCACCAGATGTGCGGTGCCTTCAACGATGTCGATGGGGTATATGCTGTCGAACACGCTATCGACTGCAATGGCATCGGGATAAATCACCTTGCCGTCGGCCTGACGCAATGAATAGTTATGTCGCAGTGCAATGCTTGTGTAGCGTTCCACCTCGCTCTGTCCCTCGACAGGCGAGATGAATCCTTCTTCGTTATTGATTTCGAATGGCATGCCGGTCTCATACGGGCTGGTGATGGGTGCCCCTTCGGTGAACCGGATACCCAGCACGTAGGTGCGGTCGAGGTCGGGCATGAACGAGTCGGCGGTCCATTCCTGATGCAGGTAGCGACCGATGATGACGGTGCCGCTCAGGCTTATCACCAGCCCCAACACCGACAGCGCGGTGTAGCTCTTCATGCGCGAGATGATGCGGATTGATTGTTTGAGTTTGAACATAGTTATATTTACGATTTAACGATTTACTATTTAACTTCGTTCGCTTTTGTCACGACTCGGCATAGTTGAAGTAAACTTCACTCTGCACTCGCTGCTCCAAAAGGTTCCTATTTATGTACTATTTAATTATTTGGTTATTTCCATCCGGATGGCACTCCCTCCCGGCTGGGGAGAGGTCCTCCATACTTACTACAAACCTCGTGCCAAATCGGTAAATCGCTGTGTATCTTCTACATATTCATTATTCTGATTGGTGCTTGCTGTGCGATTATGCCCATTCATCGTGCGGAAACGCACAGGGTGAAGACCGTTCCTTCTCCTTCCTTGCTCTCCACGCCGATGGTTCCGCCATGCTCGATCATCACCTGGCGACAGAGGCTCAGCCCTATGCCCGACCCCAGTGGTTTGGTGGTGAAGAACGGCAGGAAGATGCGCCCGCCGACGTCGGGCGGAATGCCGCGCCCGTTGTCGGACACGCTGATGGTCGTGGCATCGGGCATCGACACCTCGATGCGGGTGGCTCCGCTCTCGCGTGCATTGGTCAGCAGGTTTATCATCACCTGCTCCATCTGGGTACGGTCAGCATATAGTGTACGGCCATCGATGGAGGCAGTATCGGGGAAGCTGACCTCGGGATAGAGCTGGTGGAGGTGTGCGAAGAAGTCGGCCACGCTGAACTCGGTGCGTTCGGGTCGGCCGATGCGTGTGAGCCGCCTGTAGCCTTCGACAAACTCCATGAGCGAACGGCAGCGGCGGTTGATGACGCTGAATGCCTCGTTCTCGTCGCTTAAGGTGTCGCTGATGGAGATGATGGGTGTGAGCGAATTCATGATCTCATGTGTCAGCACTCGTATGAGCTGCTGCCATGCCTCCATCTCGCGTCGGCTCATGAGCGACGAAACGTCCTTCAGCGTTATGATGATGCTGCGCCGGCCGTCGATGCTGATGAGTGCCGACGAAAGTGCGTGTCCGTCAACCTCGTCGCGCCTCTCGGCCACAGCGTCCATCACGGCCTCGGGCACTGTTGCTGCATCCTGACCGAAATACTCGCGTGCCGCCTGGTTCATCCAGTCGATATGTCCCGACGGGGTGCATATCACGAGTGCGGTGTCGATGTTTTCGGTGAGTTGACGCAGGTAGAGTTGCTGGCGGTGAAGGTCGGTGAGCCTCTGATGCAGGCGCTCGTTATCGGCCTCGATGGCCCGGTATGAGAACCTCATGCGGCTGATGCGTGTGGCAAGGGCTGTGGCTATGCAGACGAGACACACGGCGCACCCCACGGCACAGAACGGGAGCGACGCGGCGATGCACCCGATGACGGCTGCGGTAAGCAGCGAGATACCTACGATGTATGCTATATATGTTTTCATAAATTATATGTTTTTCTATTTCATACAAGTTGCGGATGCCAATTGTAGTTAAAGGGAAGTTAAAGGGAAGTTAAAGGGAAGTTAAAGGGACAATACCTACAGGCAGTATCATTCGTCCTTTTAACTCCTGAGCGCAGCGATAACTTCTTTTCCAATCCTTTCTATTCCTTAAAACTGAAGCAACTGGATCTTGCGAAAGTTGACTCATTTCAGTTTGCGATAGAGTGCATACCGAGTGATGCCCAGCAGTTCGGCCGCCTGACTCATGTTGCCGCCGGTGATGCGCATGGCTCGCTCGATGGCTTCCTGCTCCAGTCGTTCGAGGTTGAGGGTTGCAGCCGGTTCGTGGCGACGCATGGGTGGCGGTGCGAGGGTGAAATCGGATGCCGAGAGACTACGGCCCTGACTCATGAGCACTGCCCGCTCCACGCTGTGCATCAACTCGCGCACATTGCCCGGCCACTGGTGGGTGAGGAGTTTCTGACGTGCATCGCGACCGATGCCTCTCACCTCCTTATTATATTTACGTGCGTACACGCGCGCGAAATGTTCGGCCAGCAGCATGATGTCGTCGCCTCGCTCGCGCAGTGGCGGTATGGTCAGTTCGATGGTATTGATGCGGTAGAGCAGGTCCTGACGGAATGTCCCTT
This sequence comes from uncultured Prevotellaceae bacterium, assembly GCA_947166155.1. Lineage (GTDB taxonomy): Bacteria > Bacteroidota > Bacteroidia > Bacteroidales > Bacteroidaceae > Colivivens. Next base: position 20,632 of record CAMVDC010000017.1, on the reverse strand, counting down.
CATCTACACGTCGGTGCAGGTCGGCATTGGTTGCCGATATGAGTCGGATGTCGATTCGGGTCTGTGTGGTTGCACCCAGCCGCGAAATCTCGCGCCGCTCGAGTGCTGCCAGCAGTTTGGTCTGCAACGACGGTGGCAGGTTGCCTATCTCGTCGAGAAACAGCGTGCCGCCGCTGGCCGTCTCCATGCGTCCCGCCTTGGCGCGGTGGGCATCGGTGAACGCTCCTTTCTCGTAACCGAAGAGTTCGCTCTCAAACAAATGTTCTGGCACACTGCCCAGGTCGATGCTCACAAACGGACGGTCTTTCCTCGCCGACATGTGGCAAATCATGCGTGCTGCCACGTCTTTGCCCGTGCCGTTCTCGCCCAGGATGAGGATGTTGGCATCGGTGGGTGCCACCTGAGCGATGGTCGTCATCACTCGCTTCATGACAGGACTTTCGCCAATCATGACCGGTGCGGCATCGCTACCCGACGGAGCCGTCACAGCCTCCACCTTCTGTTCCAACTGGCGGTTGCGCTTGCGCTCCTGTCCCAGCTTCACGCCAGCAAACAGCGTGGCCAGCATGTGGCTGTTGTCGAAGGGTTTGGTCACAAAATCGGTGGCACCGCTCTTGAGCGCACGCACCGCCTTGTCGGCATCGCTGTAGGCAGTCATCATCACCACCACGGCCTGCGGGTCGTGCTGCAGGATTCGACGGAGCCACTCGAAACCCTCCTCGCCGCTGATGGCATCGCGACGGAAGTTCATATCCATCAACACCACGTCGGGCTGTATCATGTCGTAGAACCGCAGTATCTGGTCGGGCCGTGTGGTCACACGCAGGTCGTCAACCAGCGGTTTCAGCAGCAGGTTGAGCGCAAAGAGGATGTCTTCGTTGTCATCGACGATAAGTATCTTTCCTTTTTGTTCCATGAAAATGAGTCTTGTTTACGATTTACATACTATTTAACTATTTAGCTATTTCCTTCCAGATGGATTCGCAGTCCTTCGGCCGGTCACAGATTCACTCCTTCACTGCGTTTCGTCGGAATGACAAATGGGGAGGCCCTACAATAGGGAACTGCTTTGCTTATGGATAGCAACCTCCCTTACAAGTCATACCGAAGTCCTCCGACGTAAGGAGAGAGGGCTGAGTGTATCTTGAACCTGTAGGAGCAGGTTATGATATACACTTCAATTTTCAAAGCCTTCCGGATGGGCTCCTCCTTTTCTTTTCCCTTTAATTCTATTTTCAGCTGCAAAGATACGGATATAAATCAGAATACATGTTGCCATCCATGCACTTTTTCACTAATAAGTGCGAGATTGCTTACCGATGTGCGAAAACGCACGTTGGCAGTGCGCATCCGCACATCGACATCGGTGCTCTCGCTGCACTCTATGTGTTCACTATCAATAGTATAATCTTGTTGGCACACTCTTTGTATATTGCACAAACATGAAGATAAGAATACTTACACTGATAATGCTCACAGTTGCAGTCGTGGCACGCGGACAGGACTCCGACACACTGCGCCTCACACTGGCTCAGGCCATACGTCTGGCACAAGAGCAATCGACCGATGCGCTGTCGGCACGCCATCAGCTCGAGGCATCTACATGGGCCTACCAGGGCCACAAGGCCAACTACCTGCCGTCGCTATCGTTGTCGGCATCACCCAACCTCAACCGCCAGCTCAACAGCATAGTGCAACCCGACGGCACCAGCTCGTTCGTACGACAGAACCAACTCAGCACCAACCTCAACCTGTCGCTCAGTCAGAACATCTGGTTCACGGGCGGCAACCTGTTTGTCAGTTCAAGCCTCTACCGTCAGGACGAGTTTGAACGACACACACATTCCTACAGCTCCGTGCCAATATCCATAGGCTACAGCCAGAGCCTGTTCGGCCATAACAGCCTGCGATGGGACCGCCGCACCGAACCCCTGCGCTACCGTCAGGCACAGAAGGCATACCGCGAGACGATGGAACTCATCGCATCGCGCACATGCAGCTACTTCTTCTCGTTGGCCGGGGCACAGACATCGCTCAGCATCGCGCGGCAGAACTACGCAGTGAGCGACACCCTCTACCGATATGCCAGCCGCCGCTACGACATCGGGACCATAACCGAGAACGAGATGCTGCAACTCGAAGTGAACCGCCTGTCGGAGGAGACCAACTGCATGAATGCTGCCATCGAGGTGGACGAAGCGATGCAAAGCCTGCGCTCGTATCTGGCAATCGACAATGCGACCGACATAGTGGTGGTGCCCGACAGCAGCGTGCCCAACCTGCAGCTCGACCCCATGCAGGCACTCGCTCAGGCACTCGAGCAAAGTCCCGACCCCGACTACTACCGCCTGTCCCGACTCGAAAGCGAAGACGACCTGGCTCGTGCTCGTGCCAGCCGCGGCCTCAAAGCCGAGCTATACATGCAGTTCGGCCTGTCGCAGACGGGAGCCACAGTACACGATGCTTATCAGCGACCATCCAATCAGCAATACATAAGCCTGTCGCTCAGCCTGCCGCTGCTCGACTGGGGGCGAGGCAAGGGGCAGGTGCGTGTGGCACGTTCGCGCCTCCAACTCACCCAGCTCGCCGGCCAGCAAGGCATGCACGACTTCCGGCAAAACGTGTTGAAGGTGGTGAACCAGTTCAACCTCCAGTCGCGACGAGTCGACGTAGCACGACGCACCCGCCAAACTGCCCTCCGTCGCTACGAAGTGGCCCGATGGATGTACATACAAGGCCGCACCACACTGCTCGAATTCATGAACAGCATCAACGAAAAAGACGCAGCACAACGCAACTTCATCGCCACCATGCGAACATATTGGGAGCTATACTACACAATCAGAAGCATGACAGGAGAGGTGATGGAAGCATAAATCGTAAATAAAACAGAAGTTAAAGAGAAGTTAAAAGGAAGTAAAAAGGGAAGTTAAAGGGACGATACCTACAGGCAGTATCATTCGTCCTTTTAACTTCATAGCGCAGCGATAACTTCTTTTCCATTCCTTTCCATTCCAAATAATTAAATAGTAAATTCGTAAATCGTAAATAATTCTATGGACATCAAACTACCACCACGCCCCTGGTACATACGCTACCGCTACCACCTGCTGGGCACGTGCCTGCTTATCGCGCTGATAGGGTACGCCATTTATGTCAACCTGAAGCCACGCACACTGCGGCTCAACATCGACGACGACCAGATAGCAGTCGTCGTGGATACCACATTCATGGAATATACCAACATCGACGGCACCGTCACACCCATATCCACCCTGCGCATCAACACCGTCGAGGGGGGAATCGTGGAGGACGTGATGTGCCGCAGCGGCGATATGGTAAGCAGGGGCGACACGATACTCACCCTCAGCAATCCGTCCCTCATCCGTCAACTCGAGGACGAACGTATGCAATACGAGCAGAAGGCCATGACCTATCGCCGACAAATCATCGAGATGCAACAGCGGGCCATCACCCTGCGACAGCAGGCAATGCAGGCACAGTACGAGCTGAGCCGCCTCGAGAAAAGCTTTGCACTCGAGCAGGAAGAGGCACACATGGGCATGAAGAGCAAGGCACAACTCGAGGTGGCACGCGACGAATACAACTACAAGACGCAATCAGTGCGCCTCACACTCGAGAGCCTGTCGCAGGACTCAGTGCTCAACGTCATCAGCCTTGGCCTCATAGAGCAGCAGATGAAGATAGACCAGCGCCAGTATCAGCAGCAGCGCGAACGCCTCAGCTCACTGGCCGTAGTGGCACCGGCCGACGGACAAATCAGCGAACTCAACGTAGCAATCGGACAGCAACTCGGTAGCGACCAATGCATCGCAAGCCTCGGAATACTCACCAGCTACAAAGTCACCGCACGCATGAACGAATACTACACCGACCGCATCACCGACGGCCAGCCCGCCACAGTCGTGCTACACGGCCGCACCCACAAGCTACACGTGAGCCACACCAGTCGGCAAGTGACTAACCAGGGATTCGATATCGAACTCATGTTCAACCACCGACCCCCCGACGACCTGCGCCCCGGAGCCACCCTCCGCCTGCAGATCGAACTGGGCAAGCCCGGACGCGCCCTCGTAGTGCCACGCGGCACATTCTACGCAACCACCAGCGGCCTGTGGATCATGCGCCTCGACCCACACCACCAGCATCGGGCACAGCGCACCCCCATACGCCTCGGACGCCAGAATCCACGATGGTATGAAGTCGTGGAAGGCCTCGCGGCAGGCGACCGCGTCATCATAAGCGGCTACGAGCAGATGGGCGATGCAGAAGTGATAGAATGGTGAGGCAAGGTAAGTACCCCGCAACTTTTGCTGCAACGATATAGAACATTTATCGCGCGTACCCACAACTTTTGCTGCGACGATATAGAACATTTATCGCGCGTACCCGCAACTTTTGCTGCGACGATATAGAAATTCTTTAATTTGCGACGCAAATTTAATAATTTTCGGTGGAAAATTAATAAAACTACGTCGCAAATTTAATAATTTGCGTCGCAAATTAAAGAATTACTCCGCACTCGCAGGCAAATTACTCCGCACTCGCGGGTAAATTACTCCGCACTCGCAGGCAAATTACTCCGCACTCGCAGGCAAAACATGGGTGTTCTTGCACGACGATGCACACGGGCGGCAATGGTGAGGATATGCATGCACAAAAGTTCGTTATCGCGATTGGTTGGAGCATTATTTGTGTTTCTTGATATGTTTTTTCGGATATATGGTGGTTTGTTTCCCTATTTATTCGTATCTTTGTAAACCAAAGAAAACATAAATAAGACATAAAACACTGGAACGAAGATGAACAGATTTTTGATTCTTGCTGCAGTCCTTTGCATGGGCACGCTTTCGATGAATGCCCAAAAGGGGTATGAGGACATACGCCACGAGATAGCCGTGGGTATTGGTGTTTACTCCAATTCGCAGTGGATTGATGACTTGGAGACGGTGACTACGACGTTCAATCATGTGACTTTCGACAACGAGTCGTATAAGGGTCCGCTCTCGGTCGAGTATTTCTATCACATGAAGTCGTGGCTCGGTGTGGGTGGTATCTTTGCCTACGGGCGCCACACTCAGGATGTGTATTATGGCCAACTGAAACTTGGCGAGGCTAAGGACTCGTACTTCACGCTGATGCCGGCCGTGAAGTTCGACTGGCTGCGCAAGAGTCATTTCGGCCTCTACTCGAAGTTGGCCGTAGGTGCTACGTTGCGCAGCGAGACCATCGAGACTGTATCGCAGTCGATGACCGACGCCACCGAGTCGGCTGTGCACTTCAATTGGCAGGCATCGCTGCTCGGCATCGAGGCGGGAAGCATGCAGCTGCGCGGATTTGCCGAATTGGGTGTGGGCGAACAGGGAGTATTCGTGGCAGGTGTGAGATATAAATTCTGATGCTGTGATGAAACGTATCTGTATACTTACCCTCTGCATCGTCGGCATGGTGCTGACCAGCTCGATGCGGACAGACAGGGGTATCACCATCTTCATGGTCGGCGACTCGACCATGGCTAATAAGGACACCTCGGGCGGCAAGCAGGAGAGGGGGTGGGGCATGATGTTGCAGGAACTGTTTACCGACGAAATCCATGTGGACAACCATGCGGTCAACGGGCGTTCGTCGCTCTCGTTCATCAACGAAGGGCGGTGGGACAAGGTGTTGCAGAGCATCGCCCCCGGCGACTATGTGGTCATTCAGTTTGGACACAACGACGAGAAGGCTCAACCCGACCGCCACACCGAACCTGGCAGCACATTCGATGCCAACCTGGAACGATATGTGAGGGAGACGCGCGAGCGGGGCGGAATACCCATAGTGATGAATGCCGTGGTGCGCCGCAACTTCGTGGGCGACTCGCTGGTCGATACCCACGGTGCATATCGCGAAGCTCCGCGCACGGTGGCACAGCGCCTGCATGCATACTTTATCGATGCCAACCAACTGACCCACCAACTGGAACAGGGGTTGGGAGCCGAGGGTTCGAAGCGCCTGCACATGTGGTTTGCACCGGGCGAACACCCCAGTTTGCCTGACGGAAGTCAAGATAACACACATTATAATATATATGGCGCGCGCGTAGTGGCCCGCCTGCTGGCCGACGCTATGTGTGGCGAGATACCGGCACTGGCTAAGTTCAGGAGGACGGGGGCGGCTGCATCGGCTGGCCGAGAGCGTAAACCTACATCCTACTACGACAACCCCGACACGATACGCGTGGCGAAAGACGGGACGGGCGACTTTGAGACGATAGCCGAGGCAATCGAGGTGTGTCGTGCATTCATGGATTACCACAAGGTGATATACATAAAAAGTGGGGTGTATAAAGAGAAAATCGTCATACCACAATGGCTGCAACACATAGAGCTGTGTGGCGAAAATGCCGAGAACACCATCATCACCTACGACCATCATGCCAACATACCGCTCGAGGCGACGGGGCTGCCGATGGGCACATTCCGCACCTACACACTCAAGGTGGAGGCCAACGACGTGGTGCTGAAGAACCTGACGATAGAGAACAACGCCCCGCGGCTGGGGCAGGCAGTGGCTCTCCACACCCAGGGCGACCGGCTGCGAGTGGTGGGGTGCAGGATAAAGGGCAATCAAGACACGATATACACCGGTATGCCCTACACCCACCTGCTGTTTACCGACTGCTACATCTGTGGCACCACCGACTTCATCTTCGGTCCCTCGACGGCATGGTTTGAGCGTTGCACCATCGAAAGCCTGTCGAACTCCTACATCACCGCTGCATCGACACCCGCCGATGCGAAATATGGCTACATCTTCAACCAATGTCGCCTCGTGGCAGGCGAAGGGGTGAACCGCGTATACCTGGGGCGTCCGTGGCGCGACTACGGCTACACCCTGTTTATGAACTGCGAGATGGGCAGCCACATACGCCCCGAAGGATGGCATCACTGGCAGCCAGAGCGCGAGCAGACTGCCCGATACTATGAATATGGAAACAGGGGCGAAGGAAGCAACACGGACGCACGTGTGAAATGGAGCCGTGTGCTGAGCCGTAAGGAAGCACAGCGGATAACACAGGAAACGGTAGTAAATATGAAATAAAAATGAAGAACTGTAAGATATTGCTTGTTGCACTGAGTGTGGTGTGCGGCATCACGCTGTCGTGCCGAAGTGTGAAGAGCGGAGGCGGATTGACCGATGTGACCATAAACATCGAGAACCCGACCGCGCGGCACATGATGCAACACTCGATGTCGACATTCGAGCGTGGCAGCAAGTCGTACCTCGACGACACGGACTTCCGCCAACTGCGCTCGTCGGCACTGAACGACGGATACCGCAACGACCAACCGATCAGCTACGAAGTGAAGTTCGAAACCAAGAAGGGAGGCAAGGTGTGGATAAGCCTGACCGACGAAAACGACGCTGCCGGCATGAAACTCGACACGCTGATCGATGCCTCGCAGGGGTGGAACACCTTCAAGTTCGTCAACCTCGTGCCCCAAACAACCTACTACTACACCGTGTTGCAGGACAAACCCCTCGTGAGCGGCAAGATACACACCGAGGGACAACTGCGCATGATAAAGCTCGACAGCAGTTGGAACATACGCGACCTGGGCGGATGGACCGGATGGGGCGGCAACCGCGTGAGGTACGGACAGGTGTATCGTGGAGGAAGTCCAGGCGGACAGAACGTGCGCCACGAGACCTACTACCTCACCCGCGACGATATCTCGGAACTGCACCGCATAGGCATCAGGGCACATCTCGACCTGCGAGCCATGCCGGGACAAGGCTCATGGCCCGACGACCCGAAGCGCAACGCACACTCGCTGGGATATACCCCGATGCAGGAAGCCGATTTCATGAACACCGCTACCGACTTTACACTGCATAATGCGCTGATGCATTCGGCTGTAGTGGGCAATGTGGCATGGATGATAGCCAAACTGAAAGAGGGCAAACCTGTGTACTTCCACTGTCGCACGGGAGCCGACCGCACTGGAGTGATGGGCTTCACACTGCTCGGATTGCTGGGATGTGATGCATATCCAACACAGGCAGGAGGCAATCAGATAGCGATAGATTACGAACTCACATCGCTCGGGATGGACGAAGAGGGAACCATAGAATACAACACACGAGGCACGCAACCGCGCTCGTATAGCAACCGCTACGCAAACGGAATCGAGACATCGGGCTACGACTACTTCCGCACCCTGCGACGCCTGCAACCCGAGGGAGTTGCGCTTACGAACTTCCAGGAGCGTTGCTACTACTACCTCAACCGCTACTTCCGCGACCACGACGTGAAGACAGCCGGACGAGTGTATATCAACAAGAGCGACCTCGACTGGCTGGTGAACTACATGCTGGGAATTACCGACCACGAAGGCCGCCTTGCCGAAGGACACACACAGCGATGGGTGGGCCCCTCGTGGGCAGTCGATGATGACGAAAACACGCTCGAACAAGCATACACCACCGCCAACAAACTGCAATACTCGCGACGCTGAAGCACCAATGCTTTTGGGCCGAGAAAGTGACAAAACACGCACATAAAGAAAAAAAACAAGGGCAGAAAGCGAAAATAATTGATAATCGTGAGGCTTGATTGTGAATTATTTCGTACCTTTGCACTCCGAATCGGCCGATAGACATGAGTGTGTGGCCGACAAGAGATAAAATGTTTATTGTTCACCAGAACAAACAAGAACTGTATAAAAACAATAAAACAAAGAAAAGAAATGAAAAAAGGTATTCATCCGGAAAACTATCGCCCAGTAGTGTTTAAGGACATGTCCAACGGCGATATGTTCCTGTCTCGTTCATGCGCACGTTCAAACGAGACAATCGAATTTGAGGGTCAGGAGTATCCTCTCGTAAAACTTGAAATCTCGTCTACATCACACCCATTCTACACTGGTAAGGCTAAGCTGGTGGACACCGCAGGTCGTGTCGACAAGTTCATGAGCCGCTATGCTGTGATGAAGAAGAAATAAAGATGTCTCACCGAGCCCTCGGGAGTCGCAACGACGAGATGCCGATGCACAGTCGTGGTAAATACGAGGGAACCGAGATTTGGAGAAAAGAGACGAGTGGAGTTCTGTGGCGCGAGAGTGCACAGGCTCCACTTTTCTGTTTTACTTGTTTAGTTGCTCCTCATTACCAATTCCGTATTTCTGTATATAAAAACCCATACATCGCTGTAAATATAACCCCACACACCGCTGTAAATATAACCCCACACACCGCAAACAGATGAATTATCTCGAACGACTGACACGTATTGCACGACCCACCCACACGTGTAGGGTGTGGTTTCATGTGCTGAGGATATTGATGCCACACAAGCATGTCGACATCAGTGCCGCCAATGCAGTGACGCTGATCAGGCAGATACATTGCCCGCAGGTGAAGTCGTGCGTGATGAACAACAGAGTGGCGTCAGCTCCGCAATACGACCTGATGCTCATCATCGCAACCTACAACGGAGGGGCGGCATTGCAGCAGTGTGTAGGCTCGATAGTGAGTCAGCCGACGAAGTACAAATTGCATGTGGTGGTGGTCGACGACTGCAGCACCGACGGAAGTGTGGAGGCGCTGAAGCGCGAATGTAAGGACGAACGTGTGGAATACCTCGCGATGAAGGTCAACAGCGGAGTATCGGCTGCACGCAATGCAGCGCTTCACGACATTGATTCACGCTACATTAGTTTTGTTGATGCCGACGATGTGTTGCCCCAGGGAACTATCGACAAATGGCTCGACAGGGCATACGCAGCCGATGCCGATGTGGTGGAGGGCTCGATGGTGGTGACCGACGGTGACAAGCGAAGCCTGCTGGTAAGCCACGATGATGGCTGCGATGTGAACCGACTCACGGGATATGCGTGTGGCAAGGTGTTCAGTGCGAGGTTGTTTGAGCATGTGGGTTTCCCCGAAGGGGTGAGATATGAAGACACGCTGCTCTCGTTTGTGCTGTATAGGCTTGCTGACAAGGTGTCCACGCTGAGCGATGTGACCTACGAGTATAGCCGCCATGAAGGCAGTTTCACATCGAGGGAATATGGCAACCCTGCATCGCTCGATGCATATTGGGTGGTGCGCCAGCTGTTGGACGACCTGCACACACTCCATATTCCTCACGACCAGGCACTCTACGATGCATTCCTCATGGGCATGAAACTGTCGGCAAACAGGCTCGACGCTGTGGGAGGCGGTGTATGCGAAGCATATTTCGCAGCTATGATCGAACTGGCACAAGAGTTCAACGCGATGCGCAGCCATAAATTAAAATATGTGGATGAGGCAATACGCAAGAGTGATTTCACGTTATATAGATTAGCGTCCTACCTGCTGTGACGATAAAGCGTCTGAATATATTCGAACAACAATATGACCGACGATGAGCAATACTGCTATAAGACGATGAGTAATACTGCTATAAGATGATTAGTAACACTGCTATAAATAGTAGATCGAAACGCTTGGCACGCAACACCCTCTACCTCTACGGACAGATGTTGGTGCAGTTGTTGGTGAGCCTTTTCACTACCCGTGTGGTGCTCGACACCTTGGGTAAGAGCGATTATGGTATATTCACCGTGGTGGGCGGTGTGATGAGCATGTTTGTAGTGCTCAACAGCATCGAGAGCGCCACCATGCGCTTCATTTCGTTTGAGCAGGGTAGTGGGAGCAGCACAGAACGCATGCACACAGTGTTCAGCACTGCCCGCATTGTGCATTACGTGATAGCAGCGCTTATCCTCATCCTTGCCGAGACGGTCGGGATGTATTATGTCTGCAACTACCTTGTACTGCCTCCCGAGCGACTCACGGCCGCCATCGTGGCTTTTCAATTCTCTATCCTTACGGCCATAATCAATGTCGTATGTGCTCCTTATGACGCCCTTATCGTGGCTCACGAGCGGATGGGCGTGTTTGCATCGATTGGCATATACAATGTGTTGGCAAACCTCATAATTGTCTTTTTGGTGAAGTATACCTCAGTTGATAAGCTCATGCTCTATGCAGCACTGGTGATGATGGTGCAGGTGAGCATGCGACTGATATATGGCTGGTACTGCCATCGCTATTTCCCCGAGACACGCGGCGGATGGCAATTCGACCGTCAACTTTTTGTCAAGATGCTGAAGTTTGGCGGATGGACCTTCAACGGCACTCTGGCCACCATCGGGTATACTCAGGGCATCAACCTGTTGTTCAACCTGTTTTACGGCACTTTGCTTAATGCGGCATTTGGTATTGCGTATGCCGTTCAGGACAAGGTGTCGCTGTTTGCCGACAAGTTTTTGGCTGCCACACGTCCGCAGATTGTGAAGAGCTATGCATCGGGCGAAATGGAATACCTGCACAAGCTCATCATCAACTCGTCGCGATTCTCGGTGATGCTCATGTTTTTGATTGCATTGCCGCTGATACTCGAAACCCACTTCGTGCTGTTTGTGTGGCTGGGATATGATATACCCGACTACACGGTGTGGTTCGTGCGCCTGGCACTGATGATGGCCACGGTGAATGTGTTGGCCCAGGTGATGTGTATCACCATTCATGCCACGGGGCGCATAGCTCGGTTCCAGATGATCGAAGCCAACCTGTTGCTGCTCATCGTCCCGATGGCTGCGTGGCTGTTGTGGAAGGGCTATTCGCCGATATGGGTCATGATAGGCGAGTTGTGTATGTTTGGCATCATACAGATAGTGAGGGTGTTCATCGTGTGTCCGGCTGTCAATCTGTCGATTATGACATACATGCGCGATGTCATCCTGCGGTCGCTGCTGGTGATTGTGACGGGCAGCATACTGCCGGTGTTGGTTCACGTGTATGGCGGTATGCACGAACATCCGCTCACACAGGTTGTGTGTGTCACTGCGGTGTCGCTCCTGTCGGCATGTACGGCAATCTACAGCATGGGACTTGACAATGAGCAACGCGCCTTTGTGAGGTCGAAACTGACGGTGTTCTTGCATCAGTTTGCATGAATACCCACGGCAGTGAAAGAATATGAAACACGTTAACTTGAGCTAATGATGGTAAGTGTAATCATAGGTGTATACAATAGGGAAAAGTATCTGCGCCAATGTGTGGAGTCGGTGCTCTGCCAGACATTGCGCGACCTCGAGGTCATCTGTGTCGACGACGTGTCGACCGACGGAAGTTTGCAACTGCTGTATGAACTTGCTGCTACCGACCCGCGAGTGAAAGTGCTGGAGCAGAAGGAGAACGGAGGTGCACAATTGGCACGCAATGCAGGTGTTGCGGTGTCGAAGGGTGAGTTTATCGCCATTCTCGACGACGACGATTGGCTGGCTCCCGATGCCCTCGAATGGGCGGTGAAGGAGTTTGAAGGCAGGGACGACGTGCAGTGTGTGCTGCTTCGCGAGTTGAGGGTACGCCCCGACGGCACGGTGTTTGAACCCTCCGACCGCTTTGCTTTTCGCGAGGCTTCGGGCGAGGAAATATACTACCATAGCATGCCCTGGCATGTGTCGGGACGATATGTGGTGAGGCGTGAGCTGCAACTCAGAATACCCTTCGATAATTCCGACCGCATCTATGGCGACGACAATACAGCCCTGCTCCATTTCCTCAATTCGCCACGCATCATTCAGAGCGAAGGCATATACTACTACCGATTGCTCGACAACTCGTTGACCCACAACATGAATATGGGTGTCTTTTGGGGATTGAAAGCCCACGAAGCCATGTCGCAATATCTCGCGTCGGGCAGTTACAGCCACGCTGCCAGGGTGGCCCACGAGCGGTTCAGGTGGATAATGCTGGTCAATGCACTGCGCCATTACTACATGTATCATAGGCACTACAACCGTGATCAACGTGAAGAAGCGATGAACCTGATGCGCCATGATCGCGAAACGATGGATTTCACGATTGTGCCACGCGAGGCGACACGAAAATTTGGCTACATTCCCATGATGAGCCTCGGATGGCGGCCCTTCGTATGGCAGGTATATACCTATTTGTTTATGCGCAGGATTTGCGGTAGGTTGTGAAAAAAAAGAGCCCCGAAAGACCATGTTTCAGTGGTTTTTCGGGGCTTTTCTATTTGTTTGATATTGATATGCTAAATGCCCTGTCGTGGAATGCTTATTTTCCGTTCGACGACGGGGGTGATATAAGGTTTGAGCTTTTCGCGGCTTTGCGCGTCGGCGTTGTTGCCCGATGTGTAGGTGAAGCTGATGGTCGATGCATCGTTGATGTCGGCCTTGACGAACGGAATGCCTGCAGCCACCAGCAGGTTGCGATAATCGTTGTCGGTCATGCTGTCGGGGCGGGGAATGAAGTCGGTGGTGGTGGGCAGGTCGATATATGCCTCGACATCGAGCATCTGCCAGCCGAGGTTGTAGAAGCGCACGCTGCTGTCCCATCCTCCTGCTTCGACCGAAGTGATGACACATACCGTTGCTTGGTCGGAGAGCAGGCACATCTGCATCTCGGCATGTGGCGACAGCCTCAGTTTCAGTACCGACGGGGTGAGCATCGTGAGGCGTGCACTGCCGCGCAGGGCTCCGGGAACCTCGTTGGTGAGGTTGGCGTCGATGAAGTCGAGCAGGTCGAGGCGGTCGCTGCGACTGAGGGTAGGCAGCAGCGAGTCGGGCATCTGGGTGAAAATGTCGCGAAGCGAAGTCTGGGCAGTGACCGTGTGGGGCAAGGCCATCAGTGCGGCCATCAGCAGGGATATGCAGGTTGTGCGCATAATGTCAGTATGTGTTATTAGAGACTACAAAGTTACGATTTTTGTCGGCTCATTGTATCGCATGAATAAAAAAAGTGTGTAATTTATTTGGCATCTCAAATGAAATACGTAAATTTGTGGGGAATAAACCGTAATTTAATTAACTACACAAAAAATAATACCAAACAACAATGAAGAAAACCTATTCATTTATCAGTGTCATTGCATTGACATGCGTGATGGCAATGATGGTGTCGGTGAAGGCTATGGCTCAAACCAAGGAGCAGAAGACCAACATCCCGACTCTATACGTCGACGTGGCAGGCAACGCTGCTGTGACCGACAAGAAAGTATGGAAAAACGCCACGATGACCCTTGTGGATGGTGGCAATCAAACAGTGGCATCGATGAAGATACGCTGTCGTGGCAACTCTACATTCACTGCCAGCAAACTGAAACTGGCCTACCGCATGAAGTTTGACGAACCGATAGCACTGCTTGGCGAAGGACATGCCACAGCACACAACTGGGTGCTCATGGCCAATGCTTACGACAAGACAATGCTGCGCAATGCCCTCACGTCCAATGTGCTGGCATCATTCCTCGGAATGCCTTTCTGCCCCGGAGCTAAGTTTGTGGACCTGGTGCTCAACGGCACATATCAAGGCACATACCAAATAACCGACCACCCCGAGGCTAACGACGGACGACTCGACCTGGGGAGCGACCTCAACAGCAAGGAGACCGACCGCGGATACTTCCTCGAGGCCGACGGATGGCAGGACCACAAGTGGTTTAAGACATCGAAGAGCGAGGTGCCGGTGCGTGTTCACTCACCAAAAGACGGTGAATACACCGCTGCACAGATTACTTATATCCAGAACTTCGTCAACAAGTTCGAGACAGCACTCATGGGCACCGACTTCCGCGACCCGGTTAAGGGATACCGTGCATACGTCGACTCCGTATCGCTGGCCAACCTATATATCGGAACCGAGATGTGTGCCAACCCCGACGGCTTCTACAGCATGTATATGTATAAGAAAGCAGGCGACGAACACCTCTACTTCGGTCCTATGTGGGACTACGACATCGCATACGGAAACGACTACCGCAAGGGCGACACATCGTCTACACTCATGAGCGAGAACGGATTCGGAGTGGCACGCGTGTGGTTTGAGCGCATGTGGGCCGACCCATGGTTCCGTCAGCTCATCAACCGCCGATGGAAGGAACTGGTGGCTGCAGGCATAGAGCAACACCTGCTCGCTAAGGTTGACGAGATGGCAGCCGAAATCGACGAATCGCAGAAACTCAACTACCAGAAACATAGCCTCACATCGGTCGTATATCACGAATGTGTGACCCACAGCACATACAAAGAATATGTCGACGACCTGAAGAACTTCATAACCAAGCATGCCGCTTACCTCACCAACGCCTTTCAGCTACGTTCCGTCGAACCGATAAACGACGACGGGACATTCACATTCATCGACAACTATTACTATCGCATCAAGAACGCAGGCAACAACCACTACGTCGACATATCGGGCCAGTCGACAGCCAGCGGTGCGCTCGTATGCACATGGGAGGAAAACACTGCATGGCTCTCACAGCAGTGGCAAATCAAGGATGCCGGCGATGGCTATGTGCAGTTTATCAACCGCCTGAGCAAGATGGCGCTCAATGACCCGACACCAGGCACAACCATGTCGAGCACACAACTCAACGTGGTGACTCCCGATGCCACAAGCGACAGCCAGCTATGGCAGGTGGTCGATGCTAACGGAACAGGGGTGTTCAACCTTATCAACAAGAAAACAAAGTTCGGCATGAACAACAGCTCCGGATCGTCGGAGAACGGAAATAAGGTGATAAGCTACACCAGCGACTCGCGCAATGCCACCAGTAAAAACCGCCAATGGTACATCCAACCATACGAGGTGAACAGCGACGACATACTCCATGTCGACGAGGCACCAGAGGATGTGAACAAAGATGGAGTAGTTGACAGCCAGGACGTAATCATGATTTACGAGTACATGCAGAAGCACTGATACCATGATTTACGAGTACATGCAGAAGCACTGATACATTAATAAATAAATACAAGCAATGAAAGACGGACAGGATGAATCCCTGCCCGTCTTTCATTATTTGACTTTTGTCCTTCGTATTTCGTATTTTGTCCTTCGTATTTTGTATTATGTCCTTCGTATTTCGTATTTCGTCCTTCGTATTTCGTATTTTGTCCTTCGTATTTCGTCCTTCGTATTTCGTCCTTCGTCTTTCGTATTTCGTTCTTCGACCTTTGTCTATCAGAACAAACGATAAGTGAAGCGCACACTCAGCGATGGATGGAAGTGTGAGTTGCGATATATGCCATATTTCATATCGCTGAAGAGTGGTGAACTCACATCTTTGCCAAGCCGCATGCCATCATGGAAAGCGATGTTGTTGCTACCGATGTACATCACACCCATATCGACGAGTATCATGCTGCGTCCGTCTTTTGTGAGGCGCCCGCGATAGCCGGCACCCACGTAGGGCTTGAACTTGCTTGTGTGTTGATTGAGGCGGAACATGTTGGCATTGTTGGGAGTGATGTAGTAGGTATCACCCTGGTGGTGCACGATGTCGCCCTTATGATAGCGCACATCGCCCTCCTCGTGCAGTATATCACCTGTGATTGGGTCGAAGGCCGAATAATCCCACAAGATGTCTTCGGTGGCTATGATGTCGTGCTTATACGTTCCTGCCTCCATGGCCATCTCACCATATTCGGTACGTATGGCCTCTTCGAAGTCGTAGGGCAGGTAGACGTTGATGCCCTTGTGGTCGATGATGGGTTGTTCGGCCATCACTTTCTCATACACGGTGTTCCATATCGACATGCCCATGAGGGTTGTCATGGCACTTTCCTGATTGAGCACTTCGGTCACTTGCGAGTTGCCGTAGTAGAAACCGGCCGTGAGATACCAGTGCTTGTTGCGAAAGGGAGTGATATCGACCAGCAGGTGGAAGTTGTCGTGCTTGATTTTTTTCTTCAGTTGCACTCGTGAATCCATGTCGAAACCGCTGAACTGCTTGATGAAGTCGTTGACCTTGCTGAAGCGTGAGGCCGACAGTGCCTGGTTTTCCTCGCTCGTGAGGGTGGGGTCGTAGGCTCCCGTCTGGATTGGAAGGTTCATCTTTTCATCGTCGGACAACGTATAGAATGTGGCACCAGCGCGCACCGTGATGTCTTTCGTAACGGGTGTGCTAAGCTCGAAACCCAGTTTCTGGGAACCGAAGATGCCTGATACGTCGAGGTGAAACTTCGAATCGCTGCTGTTGCTTTGTGCTTGTGCTTGAGCTGTGTGTGGCATCAAGCATACAGCTATGAGGAGCAGGGTGTAGGTTGAGAGTCGTGATGTCATTCGGGGAGTGATGATATTGCTTTCTGTTGAGTGATGATTATGGTGTCATTTCATCATGCGTTTCAGTGCCGGGCATATCAACAGGAGGAGTATTCCGGCTGCTGCCGACATGAAGACGAAGATGAGGAAGAACTCGTGGAGGTTGTTGATAGCGATTCCGCAGAGGCTCTTGGCTTGTCCTGCTTCGGGATAGAGCGTTGCCAGCCAGCCGGCGCAGTAGTTGCTGACCGACGAGGAGAGGTACCATATACCCATCATGAGCGATGCAAACTTGCGTGGCGAGAGGCGGCTGACGAGCGACAACCCGATGGGCGATAGTGATAGCTCACCCAGTTCCTGTATGAAGTAGAGGGTTGTGATCCACAGAATGCTGACTTTTATGCCTTGTCCTACGTCTTTCACGCCGATGGCTATGACAAGATATGACATGGACAGGAACAGGAGACCGATAGCAAGTTTCTGGATGGGGTGTGGCTCAAATCGTCCCATGCGTTGCCACATCCAGTTCATGACGGGAGCCAGGACCACGCAGAAGAATGCGGGGAAGGTCTGGAACCACGATGTAGGCATTTCCCATCCGAAGAATGTCTTCTCGGTTTGCTTGTCGGCAAAATAGGTGAGCGACACGCCTGCCTGTTCGTATGCTGCCCAGAAGAAGATGACGAACACGGCCAGAATCACGATGACGAGCATGTGCATATAGTCGCGACGTGTGAGTGGCTCGTTGGGCACCTTCATGCTTTCGGGCCGTTGGTTGGGCGGCAGTCCTATCTGCTGGCCTTCGGGGGTGACGAGGAAGCGGCTTTTCAGCAACCAGAACATGACCATGGAGAGGCTGATGACGATGCAGGCGATGAGGAATCCCCAGCGGAAACGGGTGGGGTCCATGAAGTCGCCTTCAAACAGGCCGCACACCAGTGGCGCGAGCAGTGCTCCGATGTTCACTCCCATGTAGAAGATGGTGAATGCCGAATCCTTGCGACGGTCGTTGAGTTCGTAGAGGTCGCCTACCATGGTTGCGATGTTGGGCTTGAAGAGACCGTTGCCCACTACGAGCATTCCGAGTCCGCCAAACATGAGCCACAGTGCGAGGCTGTTGTCGACCGCGGGGTCGATTGCTCCGCCTGCTGTGTGTATGCTGGGCTTTATGATGCTGGCCGATAGGAACATGAGGAACTGACCGATGGCCATGCATATACCTCCTGCCAGTATGCTGCGGCGGTTGCCCCAGTAGCGGTCGGCTATGTATCCGCCGATGAGTGGGGTGAGGTAGACGAGCGATGTGAATGTGCCATATACCTCGCTTGCTCTGTCCATGGTGAACAGGGCGGCTATCATATAGAGTGTCAAGAGCGCTCTCATACCGTAGTATGAGAAACGCTCTGACATCTCGGTTGCAAAAAGCAAGTATAGTCCTTTGGGGTGTGTCATGCCCGGTGGTTTATGCAGTCATTTGTTTCAGCTTCTTGAGCAGTGCAAACATCACGACGGCACTGATGAGGCAGAGGGCGATGAGGATTCCCCAGTTGGCCATGAGTGGAATCTTGTTCCAAAGCATCGATGGGATTGAGCTGAGGTAGTTACCGATGGCTGTAGCTACGAACCATCCGCCCATCATCATTCCCTTATACTTAGGTGGTGCCACCTTGCTCACGAACGAGATGCCCATTGGTGAGAGCAGCAGCTCGGCCAGGGTGAGGGTGAAGTAGGTGCTGATGAGCCATGATGGCGAGAGGATGCCTTGTGTGCCGTCGCCCAGGTCTTTGGGTGAAATGAGGTCGGTCGATGCCAAGGTGATGACACCGAAGCCCAGTGCTGCCACGAGCATACCCCATGCAATACGTGTCGGTGCGCTCACTTCCTTGCCTTTGTTGGCCAGTGCTCCGAAGAACACCATGCTGAACGGTGTGAGTGCCACTACGAAGAATGGGTTGAACTGCTGGAAGTCGGATGGCTGTGCATTGTATGGGTCGGCCATTCCGAGGTAGAGACCGATGGCGCCTGCCACGCAGATCACGGTGAGGATGCCGCAGATGACGCGGTTCTTCATGGCTTTCGACTGGAATGTGGCAAAACCTGTGTAAACGGCTACTGCCAGCAGTGCAAGGCTGAAGATGTTGAAGCCTATGCGGATAGGACCGGTGACGCTGAGGTCGGTGTATTTCTTTGCAAAGAATGTGAGGGCTGAGCCGTTTTGGTGGAATGCCATCCAGAAGAAGATGACAACAGCGAAGACGAGCAGCAGGGCGATGATGCGGTCCTTGGTCTGTTTCGGTGTGAGTTCCTCGACGGGTGCGGCGGCAGCCTTGGCTTGCTTGGCGGTCACGTCGGCATGACGGAACCAGCTGCGGCATGCGAAGTAGATGACGGCCGAGAGGATGAGTGAGGCGCATGCTACTCCGAAGCAAAGTCCGTAGGCACCATAGAGGGTTTCGAGGTATTCGCCGGCTCGGTCGCCGTAGGTGGCTGCTGCATCGGCGGTGTATTCAAACCCGAAGCGGCTGAGGTATTGGTTGGTGATGTAGCTTGCCATGGCTGGTGCAAACATGGCGCCGATGTTGATTGCCATGTAGAAGAGGCTAAATGCTGCATCGCGCTTGGCCGAATACTCGGGAGCATCGAACAGGTTTCCGACGAGCACTTGCAGGTTGCCCTTGAACAGACCTGTGCCGAGCGAAACGAGTGCCAAACCGCCAAACATGACGTACATGCCGGTGTTGTCGGCACCTGTAGGGATGGCCAGGGCCAGATAGCCGAGGAACATGATGGCCATACCGATGCTAACGCATTTGCCGTAACCGATTTTGTCGGCAATCATACCACCGAAGAGTGGCGAGAAATACACAACTGCAAGGAAAATGGCGTAGACGTTGCCTGCTACCGACTCGTCCCAACCGAATTTAGCCTGCATAAAGAGTGTGAAGATGGCAAGCATGGTGTAGTAACCGAAGCGCTCGCCTGTGTTTGCCAATGCTAAGGCAAACAATCCTTTTGGTTGTCCTTGAAACATAATTTGATTTACATTTTACAGGTTTACTATTTACTTAATTTATTATTTATACGTTTACAGGTTTACTATTTACTTAATTTATTATTTATACGTTTACTGTTTATTCGTTACATTTGCCGTTTATTCGTTTCCAGTCAGTGACTGTTCAACTTGCAAATTTAAGCAAAATGTTTGAAATAATCCTCTATGGATTCAAAAAAACTATCCTGTGGCATGTCTTTCGTGCCATTTTGGGCTGTTTTGTATGTGTGAAAACATAAATAGGTGTGCGGGGAATGTAGAAGGAGAGAATGGTTGCGTGTTTTTGCGCCTGCGGCCTTTCCGGTTTGCGCTTGCGGTCTTTCCGGTTTGCGAGAGCGGTCTTTCCGGTTTGCGAGAGCGGTCTTTCCGGTTTGCAAGTGCGGTCTTTCCGGCTTGCGTGATTGCGCTCTTTATCACTAATAATATCACTCCACTTACGTTGTTCAAATGAAA
>CAMVDC010000016.1 GCA_947166155.1 uncultured Prevotellaceae bacterium | reverse complement strand
CACAGGAAAATTAAGAGAAGAATTCCATATACCAGCAGTAGGAGATATAAGAAAGGTTATAACAAATTTGTCCCAAATTGATGATCCAATTAAGCAGATGATGTCATATAGATTTAATACATCTAGCGACCTGGATGGACATGCAGTAGGCAATTTAATATTAACTGCAATGTTTAATATAACCGGCTCGCTAAAAGATTCTGTTGCTTATTTAAGCAAATTATTAGATGTCAGACACACAGTTTTACCTATATCAGAAGATTCCGATTTAACATTAATGGGGCTTGACAAGGAAGGCAACATTATAGAAGGAGAGGAGCAGATTACTAAAGCACAACATCAATTTGAAAAGATTTATTATAAACAAGAGCCAAAAGTCTTGAAAGAAGTAATTAAAGCAATAGAAGAAGCAGACCTAATCATATTTAGTATGGGAAGTTTATATACAAGTATATTACCAAATATTATTTGTAAACAAGTAGAAAGAGCGCTAGATAAATCAAATGCTCCAATTATGTATATATGCAACATAGTAACACAACCAGGAGAAACAGATGGCTTTACAGTAGGGGACCATGTAGAATTACTAAATAAATATTTAAACAAAAGAAAAGTTGATGTGGTAGTAGCAAATGGAAAGAAAATAAGTCAAGAAATGGCAAAAAGATATGCAACAAAAGAACAGAAAGATCCAGTGCTTGTAGATAAAGATAAATTAAAAGAGTTAGAAACTGAATTGATTGAAGAAGATTTAGTCACAATAGATATAGATAATACGCTAAAACATGATAGTTTGAAATTAAGCTCAATAATCTTCTCATATTTGCTAAGATAATATGTCTTATAGTGTAAAAATAAAAGAAGAAATATCTACTATAAAAAGTACCAAATCTGAATTAATTGCGGAACTATCAGCTTATATTCGTAATAATGGAACAATAACAAAAAAAGAAATTACTCTTTCTACTGAAAACCATTTTATAATTGAAAGAATAATTAGTAAATAAAAAGATTTTGTTGGGGTTGCTAGGAAATTCTAGGTTTTCCTAGGGAATCCTAGGTTTTCCTAGGTGATCCTAGGCAATTCTAGGTAATCCTAGGAAGTCCTAGGAAGTCCTAGGTAATCCTAGGAAGTCCTAGGCTTTCCTGGGAACTCCTAAAACTTAATCATATAGGGATATGTTGTTGGGCCTTGAGGTGCTTCGTTGCCTTGTCCGCCACGGCGGCGTCCAAAACCAAAGGACTCGGGCTTATACTCCTTGGTAGGACACCCTACGACCACGAGGTAGAGCTTCTTGATGTTGCCTGGGTTCTTGTAGGTGAGGGTCTTCTTCGGCTCTGAGTTGGCACCGAGGTAGGTGGCGTGGTTGTCGTTGTCTACAGCCACAAGACCATATCTGTAGCCTATGTTGTCGGCTTTCGAGAGTGCTTGGAACTGCACTTTCACTGTCTGGCCTTCGGCAGGAAGTGTGATTTCATCTACGTTGAAACCATAAGTCTGAGGTGCATTCACGGGTTTCTTCCAACCGGCTGTGTCGGTCATCTCGCTCAGCATCTCGCACGAATAGCGCAGACTTTCTTTCTGCTTGTCGGGGAAGTCGAAGGTGATGAGGCGGCTGTAGCAGTCGAGCAACTCGTCGCCCATCTGCTTCACATCCACATCATACATGCGCATATAGGTCTGGGTGAAGTCTTCGCCACGTTGTCCGCCACGGAACATATCGGCCATGTAGGTCAGTCCGTGCAGCATGCTCCAGTATTCGAGCACAAACGGTGCATGATACATGTTTTCGGAATTGAAGAGGCTGAGGTGTATGAGTTTCTTGAATGCCTCCCAGTGGTAGTTCTCGTCGGTGGTCCATCGTGGGTTGACGTTCCACAGCATCCACTGAGCCGAGGTCTCGAATATGCCTCCACCACCTGCGCCACCATGTCCGTCGCATGAAATTTGTATCTGGAACGAGTGTCCAATCTCGTGTGCAATGCAGTTGAGTGTTTTGTCCTGCACGCGGTTGGGGGCTATCCACAAGGCTCCAATCTCGTTGTCGTAGCATCCGCCGTAGGCTGTACCTTCGAGCGAGTAGTTGAGCATCACCATCATGCGGTATTTCTCGGCCTTGCTGCCTGGTAGGAGGAATCCCATCATGTCGCGATATACATTGTAGAAATACTCTACGCGCGAGAGCAGGTTGTCGAGGTCGACGGTCATCTTGTGGCCATCGAGGTCGGGAGCTTTGCTCAGGTCGTCGCCAAATCCTTTCTCCCAGAAGCACACCACGTTGGGTGTATAGGCCATACGATAGTAGCTCCACTTCGAATCGGGAGATGTGAAGTCGTTGTCGCGCAACTCTTCGGGTATGTAGATTTCCTTACCCTTGGGCAGTGTGTAGCCCTTTTCTTCTTGTTGTGCATTCATGGCTGCAACGAAACTCATGCAGCACGCGATTGTCAAAAAAAGTCTCTTCATAGTTCTGTAGGTTTTAATATGTGAAACACTTAGTTGGTTTGTAATGTCTTTTGTTTGTGTGTCGGTCGGCTATTTCTCATCACCGGCAAAATACATGGGATGGAATTCGTAGATGTATGCTGCACCGGCATCAGTCGAATTCGGCCTGCCCACAATCACGGCAACACATGATTTGGTCTTCTTTACCACATCGCTACACTCCTTTGTGATGCTCTTCTCGTCGGTCTTGGCTGTGTTGTCGAGCGCATAGATTATGGCATAAGTGAAGCCGTTGGTGTCGGTAATGCTCCATCCACGCCATCCCTTCGACATTGATTTTATGGGTTTCAGTTCGCTGTTGAGATTCTGTGTAGCCTCGTTGCCCGTGTTGCTATAATATGCAAAGCAGCGGGCATCGACCACATCGCCTTGTTTCACCTCACGACGCTCGTCGCTATACGATGCATATAGCCGTGAAGTGAGTATTGAGTTGTTGTTGCCTTTGTCGCCAAAAGCCATGATGTTAGGACGTGAATGATGGCGTGCCAACACACTCACCGTCTCGTCAATGCTTACCCAGTCGGTCTGGAAGCGGAACAGCATGTCGCCACCAGTATCGGCATGTGTGTAGTTGTTGTATACAAGACTACGGGTTGTTCGGGTGAAGGGGTCGGTTGATATGGCAAGCAGTCCGCCACGCTCTTTGGTGATGGTTGCATCTTCGAGTGCACGGACGATATCGAAGTAGATTATCACGTTGTCCCATGTCACCAACATGCAGTAGTTGTTGGCCAGTGCACCGCCGTTGGTGTCGAGACGGCCTTGAATCATATACATGTTGCCGGTAAATGTCTCTGCTTTGTGCCATTTGTCGGCTGCATCGGTGCGTCGTCCCTCCACTTCGTACCAACCAATGAAGTTTCCGGTGTTGTTTGCACGGAACGGAACGACGATGTTGTTCTGAGTCTCGGAGGTAGGTGCGAAGTATCCCGTATAGCTTTTCAGGCCCTTGCTCCACGAGAAACATGCAAACCTGTCGGGGCTTGATGCAGTCACCACGTCTTGCAGTTTGTAGTGTTTTGCCTTGGAATAGCGTGCAAGGAAGTCGCTCCATGTGGTTGGTTGCAGGTCGGTGGTAGGCCGTATATGGTGCATGAGCCATGTCATCATCACTCGGTGTGCCTCTACTCCCATGCGTCGTGCACCTACATCGGGACGTAATAGCCACGAACCGTCGGTGGTGGTCTTCTGTCGAGCCTTGATTTGTTGCAGTGCCTGCTGTTCGAGCATGAGTGCATCTGTGTCGCGCAGGAAGCATGAAGCCGTGGAATAACTTGTGATTTGGTCGTAGAGGAACAGACTCCAGTCGTTGCCGTTGGGCATGGCGAGTTCGCCATCACGCAAGGCAAGGTTGTAGAGTACTTGCTCGTTCACCATCCGGATGTTGTACATCAGTGCATTGGTGTACCATTTCGTGGTGCCGTGCAGTTCGGTCTGGAACAGTTGCAGAGCCAATGCTGCCTCGCCCAGCTCCTGTGCCACCACGTTCTGATAGCTGGTGTGGAAGTAGTTGTGGTTCTGAAGTGTGTAGTCGGCATATAGGTTTGAACCTTGGTAGAGGTCGGCAACGGTCTTTGTATCGTAGTGGTGGTCTATGATGTAATTGAAATCCTTGTCGCTTTCGTGTGAATAGCTGTTGATTGCAAACTCGCGCAGACGGTCGAACCACCGTGGAGCAAGCTTGTCGTTGGGGAAGAGTCCCAGTGTTACGGCCAGCACGTCGCATTCCCATCCGTTTTCTTCGGCTTTGGTGTCGCCCTCCATGTTGGTGGGGATGGAGCGTTCGAGTTCGTAGTTACACTCTGCTTTCAGCATCTTGTATATACAGTCGCGTTGTTGTGTGTTGAGTTTATCCCATTGGAAGAAAGCCGAATAAGCTACCGACATGGCCCAAAGCGATGATTCCCACGCGTGGTCTCGCTCGCTCACCGACCCCCAATACTGTCCGCCCTTGCACGGAAAGAGCCGGTTTGCCTTGTGGGTTGAATAGGAATAAGTGAGTGTGTGCATGGCCATTGTTGCAAGCGAATCCCACGAAATGCCCTCGGGCAGCACTACCTTCCCTTTTGCATACTTACACAGAAAGGCGCAAATCATCGAGATGTCGGCATTGTGGCGCACACCCTGCTCGTTGTTGCCCATGGTGTTCTCGCCTCGGAAGGTGGCCATAGGTTCGTTGTTCGAGTTGTGTTCGTCGATGGTTTGGTAGTTATTATATAAATAAGGTGTGAAGTCAGCAAGCATTTGCAGTGCCTCGTCGAATGTTGGTGACACTGCTGCATGTGTTGCCGATGATGCAATCAGCAGGCATGAAGCTATGATAAGAGGTCGAAACATTGTTGTGGATTGTCGATGATGTGTTCTATATTCAAATGTTCCAGTACATCGCGGTCGCGAAATCCCCACGACACAGCAATGAATCTGAGCCCTGAGTTGAGTGCAGTCTGCATATCTACTTCGCTATCACCCATATATACGCAGTGTCGTGCATCTACTCCAAGTTGCTGTATAGCCTTCATCACCATGTCGGGAGCTGGTTTGCGCCGCACATCGGGTGTCTCGCCTATAGCAATGTCGATGCAATCGGAGAAGAAACGGCGGTGAAGGTCTTGCACTGCGGCATCCACTTTGTTGCTCACGATGGCGGTTTTCAGCCCCATTTGCTTGCACTGGTGTACCATCTCCACCACTCCGTCGTAGGGGCGAGTAAGGTCGAGACTATGTTTCAGGTAGTATTGCTTGAATGTAGCCAGCACTTCTTCGGTGGTTGATGCAGGTGTATTAGCCGGCACCGACTGCTCAATCAGACGTCTAATTCCGTTGCCCAGATATCTGCGCACCTCTGATTTAAGGCGTAATTCAAGGCGATGAGAGGTCAATGCATACGACACACTGGCGTAGAGGTCGTCGAGTGTGTTGAGTAATGTGCCGTCGAGGTCGAAGATGATGGCTTGAATACCATCACCGGACTTCACCCTTGAGCTGTGCTGCAATTCGCTGTTCATGAATTATATATTCGCAATTATATATTCTATATTTCATTTCAGCGGTTCAGGTCCGTTGAGCGTAGGCACTACCGGCACGATGTGTCCTTTCTTGTCGAATGTGAGTTCGTCGATACATACTTCGCGGTGTGTGCCTGGGCTGTCGTTGAGGTATGCTTTGTTGATTCGGTGATATACTATGTACCACTTGTCTTTGCCTTTGAGCTGTAGCACCGAGTTGTGTGCTGGTCCGTAGATGTGTTTGTCGGGGTCTTGCTTCAACACGATTGGTTGTTCTGCCACGTTGATTGGTCCGAGCGGACTCTTGCTTGTGCCGTAGGCCACATGGTAGTTTGGGCTGCCTGTGTCGTCAACACTCCAAAGGAAGTAGTACAATCCCTTTCGATAGAACACGTATGTGCCTTCACGATAAGCATAGTCGCGCAATGAGCCGCCTTGAGGTGTGAGCACGGTTGTGGTTCCGGGCTTGAGGCTCACCATGTCGTCGTTGAGTTCGGCTCCAGCCATATAGCCGTTGCCCCAATAGATGTAGTGCTTGCCGCTCTTGGGGTCGGTAAACACGTCGACGTCAATCTGTTGTCCGCCACGCACTCCTTGCGGTGTATCGCTGATGATGGGTGTGCCATGGTCGACGAATGGTCCGGCGGGGTTGTCAGCCACAGCCACTCCGATTTCCTTGCGACGTCCTGCATCGGCGCTGTAGTAGAAGTAGTATTTGTATGTTCCGTCTTTCTGTTTCACTTCTTCGATGGCAGGTGCCCATGCGTTGCCTCGCGCCCATGGCACTTGGTCGGACTTCACGTCGAGTATGGTGCCTTCGAGTGTCCAGTCGATGAGGTTGTCCGACGAGAATGCCTGAAAGTAGTATCCGCCCCATCCGGGGAATCCGTCGGTGGTGGAGTAGATGTAGTATTTGCCTGTCTTGTTTGAGTAGAGCACTTCGGGGTCGGCATGGAAGCCGGGTAGTATGGGTTGCTTTGTAGATGGGAATGCACGTAGTAGTCGGTCTTTCTCGGCTTGTGTGATGGGTATCATGGTTCCGTGTCGTGGTGTGAACATGCCTTCGGTCTTGGTGTCTTGCACACGTGTGAAGGTCTTGAGGTCGGCCGATTTGCAGAACTGGTAGTAGCCTTGTGAGTAGCAGTCGTACATCACAATCCAGCTCTGTTCGTCTATGGCTCGGCATACGCCCACACCTTCTACGGCTGTGCGTGTCACTTCCACTCTCTCGGGCAGTTTTGTCCATTGTTCGCCTGGGCGTTGTCCGGCTTCGGGCAGTATTGCTTTGGTGGTTGCCTGGAATATACCTCCGCCTGCTTCGCTCTTGTAGAAGAGGTGGTAGAGTCGGTCGTCGGGGTTGTAGACGATGTCGCCGTCTATGGCAGCACGTCCGTCGTCGAAGAGGAGTTGTGGTGTGGTGATGTCGGTGAAGTCGGCATTAGCATAGCTGTAGTAGATTTTGTCGTAGCGGTTGGTGGTTGAGAGCAGTGAATAGAACACTACGTACTTGCCGCTGTGTTCGTCGTAGACGGTCTCGGGTGCCCACACTCGCTGCACATTGCGCCATTCGTTTGGGAATCGCGTAGGGAAGTGTATGGTGGTGTGAGTCCAGTTGACGAGGTCGGTCGACTTCATGAGCACCATGCCTCGGTTTGATGACCACCCGAGGTTTGACTTCATGTCGGTTGCTACCATGTAGAATGTCTTGTCGTCTTTGCCTCGCAGTATGTGAGGGTCGCGCACGCAGCCTGTCACTGCTATGGTGTCTGACGCTATTACTGGCTGTCCATTGTTGAGCGGTGTCCAGTTGTAGCCGTCGTCGCTCAGGGCGTAGCATATTTGTTCTTTCTCGGGTTCGTTGCCTGTGAAGTAGGTAAAGAGGTATGCTACTTTGTCGGTTTGTGCACTCATGGCCACGAACAGTGATGTGAGGCCTGCGGTTAGGATTAGTCGTTTCATGTGAATATGTGGTTATTATTTTTGTTTTGTCTTGATGATGTCGACGGGTTATGTGGTTGTTATTTTTGTTTTGTCTTGATGATGTCGACGAGGTATGTGAGCTTTGCACTTATTGTTTGGTGTGCCGACCGGCTGAAGTGTCCGCTCTTGCTGTTGTCGAACACATCGCCCAGTCCGAAGTAATATCGTGCGTCGATGATGAAGTGTCCGAGCGATGTGGTTAGCTCGAATCCCAGTCCGCCTACGATTCCGTAGTCTATGCGGTGGTCTACGTCAAGCCCATATTGCTCTGTTACGTTGTTGGGTCGGTTGCTCACGTCCCAGGTGTTGCCTCCCATGTGTTCGGTCGAGCCGAGGTTGAAGCCTATTTGTGGTCCTGCCTCGAACAGGAACTTGCCGCCTCGGTGTTCGTATCCCCATCCCATCTGCATGAGCATAGGTACTTGCACGTAGGTGAGGTCGCGGCTGTAGGTGTTGCCGCTGCCGTCTTCTATCTGCTCTTTCCATCCCAGGTTGGCAAAGTTGACCTCGAGTTGCACTCCACAGATGCTGGTGAAGTATTTTTCGCCTATGAATCGTGTGGTGAATCCGAATGTAGGTGCTGCCTTATATCCCTGTTTTATGGTGGGGGTCATGTCCATGCGTGTCATGGTCATGCCTGCGCTGCCTCCGATTGCAAAGTCGTGCCGAGGGCTGCCCACTTGTGCTTCGACGGTCGATGTGGTGAAGATGAGCAGGGTGCAGATTATGTAGCGAATGATTAATTTCATTATGAATAATTAGTAATGAGTAAATGATTGACTGATGCCGTTCATCGTTTCATTGTTTCATTTCTTCATTGTTTTTACAGTTGCTTCACGCTTATGGTGCCGTCGTTGTTGAATCTCACGAACATCATGGCGTTGTTTACGAATCCGCTCCATGTGTTCTTGTGGCTGAAGTGCATGGGGTTTTGTAGCGAACGGCTCTCGAGGTTTTCGATGTTGGCAGCAAAGTCTTCACCCTCGACATACATGTTCATCACGAAGAAGTTGGCGATGTCGTAGCCCAGCATGCCGTAGTGGGGGTATGTGTTGAATTGGTCTCGACCGAATGTGGCACGGAACTTTTGGTTGAATGCCCATGTCTCGGGTGCGTTGGGGTTGTTGTAGAATGATGTGAAGAACATGCAGTTGTAGCGTCCGAAGGTGTTGGGCTCCTTGTCGGCAAATGCTTGCCAGTCGGGGTAGCCCAGCAGGTCGATGTCGTAGGCTTCGAGTTCCAGTTCGTCGAGGCGTTTCACCAGGCGGTCGAATGCTGTCTTGGTCGACGATGATGGCACTATGATGTTTTCCTTGCCATCGGCCAGTAGTTCGGTGATGCCTTCCATTTCCTTGAAGCTGACGTTGTGGTAACTTATGTTTTCGTTGTTGAGGTAGTTTTTCATCCTCACCACATAGTCTATCTTGTCGGTTTGTTCCTCTATGTTTACGAATATGTAGTTGGCATAGGGGTGCATCGACGTGAACGAGTCGAATGCGCGGTGGTAGGTGTCGTTCTCCATCTTCTGGTTCACCTGGTAGACGTTGCGTGTGTTGTTGACCAGCGATGTGGCAGATGATAGTGGCACCACGAGGCTTATGTTGTTTTTCTCGGCAAAGTTGACGAGTTTCGTGATGTTGTTGGGTTCTTTGGCTCCGATTATGAGGTTTGACTCCTTGAGTGCAGGCAGTTGCAATACGCTGTCGATTTGCTCTTCGTCGTAGGCCATGATATGACACACAAGGCCGTCGCGCTTCAGTTCGGATATGGCGAGCATGATGCCTTCATAGAAGTCGATCATGGTGATGGCCTCGCGCGACTTCTTTTCATGTTTCAGTCCGAATGGCATGATGACTGCCATGCGGATGGGCATGGGTTCTTTCACCACTATTTCTTCCTCTTCGGGCTCCACGGGTTGCATGGCTGCAATCTCGGCAGCGGTGTAGGGGATGCATATCGTCTGACCCTTCTTCAGCTTTTTGTCCTTGAGTGGCGGGTTGGCTGCTATGAGTTCGTCGACTGTGAGGCCAAATGCCTGCGATATGCTGTAGAGTGTTTCTTTCTTTTTCACCTCGTAGAGCATCTTGCACAGTGGCTCGCCCTCTGCCAGCAGGGTGCGGTTGGGGGTGGATTCGGCTGTGGTTTTTACGTCTTCCACCTTTACGGTTTCAACCGTGGGCTCCACGATGGGAGTCACTACTTCCACCTTTGTAGTCACGGGGGTGGATGTGGTAGTGGGTATCACTGTGGTTTGTGGCACCTGCTCAACTACCGGAGTAGCCTTTGTTGCGGCTGCTGGAATTACGAGTGTCTGTCCTGCCAGTATGGTTTCCTTCAGTCCCGGGTTGGCTTTCTGTATGTCGGCAATGGTCACTCCATACTTGCGACTGAGGCTATAGAGTGTCTCTCCTGCTTTCACTTCGTGGCGGGTCGTAGTGGTTTGTGCCCCAGCCATTGTTGGGGCGCATAGCATCAGTGCCATCACCACGAGGCGTGCGCACAATGCTATGGTTGCGTTGTTTCTTGTTTTCACTTCGTTTGTCTACATTTTTACATAATACGCTACAAAGGTACGACAAATGTATGGAATGCAGAAATATTTCAACAGAAATTTTTCGCATGAGGTGTAAATGAATCTTCATGTCCCTGCTTTTGCTCGATTGGCATGCATTGTGAGTATGTGTAGAGGGGGGTGTTTGCGAGTGCGCACTCGCGGGCCTGTGACTGCGCACTCGCGACCCTGTGACTGCGCACTCGCGACCCTGTGACTGCGCACTCGCAAATACGTCATCACAGACGTGTGGCTAAAACCTCTGTTTTGTGGAGCTACAAAGTCAACTTTATGAAGCTACGAAGTCAACTTTGTGGAGCTACAAAGTCAGCTATGAGAAGCTACAAAGTCAGCCATGAGAAGCTACGAAGTCATGAGGGAACGGACACATGTGTCATCACATTCATGAGTTGGCTGATACATATATATTATTATATATAGGTGTGCGCTTGTCCCGCCTTTGCTGCTCGTGCTGTCATGTTCAATCGGGGTGGTGAATGCAAAAAGTGGGGTGGATGAAAGTAATATGGTGCGACTGCCGAGCGATTTTCTGTCGATTTGTTTGGTCGGAACCGACATAATGCTTATATTTGCAGAGAAAAACATTGCGTTTGCAAAAAGATTTTTTCAATTCTTGTGTAGTAAATCGTTCGTCGGTGCGTCTAAGCAAGTAGAAAATCATCAACAAAGTAATTCACAAATTGTATGAACGACATTATAACTTGGTATGACTCAATGCCATTGCTGCTCCAGGTGTTCTGGGGATGTGCTATTATCAGTTCGGCAGTGTTTGCAGTTCAGATGGTGCTCACACTCATGGGCATCGACTCGAGCGACATGGATGTGGACTTCGACGGCGGTGATACACTCGACCTCGGAGGCGGACTCAACCTCTTCACCATCAAAAACCTCATTGGTTTCCTCGTAGGATTTGGGTGGGCAGGCGTCAGTTTCTACGGATATATCGAGAGTCCTGTGCTCCTCACTCTGCTGGCCTTCGTAGTGGGATGTCTGTTTGTAGCAATGTTCGTGCTCATCTACCGTCAGACCCGAAGGCTGGAACACAACGGAGCCTTTAATGTGAACGACGTGGTAGGCAAGACCGTAAGTGTGTACCTGCGCATTCCGTCGCACGGCCAGGGCAAGGGCAAGATACAGGTAAGCCTCAACGGCTCGGTGCAGGAATTCGATGCAGTGACCGATGGCGACGAAATACCGTCGGGCACAAAGGTGACAGTACTCGAACTAATCGACAAAGAGACCGTGAGAGTGTGACCCGCTATCCATTATTTATCCAAACCCCAAGCATCCGCTATTCATTATTAATTATTCATTAAACCCCAAGCATCCGCTATTCATTATTAATTATTAATTATTCATTAAAAAAACAAATACTATGTCATCCTTTTATCTCATTCTTGCCGCAGTAGTAGTAGCTGTAGTGCTGTTTGTATCAATCATCAACCGATACAGACGTTGTCCGTCGGACAAAATTCTCGTGGTGTATGGCACCACAGGTAACAGAGGTTCAGCTAAGTGTATTCACGGTGGTGGTACATTCGTGTGGCCAATCATTCAGGATTATGCCTACCTCAGCCTCACCCCAATAAGCATCGATGCCAACCTGACCAACGCACTGTCGCGTCAGAACATACGTGTCGATGTGCCAAGCCGTTTCACTGTCGGTATATCAACCGACCCTGAATACATGACCGCCGCTGCCGAGCGACTGCTCGGACTTACCCCGGGACAGATTCAGGAACTGGCACGCGATATACTCTTCGGTCAGTTGCGTCTCGTCATCGCCACCATGAGCATCGAGGAACTCAACAACGACCGCGACAAATTCCTTGAGGCCATCAGCGCAAACGTCGAGGTGGAACTGAAGAAGATCGGTCTGCGACTCATCAACGTCAACGTGACCGACATCAAGGACGAGTCGGGATACATCGAAGCACTCGGTCGCGAAGCTGCTGCTAAAGCCATCAACGAAGCCAAGGTGCGTGTGGCAGAGCAAGACAAAGTGGGTGAAATAGGTAAGGCTGATGCACAGCGCGAAACCCGTATCCGAACCTCAGAAGCCAACGCACAAGCCGTGAAGGGAGAGAACCAGGCAAAGATAGAAGTAGCAAACTCCGACTCAGAACGTCGCGAGGCAGAGGCCGAGGCACAACGCCGTGCAAGTGCTGCAGAGAAAGTGGCACAAGCACGTGCACTGCAAGAAGCCTATGCAGCCGAGAAAGATGCAGAAGAGGCACGTGCCGAACGCGAACGCTCGACACAGACAGCCAACGTGCTCGTGGCACAAGAGATTGAGAAGAAACGCCGCATAATCGAGGCCGAGGCCGAAGCAGAAAAGATTCGCGTGAAAGCAAAAGGTGAAGCCGACGCTATATTCGCTAAGATGGAAGCCGAGGCAAAGGGATACTTCGAGGTGCTCACCAAGCAAGCTGCCGGTTACGACAAGATGGTGCAGGCTGCAGGTGGCGATGCCGACAAGGCTTACCAACTGCTCCTCATCGAGAAGTTGCCTGAACTCGTCCGCACTCAGGTCGAGGCCGTGAAGGGCATCAACATCGACCACGTAACCGTTTGGGACAGTGGAAACGGTGCCGACGGAAAGGGCTCGACTGCCAACTTCCTCTCAGGACTCATGAAGAGCGTACCTCCACTCAACGAACTCTTCGACCAGGCAGGACTCAATCTGCCCGAATATCTGGCTAAGAAAAAAGAAAATGTTCAAATAGCCGAACCAACCGCAGAACCTGTAGAAGAATGAAACTAATACTCACATCCATACTCATGGCGGTAACACTGGGCATTAACGCCCAGACGCTGAGGAAGGAAGTCACAATCGACTCGTCGCGTGGCGGCGGGCCGGTTGTGCTGCGTTTGTCCGATATAAGAGGACTTAAATTCGATGTGAAGTCGGCAACTATTCACGTCGGATTTTTCACTCCACCAAAGAAAACGGTTGGAGCTGACGGCTCAGTCACTATTACGTATCGGGATGAAGACTTGATGGTTGCAGGTCAGCTCGACGACCTTGATGACGACGGACGTGCCGACGAACTGGTATTCATGCCATCGGGCAATGAATTCACCATCGATTTCTATGCCGACGGTAAAGGCTTTACGAAGTTTGGTGCACCCACATCTGGCGACAAGCGATTTGTATATGCCGACATGATGCTCGACGACAAGAAAGAAGCTCATCCGTTCATCACAGCACTCGAAGCGCCGGGCGACAGCTACCTGTATAACGACCTCTACCATCATGGAGCGGCATTCGAAAACGCATGGTGCGGCTTCCGTGTCTATTTCGATGCACGTCAGAACATCGACATATACGGCAAGCAGCATCTACAACTTGAACTGGCTGACACACACTTCTACACCACTGCCGAGCAGATGAAGCAAGGCTATGGCAACGACGTGCTGTGGGCAGGCAACTCGGTAGGGTGTGGTTCGTTCAAAGGTTGGGACGGCAAGGCACCTACAAACATCGAGCCGGTCAAGACTCGCGGCCAGCGCATCGTGGCTACCGGCCCTATACGTACAATCGTAGAAGTTAAAGACATCGGATGGAACGGACTGAACATGCGGCAATACTACACACTTTATGCTGGATGTCGCGAGTGTGAAGTACGCATCACCTTCGACCGTCCGCTTGGCGATGAGGTGTTCTGTACAGGTGTGCAGAAGATAGGTACGAGTCCCGAAGGCTTCGTTCGTGCCAACGGACTTGCAGCATCGTGGGGCAGCGACTATCCCGAGATGGGCAAGAAAGAGCAGTTCCCGCCCGAGGCAGTAGGACTGGCCGTGTATGTGCCGAAGCGATACATACATTCTGTCACTGAGTCCGACCTCAACTACCTCATACTGCTCAGTGCCAAGGGAAAG
Source organism: uncultured Prevotellaceae bacterium (assembly GCA_947166155.1). Lineage (GTDB taxonomy): Bacteria > Bacteroidota > Bacteroidia > Bacteroidales > Bacteroidaceae > Colivivens. The sequence goes on along the minus strand of CAMVDC010000016.1, from coordinate 14,627 downwards.
ACCGAACTGAAATACTATGTAGTATTCTGTGCCGACAAGGAAAAACCCGACAATCGTCCATCGACTCAGCGCTTCGATTATCTTGATGCACCAGCCGGCTACCACAGTGCTAGTGCGTGGTTTGATGCCCTTCCTGATTGGAAGGCGAGTATCGACAATAAGATGAAAGAGCCGAAAGTGAAGATAAAATCAGTGAAGAAAAAGTAAGTAAAGGAATGGAACATCCGTCACATCCTCAGATGCACAACCCGCATCATCATCAGTCGGAGCCGTTTGTGATACGCCGACTCAACACCCAGGGACGAGTGATGGCACACCCCATACCATCCACTCAGCGCACTTCGTATGCTTTCTTCTACCTCAGCGAGGGCGAGGTGCTGACCGAGGCTGCTGGTGAGTCGTTCTTGTTGCGCAAGAACACCATGTTCATCATCCCGCCTCATGTGCCTTATGCTGTGAAGTGGTACGACAATGTGGATGCGATGATGGGCGGATTCGAAGAGTCGTTCTTGCTCGACCCCTCGTATCAGTTGCTCCATACACAGAAGCCTGAACTCATCAACATCAACCCCGACGATGTGGCGCTGATAAATGCAATGATGCAGAAACTCAGCGTGCAGCAACCGAAACCACACATCGTGCAGTACACGCTCGACTTCATACTAAAACTGCTGAACGAGACGATGGATAGCTCAACACACGAGAGCGACAGTGTTGCTGTGCGTTTCATCGACGAGGTGTTCAATCGCAACTCTGTGCCCGAGGGCGTGAACCGATATGCGGAGCAACTGGGAGTCAGCCCCAATCACCTAAACAAGGTTGTGAAAGCACAAACGGGTCGCACAGCATCGGAGTGGGTGCAGATATCCCGGCTCAACTATGCCAAGTATCTGTTGCGTGATACACAGCTGCCAATTATAGATGTTGCTGCACGAGTAGGACTATTCGACCAATCGTATTTCTCGCGCTTTTTCAAGAAACATACTGGCATGTCGCCTCTCGAATATCGTGGCGAGGCTCACCAATAATGAGTATTTTGATGGTGTAGGATTGATTTGTCCTAATCTTTTCGGCTTTTGTCCTAATACAAACCAACATAATTTCGTACCTTTGCACCCGATTTCGTGCAAAGGTACGTTTTATTGTGCCTTTGGTGCACCCGATTTCGTGCAAAGGTACGTTTTTATAGTGCCTTTGGTGCACCCGATTTCGTGCAAAGGTACGTCTTTATTGTGCCTTTGGTTCACCCGATTTCATACAAAGGTAAGTTTATGAAACAAATTATATATATAATAGCGTGGTTCTTCACCACTTTTTTGCCGACAGCAGTGTTTGCCGAGTCGGTCGATTCACTGATTGTAGTATCTCTCGATGAGGTAGAGATCGTATCTTCGCCCAAAGAGTCGGGCACGATGAGACAGCAACCTACGTCGGTCAGTATCATTAACAGTCAGTCGATGACCGAGCATCAAGTGTCATCGCTGAAGAACATCGCACCCATAGTGCCCAATTTTCATATCCCCGACTACGGAAGCCGGCTGACGAGTGCGGTGTATATACGTGGTATAGGGTCGCGCATCAACACGCCTGCCGTCGGACTTTATGTCGACAACATGCCATATATTGATAAGTCGGCATTCGACTTCAATTTCTACGACATCGAGCGTGTCGATGTATTGCGTGGTCCGCAGGGCACACTTTATGGTCGAAACACCATGGGTGGACTCATAAAGATACACACCAAAAGTCCTTTTTCGGGTACCGGAACCGATGTGTCGCTCAATTTCTCTACGCGCGACAATCGCATTGCCGCATCCGTGACTCACTATCATCGCATCAGTTCGTCGTTTGCTTTCTCGGCTGGAGGCTATTACCAGGGTGCTCGAGGCATGTATACCAATAGCACCACAGGCCAACGAGTAGACAAGATGAAGAGTGGGGGAGGGCGCCTGCGCGGTATATTGAAGACTGATGGCGGCACTCAGTTCGACCTCTCGATCGGTTACGACAACAGCGACGAGGGTGCTTATCCCTATTATTATAATGGTGTGGCATCGGGCGCAGAAGAATATCCCGACCTCATAGGCAAGATATCCATGAATCGCCCCACGGGTTACCGCCGCAGCATGCTCAATGCAGGATTGAACATAGAGCACAAGGCCGAGAAGTGGTTGTTGAACTCAAACACAACGTATCAAAACATTGGCGACCGCATGACCCTCGACCAGGATTTCCTCAGCCCCGACATATATACCATGCAGCAGAATCAGCGTATAAACACGCTGAACGAGGAGATTACGTTGCGCAATCGTCGCACAACAGATGAAAAGCCGTTGTGGGAATGGGTGAGTGGTGTCAACATGATGTATCAGTGGCTACACACCTATGCTCCGGTCACATTCTACAGCGACGGCCTGCGTTGGTTGGAGCGCAATGTAAACGGTGTGATGCCCGATGTTTCGAGCATCAATATGCTCAATCTCATGGGCTTCGAGTCGATGGGCATCAACTTCCGCGGCAACGAACTCTACATGGGTAACACGTTCGACACTCCATCACTTGCCTTGGCCGCATTCCATCAGTCTACTCTTAATATCACTCAGCAACTGTCGGTTTCGCTCGGACTCCGACTCGACTACGAACATCAGTCGATGGACTATGATGCACCAGCCAATGTGGATTACGGTTTCCGTATGCCCAACACGTCGAACCCTCGCATGTCTGTGGACCTCAACACCCTTGAGTCACACATTGGTTACAACGGGACTTTGCATCGCAATTATGTGCGCCTCTTGCCACGACTGGCGGTGAAGTACGACCTGGAATCCGACCGCGGAAACATCTATCTTTCGGCTTCCGAGGGTATGCGTTCGGGTGGATACAACCTGCAGATGTTCTCCGACTTGCTGCAAGGAGCCATGCGTGTCGACATGATGAGCGGTGTGAAACAAGGTGTGAACGACTATCTTGCCGACCTTGCTGCATCGGGCACAACCACAATGCCTGCTTTTGTGCCTGGACTTGTGGCTGGCATCATGGACGAAAAGATGCCACAGTTTCAGGTTCCTACCACCCAGCAAGTGGTCTACAAGCCTGAATACACATGGAGTTTCGAGGCTGGAACACACCTCAACCTGCTCGATCATTCGCTCACAGCCGATGCCGCTGCATTCATCATGCTTACACATAATCAGCAGATTGCGCGCTTTGCCGACTCCGGTCTTGGCCGCATGATGGTCAATGCAGGTCGCAGCCGCAGCATCGGAGCCGAGGCATCGGTGAGATATGCTCCCGATATGCATTTACAGGTGGCTGCAAATTATGGCTTCACACATTCTACTTTCACCCGATACGACGACGGAACGGCTGCAAACTACAATGGCAACCACATCCCGTTTGCCCCAATGCACACCATGAACCTCGATGCATCCTACTCATGGCAGTTGGCACGTCCCTCATGGTTGCAAGCCATCAGCATTGGTGCCAACCCCCAAGCCGCAGGTCGAATATATTGGACTGAGGCCAACGACCACAGCCAACCGCTGTATGCCACACTTGGCGCACGTCTCATGTTGCACACGGAGAGGGCTACAGTCACTCTGTGGGGCAAGAACCTGACTGATACACACTACGATACATTCTACTTCGAGTCGGCCAACCACGCATTCAGCCAGCATGGCCGTCCACTACAATTTGGTATAGATATAAAACTAAACATAAAATAACTACACAGATGAAACAAATCATTACTCTTTCGGCCATACTCTTTTGTATGACAACAGGGCTGATTGCCCAACCACACTCGGTCATGACTTTTGCTGGTCCTTCGCATTTCGGCGTTGAGTCGATGGATGCATGGCAGGACAATGAGAGCGACACCATCCTGTTTATGATGACAAGCGGCACAGAAGCCGATATCACCATCCCGTCTCTTACCTACGAAGCACTCAACTACACCATTCCGTCGTTCACAATTCATGGCGCCAAGTTTGCCTTCAACATGACGACCCATAATGCCGAGTTTGCCGAACAGACATTCAGTGAGACGATTGTAGCGGATGGAGAGGAGAAAACCGTGACAGGGATTTCGTTTTCAGCTACTTACAACGGAGCTGCACGTCAGTTGTCGATTCGCATGGTGATGAAATACGGCCGCATGCCACTGCCTGTCATGTTCACCATTACAGCCGATTATGTAAGTCCGTCGAGTGCCATCGATGGTATCAGTGCCGATGAAAATGTTTCGTCGTCACGCCGGGGTATTTACACCATCACAGGTAGCCGAGTGGTTGGAACTCCGGCAGCAGGAATATACGTGGTAGATGGCAAGAAAGTGCTTGTGCGCTGACCTGATGTCCATATTGAGTAAGCATAATGAGTGCGCAGTCGAAATGTTACGATTGCGCACTTATTGTTTAATTATAGTCTGGTAGTGCTTTAAGTCACACATTGTTTGGTAGTGTTTTTAGCAATACATTAATAATGATTATTATTCAAGAAGTGTACCAAGTGTTATTGCACTGCCATCCATATATTGAAACCTCCACCTTTTGTTATATCAATTTTTTATGACTACGGTTATTCGAATTTGCGAGTGCGCAGTCGCAGGCCCGAGAGTGCGCAGTCACAGGCCCGCGAGTGCGCACTCGCGACCCCGAAAGTGCGCACTCATTTTCCGACCCCTCCACAGGTATCTGTGTGCGTGTTTCTTCATCCCCCAAAAAAGATGCCGGCAAACCATTGATTTTGGTCTGTCGGCATTGTTGTTGATGCATCGCCCGATGGCCGGGGACGTTGACGAAAAAAGAGTATTTCGTGTCTCGTGCTACGATGCGATGCTTATGTTGGTTTGCGACACAAGTCGGCGCAGGTTGATGAGTGCATAGCGCACACGTCCTAAAGCCGTGTTGATGCTTATGTTGAGCTTTTCGGCTATCTCCTTGAAACTGAGGTCGTCGTAGTATCTCAATCGTATGATTTCCTGCTGAGCGGCAGGGAGTTGGTGTATGATGTAGTCCATTTGTCCCAGGTCTTCCTGCTCCATAATCTGCTGTTCGGCATTGTTGGTGTCGGCAATTCGCATGTCGTTGAACAGCGACGTGGGTGTTTCGTCCTCGCTTACAGTGTTTTCGCCCTGCGACTGTCGCAGGAAGTCGATGGCCTGATTGTGGGCTATTCGCATAAGCCACTGCGCAAACTTCTGCTGCTCGGTGTATCGACCCGAACGCAGAGTGGTGATTACGCGCATGAATGTGTCTTGGAAGAGGTCTTCGGTCACTTCACGATTGCGGGTGAAGTGCATGATGTAAGTAAACACCTTGCCTTCGTAGCGCGACAGCAGGATGTTGAATGCTTCGTTATTGCCCTCGATATATTGACTGACCAATTGTTCATCAGTCGGGGTGATGGTTGTATCCATTAGCCTTTGTTTGTTTTGTTAGCGTAATGTTTTTTCGATAGGCAATAACGGTTTTTGTGTGGTTGTTAACTATGTTTTTATTTGATTTGAGATTGCAAATTAAGTAAAGTTTTTCTTAATGTGCAAGTTTTTTATGATAAAAATGACGTTTTGCATGCTTTTTAGCCGCATAAACGTGCTTTTTGCTTGTTGTCAGACCACATGCGACGATGAATCGAGGTGGAATCCGCGCATGAAATCCGATGCCGACATGCGACGTTTGCCTGCCAGTTGGACTTCGTCGAGCACTATCAGTCCTTGTGGCAGCGATACGCACAGTTGGCCTTCGACCTCAAGCAGTGTGCCAGGGTTATGATCAGCATGTGTTTCAGCCACGATGTGTGTCTTGAAAATCTTGAGTGTGGTCTCGATTCCGTTATGTATTAGGTTGGTCCATGCACCGGGGTATGGCGAAAGTCCGCGCACGAAGTTGTGGATTTGCTCCTTGCTCCATGTCCAGTCTATCTGGCATGTCTCCTTGAATATCTTTGGTGCAGGATGCAGTTCAGTATCGGCAGCCAGGGTTTCTTGCTCGGTGGTGTGCAGTGTGCCATCGATAATGCTGTCTACAGTCTTCACCACCAGTTGTCCGCCAAGTTCCATGAGGCGGTCGTGGATGATGCCAGCCGTGTCGTCAGGACCTATTGGAATGCGCACTTGGTCGATGATGGCTCCTGTGTCGATTTCATGTTTCAGGAAGAATGTAGTAATGCCGGTCTCCTTCTCTCCGTTGATGATAGCCCAGTTGATAGGTGCAGCACCGCGATACTGTGGCAGCAACGATGCATGGAGGTTGAATGTGCCGAGTCGTGGCATGCTCCACACCACTTCGGGCAACATACGGAATGCTACTACTATCTGTAAATCAGCATTCAACGCGCGCAACTGCTCCACAAATTCGGGGTCTTTCAGTCGCTCGGGTTGCAACACCGGCAGTCCGTGTTCCACGGCATACTGCTTCACGGGACTTGCTTGTAGCACACTGCCATGACGCCCGATGGGCTTGTCGGGCATGGTGATGACCCCAACTACATTGTATCCGCCCTCGACCAGGCATCGCAGGCTCTCCACAGCAAACTCGGGAGTGCCCATATATACTATTCGCAAATTGTCCTTTGTCATACTTTTCAAAATGAAAAATCAATAATTAAAACTTATAATTGATAGCGAAACATCTGCTCCCTGATGGCTCTCCATTTCCATAATTTTCCATAAAGGGGAATGGCAGGAGAGAGGGGCAGTCTTGTACTTCTTTATTCAGCACTGAAATTGACCAGCACTTCCCTGTAGGAGTTGAACAATCCCGAGCGCGAAACGAAACCGAGGAACTGGTGTGTGTCGTCAACCACTGGCAGGTTCCATGCGTGAGTCTCGTCAAACTTCTGGGTTGCAATCTTCAACGTGTCGTTGGTGTTGAGCAGTGCTGGCGGGTCTTTCATGAAAGTGGCCACGGTGTAGCGGTGATAGAGTTCGGGACGGAAAATGTACTGACGTACCGAATCGAGCGTCACCACCCCAAGGAATTTACCATGGTGGTCGGTCACAGGGAATATGTTGCGATGTGCATGCGTGATGACCTTCACCAGTTGTCCGAGGTCCATATCGGGCTCCACCTGCTTGTAGTCGGTCTCAATCTGCGACTTCAGGTTTATGATGGTGAGTATGGCTTGGTCTTTATCGTGGGTTATGAGTTCGCCCTTGCGTGCCAGTCGCATGGCATAGATGCTGTGAGGCTCGAATGTGTTGATAGTGAGGTATGATGCAACCGACACAATCATGAGAGGCACGAAGAGGTCGTAGCCGCCAGTGAGTTCTGCGATGAGGAAGATGCCGGTGAGCGGGGCATGCATCACACCCGACATGAGTCCAGCCATGCCGAAGAGTGCGCAGTTCTTGGGCGAGAGAAAACCGCTGTCGCCCATGTATAGGCTAAGCGAACCATCCCATAAGTTGGCAAAGATGAAGCCCGCAATGCATCCAAGAAACAGGGTGGGGGCAAACACACCACCGCATCCGCCGCCGCCATTGGTGGCCGTGGTGGCAAAGACCTTGAAGATGAGCACCAACCCTAAGTATATAAGCAGCGAACTGTGGTAGCCGTAGAAGAGTGTGTTGTGCATGATGTCCGACGGATTGGCATTGCCCAGCAACTGGGATATCACATCATATCCCTCGCCATACATGGCTGGGAAGAAGTAGATAAGTGTACCCAACACCAAGGCTCCCACCACAAACTTGGCCCACCGGCTCGGCATCTTGCCGAAAATACCTTCAAACCAGTTCATAGTGCGAGTGAAATAAAGCGAAACCAATCCGCAGATGATGCCCAGCAATATGCACGGGGGCACGATGTCGATAGTGAATGGCTTGTCGAGATTGAACTCAAACATCGATTGAGTGCCGTAGAGTATGTATGACACACAAACCGAAGTAAGGCATGTGACCAGCAATGGCAACAACGATGCCATGTTGAGGTCGAGCATCAACACCTCGAGCACAAACATGACTCCTGCTATCGGAGCCTTGAATATGGCAGCCACAGCACCAGCAGCACCACAGCCCACGAGCAACATCACGGTGTTGGCAGGCAGGTTGAAGCGCTTGCCAAGTACGGAACCGAATGCGGAACCCGTAAGAACTATAGGTGCCTCGGCCCCGACCGAACCACCAAAGCCGATGGTGATGGAACTGGCTACGATGCTCGACCGGCGGTTGTGTGACTTGATGCGAGCACGTTTGCGCGATATGGCATACAGTATTTTCGTCACTCCATGACTTATGTCGTCTTTCACCACATAGCGCACAAACAGGCTGGTGAGCAAAATGCCTATTGCTGGATAGATGAGGTATAAGCCATTGGTCTCTGACAGGCTGAATTGATTTGTTAGCAAGTCCTTTATTACCTCGATAAGGTATTTCAATACAAATGCAGCCAGACCCGAGCATAAGCCCACAATGAGGCTTAGCATCAACACAATCGGACGATTGGTGTGATCGCCTTTTATCCAGTCGGCAACGAAGCGGATGATTTGTGCCTGGCGTCGAAGTATAGAGAACTTTTGCATATTACTTATTCGCGTATAATCTGGAACTTACCCGATGCATCGATCTTCACTATGCTCGATGGTTTGTGTTTCTCCTTGCATCGGCGGTTGTACTTCACGACATAATCGACAGCATTTTTTATCTCGTCGCTTATCTCATCGAATGTAGCAGGAGTTGGTTCGCCGCTTATGTTGGCACTGGTAGATACTATTGGCTTCTGGAATCGGAAGCACAACTCCTTCGAGAACTCCTCTTGTGTGATGCGCAGTCCTGCACTGCCGTCGGCGGCAATAAGGTTGGGAGCCAGTCCTGTCACGTTGTCGAAGATGACGGTGAGTGGCCGTGTAGCCAATTCAATCATGTCCCATGTCACTTCGGCCACATTGCGCACATAGCGCGACAGGCGTGCCTCGCTATCGACCAGGCAGATAAGTGCCTTGCTATCGTCGCGGCGTTTTATCTCATACACGCGTTTCACTGCTTCGGGGTTCGTGGCATCGCAGCCGATGCCCCATACAGTATCGGTGGGGTAGAGTATCACTCCGCCTTTCTTCATTATGTCTATAGCTGTTTTTACTTCGTCTTGTAGCATTGATTCTATTTTAGATTGGGGTTGGGAGGAGGGGGCTTGGGAATTTCTAGGAATTTCTAGGTAATCCTAGGTACTCCTAGGCTTTCCTAGGTTTTCCTAGGTTTTCCTAGGCACTCCTAGGTTTTCCTAGGCGCTCCTAGGTTTTCCTATAATCTTAATTAAAACTCGCTGGTGAAATGGAACTTTATATGCTTGAAGTCCTGCTGGGCCATTTGCAGCACGTAGTTGGAGTCGGCCAGGAAGACATCGCGGCCATCTCGGTCTTTAGCCATGTATTGATACTTGCGCTTCTTGAAGGCATCGAGCTCTGCGTCGTCGTCGCTTTCTATCCAACAGGCTTTGTAGAGGCTTACGGGTTCCCAACGGCAACTGGCGTTGTATTCGTTTTCGAGGCGGTATTGTATTACCTCGAACTGCAACTGACCTACGGTGCCGATGAGCTTGCGGCCGTTGAACTGGTTGATAAACATCTGTGCCACACCTTCGTCCATGAGTTGGTCGATACCCTTGGCCAGTTGTTTGGTCTTCATCGGGTCGGTGTTCTCGATATATTTGAACATCTCGGGCGAGAAGCTCGGCAGACCTTTGAAGTGCAGCAGCTCGCCTTCGGTCAGTGTGTCGCCAATCTTGAATATTCCATTGTCGGGCAGACCCACGATGTCGCCTGGGTATGCTTCGTCGATGGTGCTTTTCTTTTGTGCCATGAACTGCGTAGGCGACGAGAATCGCACTGTCTTGCCTTGACGTGTGTGCAGATATGGTGCGTTGCGCACAAACTTACCTGAGCACACCTTGCAGAATGCAGTACACGAGCGGTGGTTGGGGTCGATGTTGGCTGTTATCTTGAATATGAATCCGGTGAACTTAGGCTCGGTAGGCTCTACGGTTCGCTCCTCGGCTTGTGTTGGTCGCGGACTTGGTGCTATCTCGACGAAGCAGTCGAGCAGTTCCTGCACACCGAAGTTGTTGAGAGCCGAGCCAAAGAACACGGGTGCCACTTCGGCTGCGAGGTAGGTGTTGACGTCGAACTCTGGATATACACCTTCGACGAGGTCGAGGTCGTCGCGCAGTTTCTGTGCATCCTCGCTGCCCACTCGCTCGTCGAGTTCGTTGCTGTTGATATCCACTTCCACCTTTTCGGTCACCATCTGCTTGTTGGGTGTGAAGAGGTTGAGGCGTTGCTCGTAGATGTTGTATACGCCTTTGAATCGCTGTCCCTGGTTGATAGGCCACGATAGTGGGCGCACCTTGATTTGCAGCTCGGCTTCCACCTCGTCGAGCAGGTCGAACGGGTCGCGTCCTTCGCGGTCCATCTTGTTTATAAACACGATGACTGGTGTCTTTCTCATTCGACACACGGTCATGAGTTTGCGTGTCTGTGCCTCCACACCCTTTGCTCCGTCGATCACGATGATGGCGCAATCCACAGCGGTGAGTGTTCTGAATGTATCTTCGCAGAAGTCTTGGTGGCCTGGGGTGTCGAGTATGTTGACTTTATAGTCGCGGTAGTCGAACTCCATGACCGATGTGCTGACCGAGATACCACGTTGTTTCTCGATGTCCATCCAGTCGGATGTGGCTGTCTTCTTTATCTTGTTTGATTTCACAGCACCTGCCACCTGTATCTGTCCGCCGAATAGGAGCAACTTCTCGGTGAGGGTTGTCTTTCCTGCGTCAGGGTGACTTATGATGGCGAAGGTGCGTCGCCGGCTTATCTCTTGTTCGTTCATGTGCTTGTTTTGTGTTCTCTCTACGATAGTGGTAGCTTAAATTCCGACAGGTCGATTGAGTGTCCTGTCAGTGTATATACCATCATGAGTGCAGCCACTATGATGACGGCAATGCCTATGGCTCGGTTGAGTACCCAGATGATGCGTATGTTGTAGTTGTTGCGCACTTTGTTGACCAGCCACGTCAGGCCGTACCACCACAGCAGAGCTCCTGCCACCAGTGCTATGTAGCCCAGTATCTGTGCTATCACGTTCTCGACGATGATGAAGGAGAACATGGCGAATGTGGCTACAAAGAGGAAGATGATGAGTGGGTTGGAGAATGTGACGGCAAAGCCAGTGAGGAAGTTTTGCAGCAGTGTGCCTTTGTTGCGCTTTATGGGCCGTGGCGCTTCTTTGGGTTTCGACAGGAATGTATATACGCCGAATGCGAAGAGCAGTATGCTGCCCACAATCTTTATCCACAGTGCTATGCGTGGATTCTCGATGGTGTCGGTCACGAACTTCACTCCGAGTCCGGTGATGATGGCATATATGACGTCGGACAACGCTGCACCCACGCCGGTTGCAAAGCCTTCCCATCGGCCTTTGTTCATTGTGCGTTGTATGATGAGTATTCCTACAGGTCCCATCGGTGCCGATGCTATGATGCCGATGAGCAGTCCCTTGAATATCATCTCGTAGTAGCTGGTATCTTGCAGCCACTCCTGGAAGTCGGCATATTGCGGTAGTTGCGGATTTACTATTTCGAGGATGTTTTGTATCATTTAATCTTTGTTAGGGTTGTGGTTTCGCTTATGAGTCCGTAGTCCGATTGTGTTTCGGCGGTCCACATAAGTGTGTCGTTCTCGCAGGCAATGACCTGATAGCATGTCTGCAGCGTGTCGCCTTCGTTCACTAATGTTAGTGTCAGAATGCTGTCCCCCATGTCCCATTGTCCCGTTTCGGTCTGTTCTTCGTCGGCGATGGCGTAGGTCATGTCGTCGTTGAAGGTCCAGAGTACTGGTTCGTTGGTCAGTTCGGGTTCGCCGCTGTCTATCCGGCTCTCTATGCTCACCTGTGTCCATCGGCCTACAAGGTCTCCCCTGTTGAGCGACATGTCGCACGAGCAGAGGAACAGGCAGATGAATGTTGCCATTGTTATGTAGAATGTGCGTTTCATTGTCTTGTCGTTGTTATGTAGAATGTGCGTTTCATTGTCTTAACAACTTTGTCTTAACAACTTTCCTTCATTCTGTCATCTTGCCACTACATATTTGTGGAGTGTAGCTCTCACGGCTCCGTTGCCTGCATAGAGTTCCTTCACCATGCCTTCCACTTGTTGGCCCAGTCCTGCTTCGTAGAGGTCAACTCCGAAGATGTCTTTACGGCTGTAGAGTTGTTTCAGACAGCTGTAGTCTTGGTCTTTCTTGCCAACTTCGAGTGGTGCCACGATGGCTTGCAGCTCGGCGAGCAGTGGGTCGGGCGATGGTTCGAATGGTGTTCCGTCGTCCTTGATGCCTTTCAGGTAGCGTGCATATCCTGCCAGTGTGAGTGGTATGAGCACCAGGTTCGACTTGTCGAGCCCTCGTGCTATGTATTTCTTCAGTGTCTCCCCAAATCGTATAGGCAGTTTCTGGCTGGTGTCCATGGCGATGCGTTGTGGTGCGTCGGGCATGAATGGGTTGGGCAGTCGGCGGTTGATGACGGCTCCGATGAACTCGTAGGGGTTCAAGACACCGGGGTCGGTCACTACTGGCATGGCTTCCATGTAGCCTATCTTCTGTATGAACGGACGCAGGTCTTCGTCTTTCATCTCGGCACTGATGAGTGTGTAGCCCAACATGCAGCCATAGATTGCCATTGCGGTGTGGAGTGGATTGAGGCATGTGGTCACCTTCATGGTCTCCACTTTGTCAACGGTTTCGCGTGTGGTGTAGAGTGCTCCGCCGAGGTGGAGTGGTGGACGGCCGTTGGTGTAGTTGTCTTCGATGACGAGATACTGCACTTCCTCGGCATTGACGAATGGTGCGGTGAAGGTGTGCTTCTCGGTTTCGATGTAGTCGTTGTCCTCAAATCCGTCGGCAGCCAGCATTTCTTTCACTCGCTCGTGTGGGCGTGGTGTGATTTTGTCGATCATCGACCATGGGAATGTTATCTTGGTCTCGTCGTTCAGGTAGTCGAGGAATTCGGCAGGCACCAATCCGTCGTTCACCCATCGTTGGGCGTATGCCATGACTCCGCTCCTGACTTTGTCGCCGTTGTGCGAGCAGTTGTCCATCGACTGCACGGTGAGTGGCAGACGTCCTGCCTTGAAGCGCTCGTAGAGCAGTGCGCACACTTTGCCCATGGCGAGCACGGGGTTCATGCCGCGTGCCAGGTCGGCGTCGTTGTAGGTGTAGCCTTTCTCGGTGATGGTGAATGATATCATCTGCAGGCTTGGCTGTTGGAATATCTCGACGAGTCGCTGCCAGTCGCTGAATTGCTGGTCGGCCTTGAGTGCTTCGGTGATGCTTGCGATGACTTTCTTCTCGATGTTGCCGTCGGAGCAGAGGCTTACGTAGAGCGAGAGGTTGTTGTAGGGGGTGTAGGCCTTGTCGATGACTTCGAAGTCGAATGTCTCGGCCACAATCACTCCGCGGTCGTACTTGCCTGTGTTGAGTGCGTCGTTGAGTATTGCAGCCGGGAAGGCACGGAATATGTTGCCTCCGCCGAAGTGTACCCATGTGGGTTCCTTGGCTGTCTTTTCGCGCACGGCCTTTATGTCAAACTTTGGGAGCTCATAACCTTTGGCTTCCCATTCGGCAGCGTTGTAGTTGCCGGTGAATATATCGTTTAGTTTCATAATTAATCGAAGAATCCTGGTTGCTTGTATTCTATTCCCAATTCGCGGTCCACGGTGGCGAGTATGCCTTGCACCTGTCCCATGGCAAACATGCGTCCGAGCAGAGTGTAGCCTGCATTGTGGCCGTGGCTGCTTTCGTCCATGATGCCGCCTGGCTGGTCGGTGAATGTGAGTCCGTGATCGACTCGCATCGGCAGTTTTGGATTTTCTTTTTCGAATATGCGGCACAGTTCTATGAGGTCTGCACGTCCTCCCAGGTGGCTTGCTTCGGTGAAGTCGCCGTTAGGGAATATGTGGCATGAACGCAGGTGTACGAAGTGTGTGCGGCTTGCGAATTTCTTTGCCAGTGCCACCACGTCGTTGTATGCACCAGCCGATAGGCTTCCGGCACAGAATGTGAGGCCGTTGTGCTTGTTGGGCACTGCATCGAGCATCCATTGTATGTCGTCCTCGGTGCGTACGATGCGCGGCAGACCCAGTATCTCGATTGGTGGGTCGTCGGGGTGTACACACATGTTCATGTCGTATTCCTCGCATGTAGGCATGATGGCTTCGAGGAAGTATTTCATGTTGGCGCGCAGCTGTGCCTTGTCGATGCCTTTGTATAGGCTGAGGAAGTCGCGGAACTTCTGTATCGGTGCTTCGTCGTTTTCGCTGAAGTTGCCCGACACGAATCCTTGTGTCTTGATGATGATGGTCTCGACCAGTGCGTGTTCCTTCTCGGGTGTCATGGTCTTGGCCATTTCGTCGCATTCGGCCAACACGTTACGTCCTTCGCCCACACCTGCCGGGAAGCGGAACTGTGCCCACTCCTCGCGTGCTCCTTCGCGCTTGAGGATGTAGATGTCGAAGTATGCAAACTCGGCATAGTTGAAGTAGAGGTTGGTAGCTCCGTTGGGGTTGACGTGCTGCAGGTCGGTGCGTGCCCAGTCGAGCACTGGCATGAAGTTGTAGCAGATGCAGTGTATGCCCTCGGCT